>NZ_JBIAZN010000010.1:213348-316526 GCF_042899225.1 Streptomyces sp. NPDC000134
CCGTTCTGGTTGCCGCCCCCCCCCCCCGGGGGGGGCCCCCCCGGGGGGGGGGGGGGGGGGGGGGGGGGGGGGGGGGGGGGGCCGGGGGGGGGGGGGGGGGGGCCCCCCCCACTCACGTACTCACACGCTCACGTGCCCGAGGGGGTCGCGGAGTCCCCGCCGGCGCGTTCCCGCGCGCCCTCCCGGGTGCGGCCGGCGGCGACGGGGCGGCGCGGGTTGCGGCGCAGCCACTCGCCCTCCAGTTGCGCCATGCGCTCGTTGTGGGCCCGCAGCGCGTCGTTCGACCCGTACAGCAGCGTGTCGTGACGCGTGCGGTGGATGTTCTCCAGCTCCTTCATGAGCTGCTGGTCGTCCAGGCGGCCCGGGTCCACTCCGGTCGCGCTCTCGTGTTCGTTCATGGCGTCCGGGTACCCGCCCGGTGGACCACCACCCCCGAGCGGCATCCGGGAGGAATCCATGGATCTCGCATTCCTGCACCCCCTCTACGAACATCCGGGCCCCTGGGCCTCTGTCTACGTCGACCTCTCACGGCACGCGGAGGACACCTCCCACGCCCGCCATCTGACGGGGGAGGCGCTGGCCCGGGAACTGGCGGAGCAGGGCGCGGACGAGGCCACCTGCCGAGCCGTGCGGGAGGCCGTGGAGGACCTGCGGCACTCCACCGACCAGCACGGCCGGGTGCTGTTCGCCCGCGCCGGGCAGGTGCTGCTCGACCGGCCGCTGGCCCGCGCCCCGCAGGGCGTCGGCGCCGCGCACTGGGCGCCGCTGCCGCATGTGTCCCCGCTGCTGGAACTGGCCGGCGAGGACCCGGTCTGTGTGGTCGCCTACGTCGACCGCAAGGGCGCCTGCTTCGAGCTGCGCAGCGCGCTGGGCCGCCGGGAGGCGGGCGAGGTGACCGGGCGGCAGTGGCCGGTGCACCGCACCAGCAGCGTCGACTGGTCGGAGCGGCATTTCCAGCTCCGGGTGGAGAACACCTGGGAGCACAACGCGGCGGAGATCGCCGACGCGCTCGCCGGGTGCCAGGAGGAGACCGGCGCCGACCTGCTGATCCTGGTCGGCGACGACCGGGAGCGGCGGGCCGTGCGCGAGCAACTGCCCAAGCACCTGGCGCCCTGTGTGACGGAGGCCTCGCGCGGGGCGGGCAGCCGGCTCCTGGACGACGAGGTGGAACGGCTGCGCGCCGACCATGTGCGGGCGCGGGCCCAGCGGGACCTGGACCGGTTCCTGGCCGCCCGGACCCCCGACGGCGAGGGCCGGGCCGCCGCGGTCGAGGGGGTGCCCGCGCTGGTGGAGGCCGCCCGCGAGCACCGCATCGACGAGCTGCTGGTCATCCCGGACGGGCCGGACACGCACCGCGAGGTGTGGATCGGTGAGGACGCCGACCAGGTGGCGGTGCGCCGGACCGAACTGAAGACGCTCGGCGAGCAGAACTCCTGGTCGGCCCGTGCGGACGACGCCCTGCTGCGCTCGGCGGTGATGACCGGCGCCCCGGCGGTCTCGGTGGTGCCGGCGCTGCCCGAGGGCGGCGAGGACACCCCGGTCGGCGGTCTGGGGGCGCTGCTGCGCTGGCGGTGACCCGGCCGGCGGTGACCCCCGCGCCGCCCGGACCCGGGCCGCCCGGGTCCGCGTCACCCGAACCTGCGTCACCCGAGCCCGCGTCCCCCAGGCCGGCCCCGTCCGGGCCCGCGGCGGTCAGCGGGCCCGGACGACCCGGCGTTCGTCCCAGACCGGTTCCGCGGTCTCGCGGACCCGGCCGTCGCTGCCGAAGACCAGGAAGCGGTCGAAGGAACGGGCGAACCAGCGGTCGTGGGTGACCGCGAGGACCGTGCCGTCGAAGGACTCCAGGCCCTCCTGGAGCGCCTCGGCGGACTCCAGGTCGAGGTTGTCGGTGGGCTCGTCCAGCAGCAGCGCGGTGACGCCCTGGACTTCGAGCAGCAGGATCTGGAAGCGGGCCTGCTGGCCGCCGGAGAGGCGGTCGAAGCTCTGCTCGGCCTGCCCGGTCAGCTCGTAGCGGCGCAGCCGGGACATGGCGGCGCCCCGGTCCTGGGCGTGCTCGCGCCACAGGATGTCCAGCAGGGTGCGGCCCCGCAGCTCGGGGTGGGCGTGGGTCTGCGCGAAGTGCCCCGGCACCACGCGCGCCCCCAGCTTGAAGTGCCCGGTGTGCGCCACGTCCTGGCCGGCCAGCAGGCGCAGGAAGTGCGACTTGCCGGAGCCGTTGGAGCCGAGGACGGCGACCCGCTCGCCGTAGAAGACCTCCAGGTCGAAGGGGTGCATCAGGCCGGTCAGTTCCAGGCGCTCGCAGGTGACGGCGCGGACGCCGGTGCGGCCGCCCTTGAGGCGCATGGTGATGTCCTGCTCGCGCGGCGGCTCGGGCGGCGGCCCGGCCTCCTCGAACTTGCGCAGCCGGGTCTGGGCCGCGTGGTACCGGGAGGCCATCTCGTGGCTGACCGACGCGGCCTGCCGCAGCGACAGCACGAGCTTCTTCAACTGGGCGTGCTTCTCGTCCCAGCGGCGGCGCAGCTCCTCGAAGCGGGCGAAGCGCTCGCGCCGGGCCTCGTGGTAGGTGCCGAAGCCGCCGCCGTGCACCCAGGCGTCGGCGCCGGCCGGGCCCGGCTCCAGGGAGACGATCCGCTCGGCGGCGCGGGCCAGCAGTTCCCGGTCGTGGGAGACGAACAGCACGGTCTTGCGGGTCTCGGCGAGCCGCTCCTCCAGCCAGCGCTTGCCGGGCACGTCGAGGTAGTTGTCCGGCTCGTCGAGCAGCAGGACCTCGTCGGTGCCGCGCAGCAGCGCCTCCAGGACCAGGCGTTTCTGCTCGCCGCCGGAGAGGGTGCGCACCTCGCGCCACTGCGCCTTCTCGTACGGCACGCCGAGCGCGGCCGTGGTGCACATGTCCCACAGCGTCTCGGCCTCGTAGCCGCGCGCCTCCGCCCAGTCGGCGAGCGCCTGCGCGTACCCGAGCTGCGCGGCCTCGTCGTCGACGGTGAGCAGGGCGTGCTCGGCGGCGTCGACCGCGCGGGCGGCCTCGCGGACCCGCGGCGGGGCGACGGAGACCAGCAGGTCGCGTACGGTCGTGCCGTCCCGTACCGAGCCGATGAACTGGCGCATCACGCCGAGGCCGCCGCTGACGGTGACGGTGCCCTCGTGCGGCTTCAGCTCGCCGGAGAGCAGGCGCAGCAGGGTGGTCTTCCCGGCGCCGTTGGGCCCGACGAGGGCCATCACGGCGCCTTCCCCCACCCGGAAGGAGACGTCGCCGAGCAGCGTCCTCCCGTCGGGGAGGTGGTATGCGAGGTGCGCTGCTTCGAGGTGGCCCATGGGGGTGATTGTCGGTCCCGGTGAGGCGGCCGGGCAACCGCTTTTGCCCCGGGGTGCCGGGCAGGAACGGGGGCCGGGCGGGTAGGCGGGGAGGCATGAGCCCCGACCTCGACCTCACCGTCCCGATCCCCGGCCCGCATCCCGTCCGCAACGGCTTCCTGCGACTGGACCACCGCCTGTTCGAGGCGGTCGCCGCCCGGCACTGGCCCGGCGGTGACCAGGTCCTGCCCCGGCTGAGCCGCAGCGCCAACCACGGCGTGCTGTGGTTCGCCGCGGCGGCCGGCCTCGCCGTGTCCCGTACGCCCCGGGCCCGCCGGGCCGCCGCACGCGGACTGGCCTCGCTGAGCCTGGCCTCGCTGACCATCAACACCCTCGGCAAGCGCACCGTCCGCCGTCCCCGGCCGGAGCTGGACCCGGTGCCGCTGGTCCGGCAGCTCAAGCGGCAGCCGATCACCACCTCCTTCCCGTCCGGGCACGCCGCCTCGGCCGCCGCGTTCGCCACCGGCGTCGCCCTGGAGTCCCCGGCGTGGGGCGCGGCCGTCGCGCCGCTGGCCGCCGCGGTCGCCCTCTCCCGGGTCTACACCGGCGTGCACTTCCCGAGCGACGTGGTGGCCGGGGCGGCCCTCGGCGCGGGTGCCGCGTTCGCCGTGCGGGGTCTGGTGCCGACCCGTGCCCAGCTCGTCCCGCCCGCCCGGCCGCGCGCCGAGCTGCCCGCGCTGCCCGAGGGCGACGGTCTGGTGATGGTCGCCAACACCGGCTCGGGCACCTCGGACAGGGTGCGGGCGCTGTGCGACGCGCTGCCCCGGGCCGAGGTGATCGAGTGCGAGCCGGCCGACGTGCGCGCGGAGCTGGAGAAGGCCGCGGGCCGGGCCCGGGTGCTCGGCGTGTGCGGCGGCGACGGCACGGTGAACGCCGCCGCCGGGGTCGCCCTGCGCCACCGGCTGCCGCTGGCGGTGCTGCCCGGCGGCACGCTCAACCACTTCGCCTACGACCTCGGCGTGGAGGACGTGCGGACGCTGTGCCGGGCGTTGGAGCAGGGCGAGGGCGTCCGGGTGGACGTGGGCCGGTTCGTCTCGGGCGGTCAGGAAGGCGTCTTCCTGAACACCTTCAGCCTGGGCGTCTACGCCGAGCTGGTGCGCCAGCGGGAGCTGTGGTCGCCGCGGATCGGCGCCTGGCCGGCCGGGGTGCTGGCGGCGGTCCGGGTGCTGCGCGCCGACCGGCATCCCCTGGAGGCGCGGGTGCGGGGCCGCCGGCGCCCGCTGTGGATGCTGTTCGCGGGCAACGGGACGTACCACCGCATGGGGCTGGCTCCGGGCCGGCGGCTGGACCTGGCCGACGGGCAGTTGGACGTCCGGGTGGTGCACGGCGGGCGGCGGCCCGCGCTGCGGCTGCTCTCCGCCGCGCTGGCCGGACCGCTGACCCGCTCCCCCGCCCACGCCGCCGTCCAGGTCGGCCGGCTGCATCTGACCGGCATCGCGCCGGGCACGCTGATGGCCTACGACGGCGAGATCACCGAGACCGAGGGCGACGTGACGCTGGAGAAGCTGCCCGAGGCGCTCACGGTGTACCGCCCGCTGCCGGACTGACCCGCCGCCACCCCTTCGGCCGTCTCACATGACGAAACACTGGTCTCAGCATGCGGTTGTTCGGCCTACGGTGATCCCAGTCGCCGGAAGGCGAACACCGCAGAGGGGACCAGCGATGCCGAAAACCCGGGAGACCGCCGTCTACACGCACGGACACCACGAGTCCGTGCTCCGCTCGCACACCTGGCGCACCGCCGCCAACTCGGCCGGGTACCTGCTCGGCTCCCTGAAGCCCCACATGAAGATCCTGGACGTCGGCTGCGGCCCGGGGACCATCACCGCCGACCTGGCGGCGCTGGTCCCCGACGGCCATGTCACCGGTGTCGACCGCTCCCCCGACGTCCTGGACCGCGCCCGCGCGACGGCCGCCGGGCGCGGCCTGGTCAACGTCGACTTCGCGGTGGCGGACGCGCATGCCCTGGACTACCCGGACGACACCTTCTGCGTGGTCCACGCCCACCAGGTGCTCCAGCACGTCGGCGACCCGGTGGCGGCGCTGCGCGAGATGCGGCGGGTCACCCGGCCGCGCGGGTTCGTCGCCGTCCGCGACGCCGACTACGGCGGCATGACCTGGTACCCGGCCTCGGCCGGCCTGGACGACTGGGCGGACCTGTACCACCGGGTGGCCCGCGCCAACGGCGGCGAGCCGGACGCCGGGCGCCGGCTGCGGGCATGGGCCCTGGAAGCCGGGTTCACGGACATCACCGCCACCTCCGCGACCTGGACCTTCGCCACGACCGAGGAACGCGCCTGGTGGAGCGGCCTGTGGGCGGACCGCACCCTGGAGCCGGCCTACGCCGGGCAGGCCGTCGCGGGCGGCCACGCCACCCGGGACCGGCTGCGCGCGGTGTCGGCGGCCTGGCGGGAATGGGGCGAGCGGGAGGAGGGCTGGTTCGGCGTGCTGCACGGGGAGATCCTGTGCAGGAAGGACGCCTGACCGGCCCGGTCCGGCCCACCGGTACGGCGCCGGCCCGGTCCGGCCCACCGGTACGGCGGGCCGCCCGGTCAGTTCCGGGGCAGCAGCGGACCGAGCGGCCCGAGGTCCAGGTTCAGGTCCTCGGGCCGCAGCCCGTAGCGCTCGCGCAGTTCGGTCATGCGGTCGTCCAGCAGCATCAGGGTGAGCCCGATGCGCTCCTCCTGCTCCTCGCTGAGGTCGCCCTCGTCGAAGCGGCGCAGCGCCTGGCGCTCCATGAGCTGGCGCAGCAGTTCCACCACGGTCAGCACCAGTTTGATCAGATCGCGCTCGACGGTGTCGGGCTGGAACTCGATACGGCCTCGGTTCTCGCTCATGTCAGTCTTCCCAGGGCGACGGCACATTGGCGTTGACCGAGCTGATCAGCGCGTTCAGATCGATGCGGACCAGATCGACGTCCGCGATCCGCAGGGTGAGGTCGCCGGTGATGACGACCCCGCCGGCCAGCAGCCGGTCGAGCAGGTCCACCAGGGCGATCTCCCGGCGCTCCACGACGGTCACGACATGCCCTCCCCGCCGCCGTCCTCGGCTCCGCCGTTCTCCCCGGCGAAGGAGTAGGCGGCCCAGGGGCCGGTGAGTTCCACCCGGATGCCCTCGGCGTCGTCCTTCGTCCGGTCCACCAGTTCCACGAACTCCTCGGAGTGGTCCCGGGGCACCAGATAGGCGGCGTTGAGGACGTTCCGTCCGGCCGCGCCCGAGAGCGCCGGATTCTGCGGCGCGTGCAGCTTGGCGTCGTCCGCCCGGCCCGACAGCGCCTGGTGCAGCCGGGTGGCGAACTCCTCGGCCCGCTGCCACAGTTCCTCGCCGGCCCGGTTCCGCCGGCGGCGCTGGAGCAGGTACTCCCGGCCCGAGGCGGGCTTGGCGGGCGGAGCCTGCGCCGACTGCTCCTCGGCGCTGTCCACGTACACCTTGACGCCCCACTCGACGCGGCCTTCGAGCCGCTCCAGGGTGCGCCGGAAGCTCTCCTCGCGCTCCTCCATCATCACCCGCACGCCGCTGTCGTCCCGGAAGACGGTGGCCAGCCGGAGCGGCAGCGGCGTCGTGACGACGGTGAGCGCGTCGATGACCTGCTGGTGCGCGCGGGCGGTCGCGGTCAGCCAGTCCAGGTCCTCCAGATGGGACCGCAGCGGCTCCTCGGCGAAGTCCGCCTCGGGCACATGGCTGACGACGGCGACCAGGCCGCGGTGGGCGAGGAGCCGGGGCGGGTCGCCCGCGACTCCCCCCAACTGGGCCTGGAGGGCCGCGCCGAAGGGGCGGCAGACGGCGTAGACGTACCGCAGTCCGGTCATGGTGTCTCTTCCTTCGGTGCGCGGCCCGACTCCAGCTCGGCCAGGCGCTGGCGCAACTCCTCGTTCTCCCGGGCGAGTTCCTTGTGCCGGGCATTGGTGGAGAGCGCCGGGTCGCTCTCCCACCAGTCGATGCCCATCTCCTTGGCCTTGTCGACGGAGGCGACGATGAGCCGCAGTTTGATGGTGAGCAGTTCGATGTCGAGCAGGTTGATGCGGATGTCGCCCGCGATGACCACGCCCTTGTCCAGCACCCGTTCCAGGATGTCGGCGAGATTGGCGCTCTGTCCCTGTCCGTACGGTTCGGGCAGCCGGCCGGGAGTGGTCATCGGCGGCCTCCGCGCTCGGCGTACTCGTCGTCGTCCCGGTACGCGTAGCCGTCGTCCTCGTCGCCGCCCTTGGCCTGCTCGCCGTCCTCGGCCTCGTCGACGTACTCGCCCTCGGGTTCGTCCTCCTCGTCGTACTCGTCCTCGGGCTCGCCCTCCTCGGCGTCCTCGTCGTACTCGTCCTCGGGCTCGTCGTCGGCGGCCTCCTCCGCCTCGGGCTCCTCCTCGTCGTACTCGTCGCGCTCCTCGTCGTCGTAGGAGGCGTCCGCCTCGTCCTCGGGGTCGTCGTGCTCGCCCTGGACCTCTTGGTCCTCGTCCTCCCGCCCCTCCTGGTCCTCGTGCTGCTCCTGCTCCTCCTGGGCGACCGCGTCCTCGTGGCTGGTGACGACCTCGCCGTCGCGGATCTCGCCGCGCCAGCCGTCGGACGCCTCGCCCTTGAGGGTGATGAACCGGACGTAGTTCTTCAGGTCCAGACGGGCCCGGCGGCCCTGGGCGCGCCAGATGTTGCCGGTCTTCTCGAACAGGCCCTTCGGGTAGTACTCGATGACCAGCAGCACCCGGGTGAGGTTGTCGGCGAGCCGGTGGAAGGAGACCACGCCCTTGGTGGTGCCCTTGGCGCCCTCGGACGTCCAGGCGATCCGGTCGTCGGGTACCTGCTCGGTGGTCTTCGCCTTCCAGCTCCGGTTGGACCAGAACACCTTCATCTGCCAGTCGGAGGTGGTGTCGTCGGCGCGGCTCGCGCTCTTGACGCCCTTGGCGAAGGTGCTGAAGTCCTGGTACTGCGTCCACTGGTCGTAGGCCGTGCGCAGCGGCACGCCGACATCGACGTACTCCAGGATGACGGTCGGCTTCTTGCCGGCGCCGCCCTTGCCCTTGCCCTTGCCGCCGGCGAGGTTCTTCACCGCGCCGACGACGTTGTCCTTCAGGCGGCCCGCGCCCAGTTCCACCGCGCTGCGCACCGGGCTCTTGCCCTCGGCGAGCTTGCGCCCGCCTTCGAGGGCGAGCTTGGCGAAGCCGGGGCTGTTGCCCTCCGCGATGTCGTTGAGCTTGACGGTGGTCTGGCCGAGCTTGCGGCCGACGCCCACCAGCATGCGGGTGGCCTGCGCGGCGAGGTACTCCTGCACCTCCGCCTTGAGCCGGTCGGCGGCCTCGCTGCGGGCGACGTCGGCGAGCGGGTTCTGCTTCGCCGCGCCGCCCGCGGCCTTGGCCGCGCCTCCCAGAGTCCCCGACATCACTCATCGCCACCCTTCGGCGTCCGGCGGCGGGTACCGCGGGCGGTGCCCTGGGCCGTCTTGCGCGCCGACTGCGCCGACTTCGCCGCCGTCCTGCGGGCGGGGGCCTTCTTCGCGGCGGTCTTCCTGGCCGCCGTCCTCTTCGCGGGCGCCTTCTTCTCCGGCTCGTCCGCGTCGTCCCGGCCGCCGCGCCGCCGCGGGCGCCGCTCGGACCGCTCGGCGGCACGGTCCTCGCGCTCGTCGCGCTCGTCGCCGTCGTCCGCGTAGTCCTCGCGGTCGTCACCGTCGTCGTGCTCGTCGTGCTCGTCGTACGCGTCCTCGTCGCGGTCGCCGGAGCCGGTGCCCGGCACCTTCGACGCCACGCCGCTGATCTCGTCGCGGACCTGCGAGGTACGGCCGTGCAGCCGGTCGGCGAACGCCTCGATCCGCCGCTCGACCAGCGCGCCGGTGGCCGCCTTGCCGACGCCCCGCATGTCCTCGCGGAGCTGGTCGCCTATTTCCTTGAACTGCGGGTTGTTCTGCAACTGGGTGGTGACCAGGTCCGCGATGCCGCGCGGCGTCAGGTTCATCTTCTTGCCGGCCACCATGGTGCCCACGGCGACGGCTAGTTTGAGTTTCTTGGTCCGTCCCAGCAGATAGCCGGCCCCTACGGCGAGGCCGAGTCCGACTCGGTTCATGGTGTCGTCCCGTTGCCCGTTCCCGCGCTGTTGCGCGAAGCGATCTCAAGCCGGTCCAGGAGTTCGTCCTCCTGCCGGTCGAACTCCTCCTCCGTGATCTCACCGGCCTCCAACTGTTCCTCCAGGCGGGATAGTTCGGCCCGTACGGTCGCCGGGTCGTAGTAGATCCGCTCGGCCTCCTGGAGTACCTGTCTGACGGCCCAGGCGCTGCCGCGTACCGGGGCGAACGGCAGCAGCAGCACCTCGGAGATCAGGCCCACGTCGTCACCCCGCCCCGGTACCCGCGCCGCCGCCCGCGGCGGTCCCCGCGGGCTCGGCCGGGCCGGGCTCGACGAAGCTGTACGGGGGCAGCGGGCCGTTGACCCGCACCTCCAGGTGCGGCAGCTCCGCGCGGGCACGCTCGACGGCGGCCATGAAGTCCTCGGCCGTGTCACGGCCGACCAGGAAGGAGACGTTGGCGAGCCAGCCGGTGGAGTCGGGGCCGACGCTGACGGCCTCGGCCTCCGGCTCCAGCACGCCGCGCAGGGCGCGGGCGTCCTCGGCCTCGCGGGCCTGGACCGCCGCGGCGACCATCTCGCCGAGCTGGATCTTGGCCTCGTAGCTGCCGCCGCCCGCCTTGCGGTTGGCCTCGGCCAGGGACCGGATCTGCGGGTTCTCGGCCATCACGTGGTGCAGTACGGCCTCTTCCACGTGGTTGGCCTTGATGTTGTACTCCACCCGGCCGTCCAGCGCGCCCAGCCGCTCCTTGTAGTGGTCGGCACGCTCGGCGAGCACGTCCGTGACGGACTTGTCGTCGGTGGCGACGCTGCCGAACCGCATGGGCAGCACGCAGCCGGCCGCGCCCGCCTCGCTGAGCACGTTCTGGTGGGCCAGCAGGTCCTTGCGCTTGGGGCGCAGCCCCTCGGGGGCGTCACTGACGACGGCCGCCAGCTCGCCCTCCTTCAGGATGCGGATCTTGCGGGGCGGATTGCCGACGCCGTCCATGCCCTCGGGAAGCGCGGGGTGGGTGCTCGCGGCGATCCCGTAGACGTAAGTGCTCACTCCTGCTCCTCCTTCCGGCGCGACGCGGCCGACTTGCGGGTCCGCGGCCGGGACTCGCCCTCACCCTCGCCGCGCGCCTGCTGGAAGGCGTCGGAGATGGTCTGGGCGGCGCCGGACAGCGCACCCTTGGACTTGCCGCGCGCCCCGGACTCGGTGATGGAACCGACCAGGTCGGGCAGGCCGGGGTCCTTGCGGGGGCCGGCCTCCAGGTCGAGGCGGTTGCACGCCTCGGCGAAGCGCAGATAGGTGTCGACACTGGCGACGACGACCCGTACGTCGATCTTGAGGATCTCGATGCCTACCAGGGACACCCGCACGAATGCGTCGATGACGAGCCCCCTGTCCAAAACCAGTTCAAGCACGTCGTAGAGGCCGCTGCTGCCGCCTCCGCCGCCGGTCTGCTGTGCCGGTACGACACTCATGCCGGTTGATCCCTCCTTGGGTTGGGTGTGATGTCCGGGCGGGTTCCGCTAGCCGCCGGCCCTGCGTCCGTCGGCCCGTCCCCGCTCGTAGCGGCGTACCCGGCGATAGCCGGTGAGCTGGCCCTGGTGGTCGAGTTCCACCTGGTAGCTGCCCATCAGGCTCATCGTGTCGGGCACCCGCTCGAGTTCGAGGACCTCGACCTCCAGCGCCCAGCCGTCCTCGGTCTGTTCGAAGGACGACACGGACTCGGCGACCATGCCGGTCAGCTCGGCGAGCTGGTCGCGCGCCTGGCGCAGCACCTCCATGGCGCTGGGCCGGCGGTTCGCCCGGGTGTTCCCGGATGTCCTGCCGGAGTCGCCCGTCTTACTCGTCTTGTCGGTGTTCTCGCTGTTCTCGGTGTTCTCGGTGTCGTCCGTGTCCTCGGTGCCTTCGGTGTTGTTCTCGGTCTCGGCCTCCGACTCGTGGGAGTTCCGTGATGTCCGTGAACTGCGCCGCCGGGTCGGTGAATCTGATGTGTTTTTTGTGTTCGACATGGCCACCTCTCCCTTCGTGTGGCCGCACAACTCATGGCCAAACCTCCGCGGGCGAGGTTCAGTGCCCCAGGGCGTCCAGACGCCGGCGGGCCGGGCCCAGCGCACGGGGGCGGCCCATGATTCCGGCCCAGGGGCCGGTGCGGGCCTGTTCCACGGCGTCCGCGATCGTCCAGCGGCGGGCGTTCAGGGCCGGGTCGGCCAACTGGTCCCAGGTGAAGGGGGTGGCCACGGGAGCGCCGGGCCGGGCCCGCACGGTGTAGGGCACGACCGCGGTCTGCGCGTAGGCGTTGCGCTGGATGTCGAGGTAGAGCCGGTCGCCGCGGTCCTTCTTGCGGGCGGCGGTGGTGAACCGGCCGGGGTGGGCGGCGGCGAGGGTCTCGGCGACCGCCCGCGCGAACTCCCGTACCTCGTCGAAGGTCTGCTGTCCGGTGAGCGGCACCACCACGTGCACGCCCTTGGAGCCGGTGGTCATCGGCGCGGAGGGCAGCCGCAGCGTGTCGAGCAGCTCACCGAGGTACGCGGCCGCCTCGCGGACCGGGGCGAAGTCGTCGCCGGCCGGGTCGAGGTCGAAGACCAGGCGGTCGGGCCGGCCGACGCCGCCCGCGCGGTCCGTGCGGGACAGCCAGCGGTGCAGGGTGAGGGCGGCCTGGTCGGCGAGGTAGAGCAGGGTGGGGGTGTCGTCGCAGACGGTGTGGCGGACGGTGCCGCCCTCCTTGGGCAGCTCGACGCGGGTGATCCAGTCCGGGTAGTGGTCCGGTGTGTTCTTCTGCATGAAGACCGGGCCGTCGACGCCGTCCGGGTGCCGCTCCAGCATCAGCGGGCGGCCCCGCAGGTGCGGCAGCATGAACGGGGCGACGGCCCGGTGGTAGTCGACCAGGTCGCCCTTGGTGTACTCCGTGCCCTCCGCGTCCTCGGGGAAGAGGACCTTGTCCGGCCGGTGCACCTCGACGGTGCGCCGGCCGGCCCGCACGGTCCTCGGGGCGTCCGGGCTCACCGCACGACCGCCTCCTCCACCAGCAGCTTGCCGGCCGCCGCGATCGACTCGGCGTCGATGCCCGCGGCGTGCAGTTGCTGGTCGGGCGCGGCCGAGCCCGGCATGGTGCGCACGGCGAGCCGGACCAGCCGGGGCACGGGACCGCCGTCGGCGAAGGCTTCCGCGACGGCGTCGCCGATGCCGCCCTCGGGGTGGTGGTCCTCGACGGTGACCAGGCAGCCGGTCTCCTCGGCGGCCCGGCGCAGGGTGTCCCGGTCGACGGGCTTGACCGAGTACAGGTCGATCACCCGGGCCCTGATGCCCTCGCGGTCCAGGACGTCGGCGGCGGCCAGCGCCTCGGGCACGGTGACACCGGCGGCGACCAGCGTCAGCCGGTCCTCGCCGGAGGAGCGCAGCACCTTGCTGCCGCCCACCGGGAACTCCTCGTCGGGCCCGTAGAGCACCTCGCTGCCGCCGCGCGAGGTCCGCAGATAGCGGATGCCCTCCAGCTCGGCCGCCGCGGCGACCAGCTTGGCGGTCTGGTTGGCGTCGCACGGGTACAGCACGGTCGAGCCGTGCACCGCGCGCATCATCGCCAGGTCCTCCAGGCCCATCTGGCTGGGCCCGTCCTGGCCGATGGCGACGCCCGCGTGGGAGCCGTTCAGGACGATCCCGGAGCCGCTGACGGAGGCCATCCGCACGAAGTCGTACGCCCGGGTCAGGAACGCGGCGAACGTGGAGGCGTACGGCAGCCTGCCGCGGGCCGCCATGCCGACCGCCGTGGCGACCAACTGCTGCTCGGCGATGTAGCACTCGAAGTACCGGTCGGGGTGCTCCTCGGCGAAGTACTCGGCGCGCGTGGAGTCGCCGACCTCGCCGTCCAGGACGACGACGTCGCCGCGGGCGGTGCCGAGCGCGGTGAGCGCCTGGCCGAAGGCGTCGCGGGTGGCGGCCTCCTCGCCCTTCTCCCAGCGGGGCAGCTCGATCCGCCCGGAGGAGACCGAGTGCAGCGAGCGGGCCGAGGGCGGCTCGTGCACGTGCAGGGTGATGCCCCGACGGCCGCCGAGTTCGGCGATGGCGTCGTCGGCGTTCTTCAGCGGTTTGCCGTGCAGGCCCTCGTGGTCCTCGATGTCCGCGACGCCCTTGCCCTTCAGGGTGCGGGCGATGATCGCGGTGGGCTGGCCCCGGGTGGACAGGGCCTCGCCGTAGGCGCGGTCGATGGCGTCCACGTCGTGGCCGTCGATCTCCACCGTGTGCCAGTCGAAGGCGCGGAAGCGGCGGGCGTAGGCGTCGAGGTCGTGGCCGTGCCGGGTCGGGCCGCGCTGGCCGAGCCGGTTGACGTCGACGACGACGGTCAGGTTGTCCAGGTGCTCGTACCCGGCGTGCTCGGCGGCCTCCCAGATCGAGCCCTCGGCCAGCTCGCTGTCCCCGCACAGCACCCATACCCGGTATCCGGTGCGGTCCAGGCGCTGCCCGGCCAGCGCGATGCCGACGCCGACGGGCAGGCCCTGGCCGAGGGAGCCGGTGGCGGTCTCCACCCACGGCAGGCGCTGCGGCGTCGGGTGGCCCTCCAGGCGGCTGCCCAGCTTGCGGAAGGTGAGCAGTTCCTCGTCGTCGACGACACCGGCCGCCTTGTACGCGGCGTACAGCAGCGGTGAGGCGTGTCCCTTGGACAGCACGAAGCGGTCGTTGCCGGGGTGGGCGGGGCGTTCGAAGTCGTAGCGCAGGTGGTGGGCGAGCAGTACGGCCATCAGGTCGGCGGCGGACATCGACGAGGTCGGGTGCCCCGAGCCCGCGGCGGCCGCGGCGCGGACGCTGTCGACGCGCAACTGCTGGGCCAGTTCGACCAGTTCCTCGGTGTTCATGAGTCTCCTTCCGCGGGTACGTCGGTGGAGGGACCGGCACCGCCCCCGGGCGGGCCGGGGTCGTACGGGGGCGGCTCCCGCCTTCTCGCGTACGCGTGAGCCTTCCGCGTCCCCGTGGCCCGTGCGGTCAAACGTGGGCGGACGGGCCGTACCGCCGGTTTCCGGCCTCGCGTGCGGGTACCCGGCCCGGGACCCCGCACGCTCACCTCCCGGAGGCGTCCTCCCATGCCCGAGTACGGCTATTTCCTCTCGTGCGAGCAGTTCGGCCCCGCCGAGCTGATCGAGCAGGCCCGGATGGCCGAGCAGGCCGGTTTCCGGTCGTTGTGGATCTCCGACCACTACCACCCGTGGAACGACGCGCAGGGCCAGAGCCCGTTCGTGTGGTCGGTGATCGGCGCGCTGTCGGAGGCGGTGTCGCTGCCCGTCGAGACGGCGGTGACCTGTCCGACGGTGCGCACGCACCCGGCGGTGGTGGCGCAGGCCGCGGCGACCAGCGCGGTGATGACCGGCGGCCGGTTCCGGCTCGGCGTCGGCTCCGGCGAGGCGCTCAACGAGCACATCGTCGGCGGTGCCTGGCCGCCCGCCCGCGTCCGGCTGGAGATGCTGGAGGAGGCGATCCACGTGATGCGCCGCCTGTTCAGCGGCGAGGAGGTCAGCCACCACGGCAAGCACTACACCGTGGAGAACGCCCGCCTCTACACCGTCCCGGACGAGCCCGTCCCGATCGACGTCTCCGGTTTCGGCCCCGCGGCGACGAAGCTGGCGTCCCGGGTCGGCGACGGCTACATCACGATGATGCCGGACGCCTCGATGGTCGAGCGCTACCGCGCGGACGGCGGCGGCGCGAAGCCGGTCAGCGGCGGGACGAAGGTCTGCTACGACACCGACCGGGAGGCCGCCGTCCGCACGGTGCACCGGCTGTGGGGCAACGAGCTGCTGCCCGGCGAGCTGAGCCAGGTGCTGCCCTCGCCGAAGCACTTCGAACAGGCGCAGACCCTGGTCACCGAGGACATGGTCCGGGAGAACAGGGTCTGCGGCGACGACGTCGACGCGCACGTGGCCGAGCTGAAGCGGTTCGCCGACGCCGGGTTCGACCGGGTGTACGTCAACCAGATCGGCCCCGACCTGCGCGGCTTCTTCGACTTCTACCGGACGGAGGTACTGCCCCGGCTCCAGTAGACCCGCTGGGGCCGGGGCGGCGCCCGGCCGGATCAGCTCCGGTCGTGCGGGGCCTCGGGGTCGACGTCGTCCTAGCGCGGCGCGGCCGGGCCGGTGCCGCCGGGCGCCCCGGTCCCGGCGGAGGCGCCGCCGGGGGCGACGGGCGGCATCGGCGGGTAGGGCATGCCCAGGCCGCTGGGCGGCGTGGCGGGCGCGGTGCCGCCGACCGTCCGGCCCGGGGCGGTCGGCGCGGCGGTGCCGTCGGGGCGGTGCGGCCGGGCGGCGCCGCGCAGCGCGTAGGCGACGGCGGCCAGCAGCGCGGCGGTGATCAGCGCGGCGGCCCAGTCCGGCAGCGCGAGGGCGAGCAGGAGGCCCGCGGCGAGCGCGAGGGCCGCGCCCGCGTAGAGGGCGACGGCGCCGGACGCGGCGTACAGCGTCGCGCGGCGGCGCTGCTTGCGGGTCTGCTCGCGCAGCTCGTCCCGGACGGTCTCGCGGGCCACCTGTGCCAGCTCGTCGACCAGGTGCTTGTCCAGATGCTCCAGATGCTCCAAGCGGTCCATGCCGGGCGGGTACCCGCAACCCGGCGGTCCATGGGCGGCCCGCCCGCCGGGCCAACTAGGGCCTGTCGTTCGGATCAGGTCGCAGGGAATCGGCTGCGCCTGGTCATGCCGGTGAGCGGGGCCTGGTGCGTGCAGATGCAAGGCGGAGGAGGGCGGCAACGCGGAGCGTTGACAACCGACGACAACGCCGCAGGTGCGCGTGCCAGGCCCCGCGTCTGCGGGCTGATCCGAACGACAGGCCCTAGGCTCGCCCGCATGGACATTCTGGGAGCCACACTGCGCGTCTGTGTCGACGACCTGGACAAGGCGATCCCCTTCTACGAGGGAATCGCCGGCGGCCGGGCCCTGCGTTTCGAGCGCGGTGGGGTCCAAGTCGCCGCGATCGGCTGCTTCCTGCTGATGAGCGGGCCCGAGGCCGAGCTGGAGCTGCTGCGCAAGGTCGCCGCGACCATCGCCGTGACGGACGTGGAGGAGGCGGCGCGGGTCCTGGCGGGCCTGGGCGCCGACGTCATCGCGGGCCCGGTGCCGACCCCGGTGGGCCGCAACCTGATCGTCCGTCATCCCGACGGCGTGGTGTACGAGTACGCCGACCGCCGTGCGTGAACCGGTGGCCGGGCGGGGCCGGTCCCCGTCCGGCCACCGGTTCAGACGGCGGTCGTCTCGGCGGTGATCGCCCACCGCATGTGGTCGCGCCAGGCCCCGTCGACGTAGAGCATCTTCGGCGAGAAGCCCTCCAGGCGGAAGCCGCAGGAGCGGGCCAGGGCGATGGACGCGGCGTTGCCGGGCTGGACGTTGATCTCCAGCCGGTGCAGGCGCATCGGCCCGAAGGCGTGGCGGACGACGAGGCCGAGGCCCTCCCGCATCAGCCCGCGGCCCGCCGCGTGGGCGAAGGCGCCGTAGCCGAGGGCCCCGCTGAGGAAGCCGCCCTCGACGATGTTGTTGATGTTGATGAACCCGGCGATCGCGCCGTCGGCGGCCTTCTCGCAGACCAGGAACCCGGCCTTGGTGGGGTCCTCGATCAGCCGCCCCGCGTACCGGGCGTACGCCTGCGCGCTGTCCGGCGGGAAGAGCCAGGGGTGGTGCAGGTCCTTGCTCTCCCGGGCCCGCGCGGTGAACTCGGCGGCGTCCGCGTGGGTGAAGTGACGCAGGCCCGTGCGGGGGCCCTCGGTCAGGTAGCGGGACGGGGTGTGCGGCATCCGGACAGCCTACGCCGGGCGCTCACGTGGTCAGTTCCAGAGTGGGGATGCCCCTCGGGTCGATGCCGAACACCTGTGCGTACAGGGAGAGTTCGGCCTCCAGGGCGCGGACCATGGTCTCCGCGCGCCGGAAGCCGTGCCCCTCACCCGGGAAGGCGAGGTACGCGTGCGCCACCCCGCGGCCCGCGAACCGGGCCAGGAAGCGCTCGCACTGCGCGGGCGGGCAGATCACGTCGTCCAGGCCCTGGAGCAGCAGGAACGGGACGGTGATCCGGTCGGCGTGCTCGGCGGGCGAGCGTTCCGCGTACCGGGCGGGCACCGCCTCGTACGGGCCGACCAGCGACTCCAGGTACCGCGACTCGAAGTCGTGGGTGCCGCCGGCGCTCCACTCGGTCAGGTCCAGCACGGGGTAGCTGATCGTGCCGCAGGCGTAGACGTCGGTGGAGGCCAGCGAGGCGGCGGCGGTCCAGCCGCCCGCGCTGCCGCCGCGCACGGCGAGCCGGTTGCGGTCGGCGGTGCCCTCCTCGGCGAGGGCGAGGGCGACGGCCGCGCAGTCCTCCACGTCGACCACGCCCCACTGCTCGCGCAGTTGCTCGCGGTAGCGGCGGCCGTAGCCGGTGGAGCCGCCGTAGTCGACCTCGGCGACGCCGATGCCGCGGGAGGTGAAGTAGGCGATCTCCAGGTCGAGGACGAGCGGCGCCCTGCTGGTGGGCCCGCCGTGCGCCCAGATGACGTACGGCGGCAGTTCGTCGCCGGGCGCGACGCAGTCCGGGTTGTGCGGCGGGTAGACGTGCGCGTGGATCTCCCGGCCGTCGGGTCCGGTGAACGTGCGGATCTGGGGCTCGGGGTAGTGCACGGGGTCGACGGCGTCGTCGTGGGCGGCGCCGATCACCCGGGCCCGGCCGGTGCGGGCGTCCAGCTCGACCACCTCGTAGGCGCTGCGCGGGCTGGCGCCGACGGCGGCGATCCGCTCGCCGTGGGTGGCGAGGGCGGGCGCGAACTCGGTCCAGGGGCCGGCCGCGTCGACCACCTCGCCGGTCTCCGGGTCGAGGATGCCCAGCGCGGTGGCGCCCCGCCCGTGCACGACGGCGATCAGCCCGTTGTCCAGCGGGGCGAACCAGCGCATGCCCAGCTTCCACAGCGGCCCGCCGAACTCCTCCTCGCGGGGGCACAGCGGCCGGCCGTCGCGGTAGAGGTTCCACCAGCCGGTGCGGTCGGAGGCGTACAGCAGGGCGCCGTCGGGGGCCCAGTCGGCCTGGGCGATCGCCTCCCGGGGGCCGCCGGCGACGGTCTCCGGCGGGCCGAGGACGCCGTCGGGGCCGATGTCGGCGACCAGCAGTTCGGTGCCGTCCCACGGCATCCGGGGGTGGTCCCAGACCAGCCAGGCCGCCCGCCGCCCGCCGGGCGCTGTCCGGGGGCCGGTGACGAACCGGTGCCGGTCGTCGGTCAGTTCGCGCACGGCGCCCCGGTCGTCGGCGGCCGAGCCGTCCAGCGGCACGGCGGCCAGCACCCGGCGCACGTCGGTGGGGCCGTCGCCGGTGAACTCCTCCAGCACGCACCACACCTCGCCGCGCTCCACCAGCACCTGCGGCTCCGCCCAGCGCAGCCCGCCGCCCACCGGCGACAGGGGCGTGAGCGGCCGGGGCTCACCACCGGGCGCGCACCGGTACAACCGCTGGTCGGCGAAGTTCACGAACACCAGCAGCGGGCCGTCGGCGGTGACGGCGGCGCCCCAGGGCCGGCCGCCGTACTCGATGACCCGGCTGCGCACGTTCCACGGGGCGGGCAGCAGGACCTCCTCGCCGCCGTCGGCGCGCCGCCGCACCAGGGTGCGCCGCCCGCCCTCGGTGGGCCGGGGCGCGGTCCACCACACCTCGTCGCCGACGAAGCCGACGTCCTCGGGCCGCCCGTCGTGCGCGGCGGCGAGCGCCGCGTCGATCGGTGACGGCCACGATCCGTACGCCAGGGTCCGCACTGTCTCCCCCACTCCCCTAGGCCGTGCGCAGGAACCGGTCGAGCACGCGGACGCCGAAGTGCAGCGCCTCGACGGGCACGCGTTCGTCGACCCCGTGGAAGAGGGCCTGGTAGTCGAAGCCCTCGGGCAGTCTCAGGGGCGCGAAGCCGTAGCCGGTGATGCCCAGACGCGAGAACTGCTTGGCGTCCGTCCCGCCCGACATGCAGTACGGCACCACGTGCCCCTCCGGGGCGAACTCCTCGACGGCGGCGCGCATCCGGGCGTACGTCGGCGAGTCCACCGGCGCCTGGAGGGCGACCTCCCGGTGGGCGAACTCCCAGTCCACGTCCGGCCCGGTGAGCCGGTCCAGGGTGGCGCGGAACTCGTCCTCGGTGCCGTACAGGAAGCGCCCGTCGACATGGGCGACGGCCGAGCCCGGAATGACGTTGATCTTGTAACCGGCGTCCAGCATGGTCGGGTTGGCGCTGTTGCGGACGGTGGCCTCCACCAGCGCGGCGGCCGGACCCAGCTTCTCCAGCAGTGCCTCGACGTCGCTCAGGTCCGTGTCGAGGCCGTACAGGGCGGCGAGTTCGGTGAGGGCCGCGCGGACGGTGGGGGTCAGCCGCAGCGGCCACTCGTGGGCGCCGATCCGGGTGATCGCCGCGGCGAGCCGGGTGACCGCGTTCTCCCGGTTGACCTTGGAGCCGTGTCCGGCCCGGCCGCGGGCGGTCAGCCTCAGCCAGCCCGTGCCGCGCTCACCGGCGGCGATCGGGTAGAGCTGCCGGCCGGCGCCGTCGTGGAAGGTGAACGCCCCCGACTCGCTGACGCCCTCGGTGCAGCCCTCGAACAGCTCCGGGTGCCGGTCGGCGAGGAACCCGGAGCCGTCCTCGGCGCTGGCCTCCTCGTCCGCGGTGAACGCGATCACCAGGTCCCGCCGGGGCCGTACGCCCTGGCGGGCCCAGCCCCGCAGCACGGCGAGGATCATCGCGTCCATGTTCTTCATGTCCACCGCGCCACGCCCCCAGGCCACCCCGTCGCGGACCTCCCCGGAGAACGGGTGGACGCTCCAGTCGGCGGCCTCGGCGGGCACCACGTCCAGATGGCCGTGGACCAGCAGCGCCCCGGCGGACGGGTCGGTGCCCTCGATCCGGGCGACCACGTTGGTCCGGCCCTCGGTGCGCTCCAGCAGGGTGGGCTCGATCCCGGCCCCGGCGAGCGCCTCGGCGGCGTACTCGGCGGCCGGGCGCTCCCGGCAGTCGCCGCCGCCCCGGTTGGTGGTGTCGATCCGGATCAGCTCGGAGGTGAAGCGGACGACCTCGTCGAGGGCCTGTCCGTCCGGGGCCCCGCCGTGCTCAGCCATACTGCTCCTCCACCGCCGCCGAGGCGATCGTGGTGACCGCCTTGAAGGTCCGGATCGCCTCGTACATCGTGCCGGTGGTGTACCCCGCCTTGCGTTCGCCGATCCGCGCCACGCCCGGGACCACCGTCGAGGCGTCCGCCAGATGCTCGGCGTCGAACTCCACGGCGACGGTGAACGGGCCGCCGGTCACCGGCTCGTGGCGGACCGCGAGGGCCGTGGCGTCCTTGGCCGCGGCCCGGATGTCGGCGGCGGTGCGGGCCGGGGTCCGGCACACGGCCGCGTACCGCGACACATGGTCCTTGACCGCGACCTTGCGGGCCTCGGGCGCGTAGCCGAGCGCGTCCTCGCAGGCCACGTCGTCGCCGGTGACCAGGACGACCGGGACGCCGTACTCGGCGACGACGTGCGCGTTGAGCAGGCCCTCGCTGGCTCGTACGTCGTTCAGCCAGACGCCGGTGATCTGGTTGGCGAGGTAGGTGTGGGCGAGGACGCCCTCCATGCCGGCGCCCGCGTGGTAGCCGACGAAGGCGATGCCGTCCACGTCGCCGTGCTGCACGCCCTCCACCATGGACAGGGCCTTGTGCCGGCCGGTGAGCATCTGCGCCCGTTCGTCGAGCCGTTCGAGCAGCAGATTGCGCATGGTCCAGTGCGCCTCGTTGATGAGGACCTCGTCGGCGCCGCCGTCGAAGAAGCCGCGCACGGCGGCGTCGACGTCCGAGGTGAACATCGCCCGGCACCGCTCCCACTGCGGGGTCCCCGGCAGCACGTCGGCCGGCCAGGTCACCCCGGTGGCGCCCTCCATGTCGGCGCTGATGAGGATCTTCATACGGAGGACGCTACAGGCCGCCGAATGGGGTGGCCAGAGACCACACTCCGGCGCTGGCCGGTACGTCGGCGTCGGTTGCCGACATCGCCTCCGTGTCCCGGGCGACGGCCGGACCGGTCACCCCGCATGGCGGGCGCCGTCGCGGCATCAGACGGAAGTGAGCTCGAGAGCGACCAGCAGGTAGGTGTTCGAGACGGACCCGAGGCCCAGTGTGCACAGGGTGACGTCGGTGGCGGGCCCGGTGTTGACCTGTACCGCGCTGTCCCCGGCGAACAGTCCGGAGGTCACCGTTCCGGTGATGGTGACGACGAAGGCGGCCCCGGCCACGGTGGCGGTGGAGTTGCCGGAGATGGTCGAGGTCTGCCCGGTGTTCCACGTGATCGTGTAGGTGACGGTCCCGGAGTCCAGCAGGTCCAGGCACGACCGGCTGGGGTAGGAGAGCGACGCGCTGCGGGACCCCGAGGTGAGCCCGGACTGGCTGAGGGAGACGCAGGGACCGTACTGCGTGGAGGCTGCGATGGTCGACGCCTGCGGAGCGAGCGTCAACGCGGGTGTGTAGGTGGTCGACTGGCTGCCGGCGCAGGTGACGTCGAGGACACCGGCGGAGGAGGCGGAGGCGGGAACCACCGTCGCGCCGAGCAGCGACAAGGCGCCTGCCAGGGCTATGGCGAAGAAGCGGCGAGCTAACATTTTATCACTGACCTTTGGTCGTGCGCTCGGCCTGGCGCCCTCGGCGCCGGGCGGCAACGCGTGGTGCGGGTGCCGCTTCCCGGTGCGACCGGCCGCCCTTGCTCGCAGGGTGGGCGGCTGCGGATTCCGAAGCGGCCATTGCGCAGTTTCTTCCCGCTGTTTCGCGGGCACGATCGCGTGTTCCGCCCCATGCGGGGTTTGGGAATCACACCTGCCACCGGTCCCTCGGGGCGGAGGATCAGGGTGAGTCGAACTTGACGGAGATGAAAGGGCCGGAGTTGAAGGTGTTGCCCGGCGGCAGGTCGTTGCCCGCGATGGAGCAGTTGGTCCCGATGTAGAGGTGGGCCGTGGCGTTGGTGTTGTTGGTCGCGCTCAGGCCGATGCTGGGCAGCGTGTAGCAGGTGCCCGCCGTCGGGTTGCTGATGCTCCCCGTGCCGGCCAGGAGGTCACTGTAGTGGAAGGTGCCCGTGATACCCGAGGACGGTGCCGCGGCGGCCGGCTCCCCGGCCACTGCCGTGGAAGTGCCGACTGCGCTCAGTCCGACCGCCGCCACTGCGGCGACGAGTATTCCGGGTAAGGATCTCGCATTCATTGTCTCTCCTTGAGGAGCAGTAGTACGCCTCGGTTCCGAAGGCGTCTTTCGGCTGTTTCCCGCGGTTCCAGTCAAGCGCTGTCCCGGGCGGGCCGGAAGTCCCGCGCGAATGATTTTTTGGCATCGGAACCGTCCGGCGCCATCCATGGTCGACTCCGTGTTCGAGCCATTGTTTCGAGGACCTTTCCGCGTACCGCGGTCACGTGGACGTTCAGGACGGGAATCGCCAGTAACCGGCACAGAACGCGGGTGCGGTGGTGAGATCGTCGCGCAGGAAACGGGTGATCAGTTCAACGGTTTCCTCCGGGCGTTGCAGAAAGGACATGTGATCGGTTTCCCGGATGACGGCGGCGACGGCCCGGGGAAAGACCCGGGCGCTGTCGCGCACCAGGTCCGGGGAGATGCTGACGTCGTGCTCTCCGGTGAAAACCAGGCTGGGCACGTCCGGAACCGGGCCTTCCTCGAATCCGGTCAGCATCCGCTCGTAGGCCGTGATGAACCGGCGCAGGCTGCGTGGGCCGGCCGACCGGAGGGTCTTCTCGATCAGCTCACGGACCCGGTCGCGATCGCGGACCGGCTTGCTCTCGTCGAGGCACATGGTCATCCGCATCAGCTCCTCGACGAGTTGGTCGAGGCTGCTGTCCCGCAGGCGCTGGAGCTGCTCCGGTGACGCGACCCGGGCGAGGCGGGCGTCCTTCGTCACCGTTCCCGCCAGGACGAGATGGGCGACCTTGCCCGGGTGCCGCCGCGCGTAGGCGTACGCGATGCTGCCCCCGTAGGACAGGCCGATGAGGTCGATCCGCTGATGGCCCGCCGTGTCCAGGAGGTGGTCCAGGCAGCGGGTGAGGAAGGCGAATCCCTCCCGCTCCGGCGGGACGTCGTCGGCGCTGCCCGAGCCGGGGAGGTCGACGACGAGCAGGGGGGCGTCGTCGGCGAGCAGATGGCTGAAGCGGGGCACCGAGTGCATGCCCAGGTTCCCCGGGATCAGCACCCGGGTGACGGCCGGACCGGCGGATCGCCCCGCGCGCCGGGGATGCTGTGCCGGCACCGTGTGGCAGGCGTAGGTGACCCCGTCCAGGACGACGGCGCGGTCGCCGGGGCCGGCCGCGCCGCTCACCAGGGCCGCGAGGTCGGTGACGGTCCGGCAGCCCAGCACGTCCTGCCACGGGATGTCCCGGTCGAACTCCTCCTCCATACGCACGTGCAGGTGGGAGAGTTGCAGCGAGCCGGCGCCGAGTGCGAAGAGGTCCTGCTCGGCCGCCACGTCAGGTAGCCCGAGGACGGCGGCGACCAGGACCCGCAGCCGCCCGACGAGGTCGTCACCCCCCTCGGCACCGTGGGACGGCCGGCTCGCCCGGCAGGAGACGCGGCAGGGCAGGGGGGCGCCGGCCGCGTCCCGCACCATGACCCCCGACAACAGGGCACCGGCCCGGCGCGCGACCTCGGGGTCGTCCGCCACCGCCTCCGGACAGGTGACGGGGTGGGGCTCGGAATCGGGCAGGAGGTGGCGCAGCCGCTCACCGTGCGGGTGCACCCCGGCGACCAGGTACGGGTGGGGATGGGCCAGGCACACGGCGAGGCTCCGCAGGCCCTGGTCCACGGAGAGGGGAGGCAGGCCCTGTTCGTACAGGAATTCCAGCGGGTCCCTCGGATGGCGCTGGTCCCCCACCGCCGGTGTGCCGTCGCGGTGGAGGCGTATCGCGGTGGTGGCGTAACCGCGGTTGAGGCCCTGCTCGTGCCAGAGGCCCCAGGCGATGCTCCGCACGGGATGCCCCGCGGACGCCTCCCTGAGCGCGATCCGGTCGAGGAGCGCGCCGGCCCAGGCGTAGGCGCCGTCGTGGGCCGAGCCGGTCAGGGCCGCGGCAGACGAGAAGAGGACCAGCGCGATGCCGGTCCCGCGCAGCAGCTCGGTCAGGTGCTCGGCGCCCCGGACCTTGGCGGCCGCGGCCCGTTCGAAGTCGTCGACGGTGAGGGAGGTGCAGGGCCCGCGTTCGGCGAGTGCGGCCAGGTGCAGTACCGCCGTCGGCTCGCCTCCCCAGCCGTCGCGGGCGGCGTCGAGTGCGGTCCTGAGCGCCTCGCGGTCGGTGACGTCGACCTGGGCGTGGCGCGGTCCGCGGCCGTGGCCGCGCAGGCGCCGCCATGCCAGGCCGGTGGCGCTGTCCGGGGCGGTGCGCTCGGGTGTCCGGCGGCTCAACAGCAGGACGTCGGCGTCCCACTCGGTCAGCAGGTGTTCGGCGATGTGGGTGCCCAGGGCGCCGAGACCCCCGGTGATGACGTAGCGCCCGCCCCTTCGCCAGCCGGGACCGCACGCGTGGGACCCGCTGGGCAGGTGCGGCAGCAGGCGCGCGGTGTGCCGGGCACCCCCGAGGAAGGCGACCCGGGCTTCGCGGGTGCCGCCCTCCAGCTCGGTCAGGACGTGCACGGCCGCCGAGCGCGGGTCGACGCCGGACACCGACAGTGCCGTGGGGTACAGCCAGGGAAGCTCGGTGGCGGCGGTGGTGGCCAGGGCGTGCAGGGGGTCGCCGCACGCCGGTCCGGAGCCGGGGCGCGCGTCGGCGGGGAGCGTGCTGACGAGACGCAGGTGGACCAGGCTGCCCGCACCTTGGTGGGAGGGAGGCGGGGCCGGCGGCCGGGCCGGCTCCAGCAGGCGCAGCAGCCGCACCAGTTGGTAGGCGTTCTCGCTCTGCCGTCCCCACCCCGCGGACGCGTCGGCGCCCGGTTCGGCCGGCAGGAAGACGACCTCACCCGGCCGCGGGCCCGACCGGCCGAGGTGCGCGGTCAGCTCGTCCAGGTGCGCGTCCGCCGCCGGGTCGAGCGTGACGTCCTGGCCGTCGACGGTGAAGGCGGCGCCTCGAACAGCCGTGACGTGCAGGACGGGGCGGCCGGCGGACCGCAGTGCCCGCAGGACTTCGCAGCCGAGCGTGGTGCCGGACGCGGGGCTTTCGTCCGCACCGGCCGGGCAGGCCGACCACAGGAGCAGTCGTTCCGGGCGGTGGCCGGGGGCGGGTCCGGGCGGGCGGGTCGGCACCCATTCCAGGCGGAAGAACCAGGCGGGGAGCGCGTCGCCGGCCGGGCCGCCCGGCGGCGGGCGGTCGGCGGCGGCCGCTTCGAGGCGCAGCCGCAGCCGTTCGGCGAGCCGCCCGCGCTGGATCTTGCCCAGATCGGTCTTGGGGAACTCGTCGCGGCGCAGCGCGACGACATGGTCCGGGCGGACCCCCACCGAGCGGGCCACCGCCGCGGAGACCTCGGCCAGCACCTCGTCCCGGTCGCCGCCCTCGGCCACGGACACGAAGACGGCGAGCTGCTCGGTGTCGGCGCCCGCGGGGCGGACGGCGCACGCGGCGACGTAGGAGGACTCCACCCGGTCGATCTCCTCGACGACCGACTCGATCTCGTGGCTGAAGTAGTTCGCGCCGTTGATGATGATCGTGTCGCGGGTCCGGCCGGTGACGGTGAGCTGCCCGTCCCGGACGAGGGCGGTGTCGCCGGTGCGGAACCAGCCGTCCTCGGTGAAGGATTCGGCGTTGGCGGCCGGGTTGTCGCGGTAGCCGGAGGTTACGGTGGCGCCCGACACCTCCAGCGCGCCTTGTTCGCCCTGGCGGGCCGGGGCCCCGTCGGGTGCCATGACCCGCAGGCGTGCACCGGCGATGGGCCCTCCGAGGCGGACGTACGCGTCGTCGTCGCCGGAGGTCTCCAGGCGGAAGCGCCCATAGACGACCCCCGAGGAGGTCTCGGCCATGCCCCACGCGGGGCATACGCAGTCGGGGGGCAGGCCGTAGGGGGCCAGGCCCCGCAGGAAACGCCGTACGGCCCGGGAGACCACCGCCTCCCCTCCGTTGACGAGGAGCCGCACCCGGCTCAGGTCCCAGTCCCTGTCCTCGGCGCCGTGCCGTTCGAGGTACTCGGCGAGCAGACCGTAGGCGAACTGCGGCGCCCAACTGACGGTCACCCCGTGACGCGACATCAGGGCCGGCCACCGGGCGATGTCACCGAGGATCTGCTGGGGCATGGCCAGTATCTGGGGCATGGCCGTCAGGAGGGCGGTGGTGTGCATCATGGCGATGCTCCCGCCGTGTTCCGGGGGCATCCAGCTCAGCATCAGGTCGGTGTTCGCGGTGCCCGGCGGGCCGCCCGTCCCCCACGCTCGGGCCGTGCCGGCGGCCTCCGCCAGCACCTGGGCGTGGGTGAGCACCACCGCCTTGGGCCGGCCCGTGCTGCCCGAGGTGAACAGGTTCAGCGCCACGTCGTTGGGGCCGACCCGGGCCGGGCGCCCTGGCGTGTCCTGCCCGTCGGCGTCAATGGTGACGATGTCCCGCCAGGGCAGCCGGTGGCGCCGGCTGTAGGGCCGTGCGGTGCGCGCGGCCCTCTCGGTGGTGAGGAGGACGGCATCGGGGAGGAAGGCGGCGACGGCGGCGAGCCGGTCCACGCCGGGCGCTCCGTCCGCGAAGGCCGGCGGGGCGGCCACGGGAGCGGGCACGAAACCTCCCAGGAGGCAGCCCCACAGCCCCTCGAAGAAGGCGCGGACGTCGTCGGCGCACAGCACCACCGCGTCGCCCGGACGCGTCCCCGCGCTGAGCAGCCGGCCGGTGACGCGCAGGGCGGCCGCCCGCAGGGACGGGTAGCCGCTCCAGGCGACGGAGCCGTCCGGCCGGACGTACCCGATCAGTTCCTCCCCCGGGCTGCTTCCGCAGCGGGCGTGCAGGAGCTCCGGCAGGGACTCCGGCAGGCCGGCCGGCGGCGCACCGCCGTCCAGGTACGCCCTGTCCTCGCGTCCGTCGGCCGCCGCCCGCTTCGGCGGCTGATGGGTGTGGCCCGGACCGGGTGCGACGGGACGCGGGCGCGGCGCGGCCGGGGGCCGGTGCGCGACGGGCTCGCACCCGACCACGGGAAGGTCGGGCAACGGGGCCCTGCCTTCGCTCACCCGCAGCCGCCCGGAGCCGAAGACGGCGTCGCAGAGCCGCCGCAGGGTCTCCGTCGCCCGCCGGTCCGTCACCGGGGGGAGCGTCTGCGGCAGTCCCTCCAGCGCCGGGGGGAGATGGCTGACGAGACGGACGGCCACCCGCTGTTCGCGCGGGAGTACGGCGTTCAGCTCCCGCTCCAGCCTGTCCCGGCCGACGGCGCCGTGCGGGACCACCAGAACCGTCAGACCGCCGGCCTCGTCACGACGGGACAGGACCGCGCAGTCCCGCACGCGCCCGTCACCCAGGACACGGGCCCGGACGGCCGAGAGGACGAGGGAAGAGGGTGGTTTGTCGCGCATACACACATCCGGAAGATCGGAGCACACCGGAAGAGGCTTCCCCCGCTGCCCGGACGGGGGCCTGTCTCCGCCTGACACGGTAGCGCGGTACGGGCGGAGGCGTCCCCTGTCGGACGGCATCCGTGCCGCACCGAGCCGGTGGTTTCAACCGCCGTTGCGGGCCGGCGGGGCCGTCGCGCCCAGAAGGAGGTCGAGAGGGTGCTCGACGCAGTACCGGACCCGCTCCCGGGCTTCCGGGCCGACCGGTTCGGCGGGATGCAGCGGTGGCCAGTGAACGCCGTGGAACCCCGCTCGGCGCAGGTGCCGGACGAGACTCGAGCGGGGCCAGTGACGCACCCGCAGGTCTGTGGGGGGCGAGGTGAGGATACGGACGACGACGGCGTCGGCCTCCTGCGGATCGCCGGGACGCTCGACGGCTATCCCGAGGGATTCCAGGGCCGCGGAACCGACATCGGGGTTGAGGACGTAGGCCAGCATGCGACCACCGGGGGCGCAGTGGGAGAACAGGCCCCGGCACATGCCGGCGAGTGAGTCGTGATCGGGTGCGTAGTGCAGCAGGTGGGTAGCGAGGACCAGATCGAAGCTGCCCAGCGCCGGCAGGTGAGCGGCGTCGTGGACGTGGTACGCGATACCTCGCGGCCGGCGTGCCTCGGCGGTCCTCGCGGCGGAGATCATCGCGTTCGAGACGTCCACTCCCTCCACCCGCGCGGCCCCGTGTTCCTTGACGAGGCGAGCGTACGTACCGTCGCCGCACCCCACGACGAGGACGTCCTTTCCGCGGACGTCGCCCAGCGCGTGCAGGAACGAGGGGAACTCCACGGTGTCCCGGTAGAAGCCGAGGAAACGTGAGGCGTTGAGGTACGCGTCGATGATCCCGTCGTACTGCTGACCGGCCATGGATGTCTCCTGTGAGGTCCTTCAGACGGCGCCGGAGCGCTCGAACAGGTCGATGACGTGACCGTGGCCGTCCCGTGCACGGCTGCCGGGGTCCTGGTAGTACAGATGTCCCCATCTCAGGGAGGGCGACAGGAACCTCTCCAACGGGTACACGCCGATGAGACTGGGGGCGCCCGCGCTCCGGTGGGTGGTGTCCAGCTTCCTCAGGACGCGACTCGCCTGATCATGGATCTTCCATTCCATGTAGTTCTCGACAGCGATACCGAGAGTGGGTCCCCCGCTCTCACCGGGAGAGGCGGCCCGCAGTTCCTCGACCGTGTAGCTGGCGCCGGCGACGGCCGCCAGGTCGTGGGGAGGCTGTGTGGCGAGCACCAGGCGCCAGGCCGGGTCGTCTTCCGAGCGCAGGATGGCGAGCGTCTCGCCCAACTCCGGTGCTCCCTGGCCGGTGACCGCCTGGCGGATGCTCTCGCCCACACCGCGCAGCGTGTCCGCCTCCGTCACCGGGACGGCTCGCGGGGTGGCGTGGAGCAGGCGGTCGCACAGGCTCCGGCGGAGGGCGCCGAGGACGAGGGCGTGGCGAGCGTCCACCGTTTCGAACCACCGGATCGCCAGGTCACTGTCGACGAGTCCGTCGCGAAAGGCGTCCAGGAGGTATGTGTAGTACTGCACGCGGGGTACGTCGAGGGTGACGGTCAGCCGTGTCTCCGCGGGGAGGACGGAGGCGACGTCGGCGATCAGGGAACTGTGCCGGGTGATGGATTCGTACTCGTACAAGGACAGGTGGGGCTGGGACGTCATGCCGGTCAACCGGCGGGTGATCCGGCGGGGGCGGGTGCCGACCAGGTCCACGGACTGGCCCAGGTCGTCCACGAACCGCACGGCCCGGTTGCTGAACAGGCAGGGCCCCGTCACGATGTTGACCTGTTCGAACCGGCCCTGCGCGGGGCGGGGGCTCACGCCCCGCAGGTGCAGGAAATGGCTGCGCCCGCGGACGAAGACGGCTTGAGCGAAGGCGACCGCGTTGTCGGCCCGGTCATGGGCGCAGACGACGTTGCCGCCCCCCACGTCCTCGCTTTCGAGGTACCCGCTGAAGACCGCCAGCCGGCGGGCGGCCCGCCGGGCGGCCCGGCGGATCTTCGGAGGGCCGGCGGAGTCCGTGTCCTGTCGTGCTCCTCCGGTGAGGTACATGCCGTGGGCACCGGGAATCGGGACCGTACTCGAGCCAGGTGACAAGGTGCTGGTGGTCAGGAGCGGTAGGTCGGCGACGTCCTGCCCTCTTTCCAGCACGTCCAGCGAAACTGCGGCCACAGGCTCGTCACCAGCTCTCCGCACCACGGACACTCCACGGCCTTGTCACCAGCAGTGTCCGCGGGGGCCGGGGCCCCGTCCATAGTCAGGCGGAGTCAGTGTGGATAGCCCGGCGTGGCGATCACGGACGCCGGGGCGCGCGTCGGGGCCCGGCCCGCCGACGTGTCCTGATCCGGTACTCCGGTGCGAGGGTCCGGGCGCCACAATTCGACCCAGTGAGGCCCCTGCCGTGGCAACCGGCTTCTCGCCGGGTTCTGCTTCCCGGGCGTCAGAAGAGCGGAGGACCCATGCTGCGGATCGGCGTGGACGTGGGCGGCACGCATACCGATGCGGTACTGGTCGAGGGCTCGGCGGTGCTGGCGACGGCGAAACGGGACACGACCGCGAACGTCACCACCGGGATCACGGCGGCTCTGGCGGCCGTACTGAGCGAGGCGGGACGGGAACCGCGTGCGGTGCGGGCGGTGATGATCGGCACGACCCACTTCACCAACGCGGTCGTGGAGCGGCGGAGTCTGTCCCCGGTGGCGGTCGTCCGGTTGGGAGCGCCCGCCACCCGGGCGGTGCCGCCGCTGGCCGGGTGGCCGCGGGGCCTGCGCCGGGTGGTGGGCGGGAGAACGTACCTGTGCCGCGGCGGGTTCGAGTTCGACGGACGGCACATCAGCCGACTGGACGAGGGGGAGATCCGCGCGGCCCTTCACGATCTCGTCGCGAGAGGGCTCCGCTCGGTGGCGGTGACGTCGGTCTTCTCTCCGGTGAACGACGAGTTCGAACGGCGCGTGGCGGGGATCGCCGCCGAGGAGTGCCCCGAGGTCCGGGTGAGTCTGTCGGCTGACACCGGGAGACTGGGGCTGACCCTGCGAGAGAACGCCACGGTCCTCAACGCCTGCCTGCGCGAGTTGTCGGAGGGCATCGGGCGGGCGCTGTCCGAAGCCGTGGCTGTCCGGGGCATCCGCGCCCCCTTGTTCCTCTCCCAGAACGACGGCACACTGCGCAGCCTGGAGCACGCCGTCCGTCTTCCGGTCGCCACGTTCGCCTCGGGCCCGACCAACTCGATGCGGGGAGCGGCGTTCCTCTCCGAGCTGGACGACTGCGTGGTGGCGGACGTGGGCGGAACCACCTCCGACGTAGGGGTGCTCGTCCGCGGCTTCCCCCGTGAGGCTCCGTTGGACTCGGAGATCGGGGGAGTACGGACGAATTTCAGGATGCCCGACGTCAAGTCCATCGGGATCGGTGGCGGCAGCCGGGTGCGTCGGCACAACGGCTCGGTCGAAGTCGGACCGCGCAGCGTGGGATACCTGCTGAGCAGCCGGTCCCTGGTGTTCGGCGGTGACATCCTCACCGCCACCGACCTGGCGGTCGCCAAGGGTCTGGCGGACATCGGCGACCGGTCGCTGGTGGACGGCCTGGAGAAGGACCTGGTCGACCAGGGACTGCGCTGCGTCCACCGCGCCGTGGAGGACGCCGTGGACCGCATGCGCACGACCCGCGCGGCGGTGCCGTTGGTGGTCGTCGGCGGAGGCGGCGTCCTGGTGCCCGCCCGGATCAAGGGTGTGAGCCGGGTCCACCGGCCGCCGTACCACGCGGTCGCCAACGCCGTGGGGGCGGCCATAGCCCAGGTGAGCGGCGAGGTGGACCGGGTCGCCCCGATGGCCGACGGCCGCCGTCGCGCCCGGCTGCTGGAGGAGGCGAGGACCGAGGCCGCCGAGAAGGCCGTGGCCGCGGGCGCCTCGCCGCACTCGGTCCGGATCGTCGAGGTGGAGGAGGTCCCTCTGACCTACCTGCCGGGAAGAGTCACCCGCCTGCGCGTCAAGGCAGTGGGCGATCTGCACGTCACCGGTCGGCAGGACCCGGCGCGGTGAGCGGCGCGTACGGGTGGTCGTACCCGAAGTGCCCGGGGCCGGTGATCTCCAGACCCTGCGGGGAGCGCCACGCTTCGTCGCACGGGGCCCCGACGACCGCTACCCGCAGACCGTACCGCAGGGCGTCCGCCGGCACCGGCTGCGCGCCCTCCTCCTCAAGGACACAGATCAGGTCCGGGGTCGTCACCAGCGCCCGACCGCCGCGCGTTGCGAGCAGGTACTCGTTCTGGAACCGCACGACCAGTTCGGTACCCGTGTCGGGGCCGGTCCCCTCGACCACCGCCCGGCCCCAGAGGAAGCCTCCGCCCGGCCGGCCGTCCACGTCGACGACCTTGCCCCGGAACACCGTCACCCCGGACAGGGCCCGACGGGCGGCCTCCACCGGGTCGCGGCGGTCCTCCCGCGCCAGGCGTATCGCCTTCCCCAGGGCCTGCGCGCGTCCGACGGTGCCGTGGGCCATGGCACCCCGGAGTTGTCCCGGGGACAGCGGCGCGTACGCCACGACTGCCGTACCGCCCATGGCGACGGAACAGACACGGGCGATCCGCTCGCCCCAGTCCATGTCGGTCGCCTCCAGGACCAGCACGTTGCCCTTCTCGTCGGTCAGCGCCAGCGGAGCCAGCGACAGGCCGGCCAGGGCGGGCAGCAGCATGGACAGTTCGGGGAAGGCCCGGCCCATGAAGTCGCCGTCCACCAGGCTCAGGCCCGACTCGGCAGCGGGGACCAGGGGGATCGTCGCGTTCACACCGCCGATCTCCCCCGGCATCAGATGCGTGGGGGCCTGACCCGCCGCCCGCGAGACCGCCCGGACCGCCCGCAGCATCTCGTCACCGGCGAGCATCTTCTCGTAGAAGACCGTCGGCGTACCCATGACCATGACCGCGACGACGCGGGACGAGGCAGGAACCTCCTCCAGGCCCAGGACGGTGACCGGACCGTGCTCCGCCAGGGCGTGCTCGGCCATCAATTGTCCCATGTAGGGGTTGCCTCCCCCGCCGGAGCCCAGTACGGCGGCCCCCCGGGCTAGATCGGCCACGTCGGCGGCCGTGACACTGTGCATGGCACTCCTGATGGACCGTGCAGGTTCGCCGCCCGGGGCGCGCGGTGGCCGAACCGGTCGCTTCCGGCGCGGCCCAGGGGAACGGGGGCGCCGCACCGCACGCTCCTGAAGTGGGCTCAGGAGCGTGCGGTATTTCGCTTCCCAGAGGACTGGCTGGGACCCCGGCAGGATCCGGCCGTCCGGTCACCGTCAGCCGAACTTCACCGAGATGAAGAGCCAGGTGTTGATCGTGTTGCCCGGAGGCAGGTCGTTCGCCAGCAGCGAGCAGTTCGTCCCGGTGTAGAGGTGGGCGGTCGCGTTGGTGCTGTTGGTCGCGCTCAGGGCGAGCGTCGGGAGGGTGTAACAGGTGCCCAGCGTCGGGTTGCTGATGGATCCCGTGCCGGCGAGCAGATCGCTGTAGTAGAAGGTGCCCTTGGCGGTCGAGGCCGAAGTCGCCCCGGTTGCCTCGGCGGCCGTCGCGGACGTGGTACCGACCGCGGTCAGTCCCACCGCCGCCGTCGCGGCGACGAGGTAGGTGGAAAGGGTACGCAAGGTCATTTTGGAACTCCTGTTCGATGGCCACTCGCCATGCGATTCCGGAGCCGCTTGGTGAAACGTTTATTCAAGTGTCGTCGGCCCAGTGCTCGACGGCGATGCGGCGGGTGGGAAAAACACGCTCGTACAGTAAATCGCCGCCAACGGATTGCGGGGAACCCTCGCGACCAACGCTTAGCCCCCTGCAATTTTCAGGCGCCTAAGTACCCGTTCCGGTGATCCTTGGGGCTGCCGTCCGAAGTCTGCCATTCAATCTGTCATTTGATCCGACGTCGTAAACAGAGGGAGAGCATTTTCATAAACCATTACGCCTCACGCGTCACGCGGGAACAGGCGTCGGTGCGGGCGCCGAATCAGTCCGCCCGCCCGGCCACCATCCACAGGGAGGGCAGCGCTGTCCGGGTGCCGTCGGAGCGGTACTCCGTGGTGAACAGCGGCAGTTCGCCCCGGGCCAGCACACCGAGCCCGGCGGCGCGCAGGTGGTCCGGCACGGCGGCGTCGGTGAGTCCGCCGGGGGCGATGCCGTGCCGCAGCACCGGCGCCAGTTTGGGCGGCGGGCCGCCGGGGCCGCCGGCCAGGTCGGCGAGGACCTGGGCGGCGGCCTCGGAGGGCTCGACGAGGAAGGCCCGGCCGCGCTCCCCGAGCAGCGCGGCCAGCCCGTCGGCCACCGCCTGCCGGTCCTCGCGCGGGCACTGGTGCAGCAGGCCCCGTACGTAGACGTTGGCGTCGCCGAGTTCGGCGTGCAGGGCGCGCGCCGCGTCCCGGTCGGTGGCGTCGAACTGCCGGTACGCGGCCTGCCCGGCGGGGTCGGCGCGGCGGGCCCGGTCCAGGGCGGCGGCGGCCAGGTCGGCGCCGATGACGTGCGGGAAGCGGTCGGCGAGGTAGCGGGTCTGGGTGCCGTTGCCGCAGCCGAGGTCGAGCAGCGGCAGGCCGGGCGCGGCGAGGCGGGGCTCGAACAGGGCCAGGTGCCGGCCCACGGTCAGGACCGGCTCGGCGTCCCAGAACACCGCCCCCGGATCGTCGGGGGCCTCGGCCCAGAATCCCTCCCAGGCGTCCCGGTACCGACTGGTCACGCTCATGCCCGACTCCCCAGGGTGCGACGGCCGTGTCCGGCCCGCCGCCAGGGGCGGGCCAGTACGGTGTATCGCTGTCCGCCCGGCTCCACAAGCGGGGCGGGCGCCCCGGATCAGCGCCTGGGCAGGGGCAGTTCGCACCAGACCGTCTTGCCGGCCCCGGTGCGGCTCGCGCCCCACTGACGGGCGAGGGTGCTGACCACGCGCAGTCCCCGCCCGTACTCGTCGCCGGGTCCGGCGGTCAGCAGCGAGGGCAGTCCGTGGTCGTCGTCGTCCACCTCGCACAGCAGCGTGTCCCCGCGCACCAGGCGCAGGTCGACGGGGCGGGCGCGGGCGTGCCGTACGGCGTTGGCGACGAGTTCCCCGACCAGCAGCTCCGCGGTGTCGGCCAGCGCCGCCAGCCCTCAGCCGTGGAGCTGCTCGCGGACCGCCGCGCGGGCCCGTCGCACCTCGGCGGCGTCGCGGGCGAGCCGCCACTCGGCGACGTCCCCGGGGGCGATGCCGCCGAGGCGGGCCATCAGCAGGGCGACGTCGTCCTTGCGGTCGCCGCCGGCGTTGAGGGCGCGGACGATGGTGTCGCAGGCGTCGTCCATGGAGGCGGCCGGGTGGGCGGCGGACTCGCAGAGCGTGGCCAGGCCGACGCCGATGTCCTCGCCGCGCACCTCGACCAGCCCGTCGGTGCACATCACCAGCCGGTCGCCGCTCGCCACCGGCACCCGGACGGTCTCGAAGGGCACCCCGCCGACGCCGATCGGGGCGCCGGTGGGCAGGTCGAGCAGTTCGCTGCGGCCGTCGGCGGCGCGGACCAGGACGGGCGGGACGTGCCCGGCGTCGGCCAGGGCCAGTTCGCCCGCGATCGGGTCGTAGACCGCGTACAGGCAGGTGGCGAGGTAGCTGTCGCCGAGCCGCTGGGCGAGGTCGTCGAGGTTGCGCAGCAGTCGCGCGGGCGGCAGGTCGAGCGCGGCCATGGTCTGCACGGCGGTGCGCAACTGGCCCATCATCGCGGCGGAGTTCAGGCCGTGGCCCATGACGTCGCCGACGACCAGGGCGGTGCGGGCGCCGGGCAGTTTCACCGCGTCGAACCAGTCGCCGCCGATCCGGCCGAGCAGGGTGCCGGGGAGGTAGCGGGTGGCGATGTCGCAGCCCGCCATCCGGGCGGGGATGTGCGGCAGCATGCTGTCCTGGAGCGTCTCGGCGACGTTCTCCTGGTGGGTGTAGATCCGCGCGTTGTCCAGCACCAGACCCGCTCGGGCGGCGAGTTCGGCGCCGGTGACGCGGTCCATGTCGTTGAAGACGGGCCGCTCGGGGTGGCGCAGCAGGATCATGAAGCCGAGGACGACCTGCCGGGCCTTGAGCGGGACGACGAGCATGGAGCGGCCGGTGATCAGCGGCCGGATGTCCCGCTTGTCGAACTGCGAGGCGATGGCGTGGCCCGTCTCCTCGGTGATGCGCGGCACGAGCACCGGCTCGCCGGTGGTCATGCACTGGAAGAACGGGGTGTGCGCGGGGAACGGCATGGCCTCGCCGACCGGCACCACGTCGTCCCAGCGCCCCGGTTCGTCGGTGTGCTCCAGGGCGACCCGGTGACATGGTCGTGGTGTCGGGCACGCCGTCGGGGAAGCCCTCGCCGGCGACGACCTGTTCGCGCAGATAGGTGCCGGCGACGTCGGTGAAGCGGGGCACGACGGCCCGGCTGACCTCGCCGATGGTCTCGGCGAGGTCGAGTGAGGTGCCGATGCGGCCGCTGACCTCGTTGAGGAACTCCAGGCGTTCGCGGACGGCGGCGTACTCCAGGTCCTCGGCCTCGTCGCGGAGGTCCGCCGGGAGGGGCCGGCCGGCGGCGCGGGTCCGGGCGGCCCGTTCCCGCCGGGCCCGGCGCTCGGCCCGCCGGGGCACGCCCCAGTCGGGGGTGACGGGGACGCGTTCGCTCTGGCTGAACTCCAGGACGGGGTAGCCCAGTTCGAGGACCTGGGCGACGATGCGGGCGCTCTCGCCGACGCTCATGCTGGGCAGGATCTCGGGGAGGCGGCGGGCGAGTTCCTCGGCGCCGGGGAAGTCGGTGTGCGAGGCGAAGCCGGGGGCCACGCGCTCGGACGGCGGGATGTCGCCGGGGGCGTCCGGCAGCAGGGCGCCCGCGTCGGCGGCCAGCACCAGCAGCCGTTCCGGGCCGGGGCCGGCCAGCGGGTAGGCCCACCACAGGACGTCGAGCCGGCCGGGGCCGGCGGCGGGGAGGCGGGCGCGTCCGGCGGCCGGGTAGGACAGCCGCCCGCCGAGCGAGGTCTCCAGGCCGGGGCCGAGTCCGTCGGGGACCGCGTACGAGCCGTAGCCGTACGCGGTGTCGCCCTCCTCGGGGAACGCTCCGGAGACGGGCAGCAGGTCGAGGGCGGGCCGGCCGATCGCCCGCTCCCTGGGGAGGCCGAACAGGCGGCGGGCGCCCCGGCTCCAGTGGGAGACGAGTCCCTCGCCGTCGACCACGACCACGGCCAGCGGGATGCGGCCGTACGACGCCTCCGGCTCGCTGCCACGGTCCATGGCGTCAGGCCCTCTCTCCACGGCTCGGCAGGCTCGTGCCGCCGTCACCACCGTACGGCCCGCGCCCGGCGCGATGTGGCGGGAACCGGGAATTGCGAGCGGCTCGCCCTCGCCCCGGCGTACGCCCGCGCGCCGGGGGGCGGTTCAGTCCTCGTGGCCGAGCTGGAGATCGCGCTCGGTACGGCCGCCGCCCGCCACCTGGAGGACGGTGGCGACCGGCGGGTAGCCGGCGGCGATGACGGTGTACTCGCCGGAGGACAGGTCGACGAAGCGGAAGGTCCCGTCGGGGCCGGTGGTGAGGGTGTCGACGACGTTGCCGGCGGCGTCCAGGAGGGTGACGCGGGCGTCCTCGACGGGCCGTCCGCCGCCGGCCCGGACGGTGCCCCGGAGCACGGCCCCGCCGGCCAGTTCGATGTCCTGCCGGGTCTCGCGGGACGCCTGGACGGTGACCGGCAGGGCGGCGGGGCGGAACGCGGGCGCGCTGCCGGCCAGGGTGTACTCGCCGGCGACCAGCTCGGTGATGACGTAACCGCCCTCGCGTCCGCTGCGGGTGGCGGCGACGACCTCGCCGTGCACGTTGGTGAGGGTGACGGTGGCGTCCCGGACGGGGGTGCCGTCGGCGGTGACGACGCTGCCGGCGAGGCGTCCGGCGCCGCCGAGGACCACGTCGAGTTCGACGGGGCGTTCGCCGACGGTCACCGAGACGGCCTGCGGCTGGTGGCCGCCCGCCGCGGCGATCAGGACGTACGCCCCGGCGCCCGGGGTGGCCAGGGCGTAGCGGCCGTCGGCGCCGCTGGCGCCGCGGCCGATCTGCTGTCCCGAGGCGTCGATGAGGGTGAGGGCGGCGCGGGGCACGACGGTGCCGTCGGGGTGCTGCACGGTGCCGCAGACCGGGATGCCGCCGGTGTGGACCGCGCGGGCACCCGGCACCGGGGCGGTGAGCCGCTCGGTCTCCGTCTCGGTCAGGGGCGCGTGGTGGGACACGAGGGGTTTCTCCTTGAGGAAGAAGGCGAGGAACAGACCGAGGGCCAGTACCGGCACCAGGTACAGGAAGATCCGCGGCATGGCGTCGGCGTACGCCTGGACGTAGGCGTCGCGCAGCGCCGGCGGCAGGGTGTGGACGAGCTGCGGGGTGATGGCGTCGGCGTCGGGGAGCCCGGCGCCCGCGTCGGCGGGGAGGCGGTCGGCGAGGGCGTCGGTGAGCCGGCCGGCGAAGAGGGTGCCGAAGACCGCGGCCCCGACGCTGCCGCCGATCTGCCGGAAGTAGTTGTTGGCGCTGGTGGCGGTGCCGAGGTCGGCGGGGCGGGCGGAGTTCTGCACGGCGAGGACCAGGACGGGCATCACCATGCCGATGCCGGCACCGAGGACGGCCATCCAGAGGCTGTAGAGCGGGCGGGGGGTGTCGGTGCCGAGGCGGGAGAGCAGCCACATGCCGGTGACGGAGAGGACCCCGCCGAGGATGGGGTGCATGCGGTAGCGGCCGGTGCGGCTGATGAGCTGCCCGGAGACGACCGAGGCGGCGACGATACCGCCCATCATCGGCAGCATCAGCAGGCCGGACTCGGTGGCGGAGGCGCCGTCGACCATCTGCAGGAAGGTCGGCAGATAGCTGGCGGCGCCGAACAGGGCGACGCCGACGACCAGTCCCACCAGGCCGGTGATGGTGAAGACGGAGTCCTTGAACAGGCGCAGCGGGATGAGGGGTTCGGCGGCGAAGTGCTCGGCGACGAGGAACAGGACGGTGGCCGCCACCGCCCCGGCGCCGAGCCCGAGGACGACCGTGGAGCCCCAGGCGTACTCGGTGCCGCCCCAACTGGTGAGCAGGACCACGCAACTGGAGGCGGCGGTGAGCAGCAGCGCGCCGAGCACGTCCAGGCGGGGCCGGCCGCGCCGCCCGGGGAGTTTCAGCACGAGGGCGACGACGGCCATGGTGACCAGGCCGAAGGGCACGTTGATGTAGAAGCACCAGCGCCAGGAGAGGTGGTCGGTGAAGTAGCCGCCGAGCAGCGGTCCGGCGACGGAGGCGAGGCCGAAGGCGGCGCCGATCAGGCCCATGTACCGGCCGCGTTCGCGGGGCGGCACGATGTCCGCGATGATCGCCTGCACGCCGATCATGAGGCCGCCGGCGCCGATGCCCTGGACCGCGCGGAAGGCGATGAGCTGGTCCATGGTCTGAGCGCGGCCGGCCAGCGCGGAGCCGATCACGAAGACCAGGATGGCGAACTGGAAGACGCCCTTGCGGCCGAAGAGGTCGCCGAGCTTGCCGTAGATCGGCAGTCCGACGGTGGAGGTGAGCAGGTAGGCGGTGATCGCCCAGGACATCTTGTCCAGGCCGTGCAGCTCACCGACGATCTTCGGCAGGGCGGTGGCGACGATCATCTGCTCCAGCGCGGCGAGCAGCAGCGCCAGCATCAGCCCGAAGAAGACCAGCCGGACCCGGCGCGGGCCGAGCCCGGCGTCCGGCCGCGGGGCGGGCGCCGGGACGTCCGGCGGCGCGGCGGCGGCCGGCGCGTCCTTCACCAGAGTGATCCCGCCCATGTACCGCTCCCGTCGTCGCACTGCCGTTCATTTCCCGCATGAGGCGACAACTACGAACGGGTGCGGCGAGTTACGGCGTACGGCCCGGGGGCGTGAGGATCACTCGAATCGGTGAGGCGGCCAACTGCCGCCGTGCGTCGGTGTGTTGGTCACTTCTCCACTTCGGTGGCGAGTTCGGCGAGCAGTGCGTCGTAGATCCGGGCGAGGCCCTTGGGGGCGAACGTCCTCTCGAAGAAGCCGCCGATGCCGCCGGCGCCGTTCCAGACCGTCACCACGACGACCCGGGACGCGCCCTCGCCCGCCGGGGTGACCCGCCAGGTGGTGACCATGGAGGAGTTGCGGTCCTTCTCGACCAGCTCGCCGTCGGCGGGCTCGGTGACCTCCAGCAGGCAGTCGCGGACGCGCTTGCTGGTGGCCTGGAGCTTCCAGTGGACGAGGGTGCCCTCGCCGTCGCCGCCCTCGCGCACCTCGTACTCGCTGAACTGTTCGGGCAGCAGCTTCGCGCGGGTGCCGCTGTAGTCGGCGAGAGCGTCGAACACCGTCTCCGCGTCAGCGGCGACGATCCGCTCCGTCGTGGCCTCGACCTGCGCCATCGGGGTTCCTCCAGGGCCTGGTTCCTCGGGGTCGGGGCAAGCCAATCACCCCGCCGTCCGGCCGCCAAATCGGGGGGCGTCCGGGCTGGTCCGCACGATCAAGGGAACACTTGTTCTATTGTGGGCGGAGCACTACCGAGGAGGCGTCATGCGCTGGGAGAACCTCTCCGAGTCCGGTCACGGCCGGGCGGCCGACGCCGCGCTGTTCGGCGCGGACGCGGTCACCACCCGCACCTTCGACACCCCGGAGTTCCGGGGGATCACCTTCCACGAGGTGCGGGCCCGCTCGATCGTCAACCGGGTGCCGGGCGCCTCGCGGATGCCGTTCGAGTGGACGGTGAACCCCTACCGGGGCTGCACGCACGCGTGCGTGTACTGCTTCGCCCGCAAGACCCACAGCTATCTGGACCTCGACACCGGACTGGGCTTCGACAGCCAGATCGTGGTCAAGGTGAACGCGCCCGAGCTGCTGCGCCGCGACCTGGCCTCGCCGCGCTGGCGGGGCGAGCACATCGCGATGGGCACCAACGTGGACTGCTACCAGCGCGCGGAGGGCCGCTACCGGCTGATGCCGGGCATCATCGACGCCCTGCGGCAGCGGGCGAACCCCTTCTCCATCCTCACCAAGGGCACGCTCATCCTGCGCGACCTGGACCTGCTGACCCGGGCGGCCCGGGTGACGGACGTCGGGATCTCGGTCTCGGTGGGCTTCACCGACACCGAGCTGTGGCGCACGGTGGAGCCGGGCACGCCCGCCCCGGAGCGCCGGCTGGACGTGGTGCGGACGCTGGGCGCGCACGGCATCGGCTGCGGGGTGCTGATGGCGCCGGTGCTCCCGTTCCTGAGCGACGGCCCGGACCGGCTGCGGGCGACGGTACGGGCGATCGCGGCGGCCGGGGCGACCTCGGTGACCCCGCTGGTGCTGCATCTGCGGCCCGGCGCGCGGGAGTGGTTCATGGCCTGGCTGGCCCGGTACCACCCGCACCTGGTGCGCCGCTACGAGCGGCTGTACGCCGAGGGCTCCTACGCCCCGAAGTGGTACCAGCGCCGCGTCACCCGCCAGGTGCACGACCTGGCCCAGGAGTACGGCATCGGCCCCGCCCGCGCGGGAATGCCCCGGCGGATCAGGGTGGCGGAACCGCGGGCCGTCCCCGAGGTCCCGGGCCCGACCCAACTGTCGTTCCTCTGACCGCGGCTGGACGAACGGCCCGCCCGGCACCCGGGGGCGGGGGCGCGGCCACCCGTGTGCTCCATGATGGGCGCATGACCGAGCCGACCAGGATTGCCGCCCCCGCCGGGGTCGCCCCCGCCGCCCAGTACAGCCATGTCGTGACCGCCACCGGCAGGCTGGTGGCCGTCTCCGGCCAGCTTCCGCTGGACGAGGAGGGCCGCGTGGTCGGCGAGGGCGACCCCGAGGCGCAGGCCCGCCAGGTCTTCGAGAACCTGCGCCGCTGCCTGGCCGCCGCCGGGGCCGGCTTCGCGGACGTCGTCAAACTCACCTACTACGTCACGGACATGGCCCATATGCCGGCCGTCCGCGCCGCCCGTGCCGCGCACCTTGCCGACGACCGGCTCCCCGCCGCCTCCGCGGTCCAGGTCGCGGCCCTGGTGCGGCCGGAGTTCCTGATGGAGATCGAGGCCCTGGCGGTCGTCGCCGGCTGACCGCTCAGTCGCGCTCGGGCAGGCGCTTCAGTGCCCGCGCCGCCGCCTCGGCCACCGCCGGGTGGGCCAGGGCCTCGGTCAGCACCGGCCGGGCCCGTGGGTCACCGAGGGCGGCGAGCCCCTCCACGCAGGCCAGGGCCACCCGGCGGTAGGGGTCGTGCGGGCGCAGCCGCCGCCGCAGGGTGGTGATCAGGGCGGGCACGGACTCCGGGGCGCGCAGTTCGGTCAGCAGGCGGACCGGGTACAGGGCGTAGGCGACGCGCAGTTCGTTGGTCGCCAGGGCCGCGGCCGCGCGGGCGGTACGGGGGTCGCCGAGCCGGGCGAGGGCGTACGCGGCGGAGGCGCAGCGGGGCGGGTCGCGGTGGTTGAGGAAGAGCACCAGGGCCTCGAAGGCCCGCCGGTCCCCCGCCACGCCCAGTTGGAACGCGGCCAGTTCACGGGCCCACAGCGGCTGTCCGGGCCCGGTGAGCACGGCGGCCAGTTCGTCCGGGTCCTCGGCCTTCAGCAGACGGTCGTACGCCGGCGGCCCGCCCGACTCCGCCCGTAAACGCTCCGTGAGCGAGCGCGACTCTTCGTCCATGGCACCGAGGTTATGCCGGTCACCGGCCGGCTGGGACGTACCTCACGAACACCGGGGTCTGGCGCGCTCGTTACCCGGCGGTTAAGGTCGGACGAGCGAGTGACCCACTCGTGTTCTCCCGTGGCGGTCTGGTGACGCGGCCGGTGCGGGAGTCAGCTCCATTTCCGGTACCTCGGGTACCGCAGTGCGACTCGGCTCCGGGACAGGGCCGGTCGGTTCCGCCGCGGCGCGGGCGTGTGCACGCCCGTCCCACGGCACCGGGCGTGTGCGCCGGCAGCCCGGCAACACCCGCACTCCACACACCGCACGCACCCCGGCCCGCCGCCCGGCGCGCCGGGGTGCGGCTCCCGTCGTCACCCTCATCCCAGGAGCCCCGCGATGGCCACCTCCCTTCCCGACCCCTCCCTGTCCCCGCTCCGCACCGTCGCCGTGGTCGGCCTCGGCACCATGGGCACCGGCATCGCCGAGGTGCTGGCCCGCGCCGGCCGCACCGTCGTCGGCATCGACATCAGCGAGGCGCAGGCCGCCCGCGCGGTCGCCGCCGTCGAGGCGTCCACCGCGCGGGCCGTCGAACGCGGCAGGCTGACCGGGGGCGAGCGCGCGGACGCCCTGGCCCGGGTGCGTGTCTCCACCGATCTGCGGGCCGCGGCCGACGCCGACCTGGTGATCGAGGTGGCGCCGGAGTCGTACGAGGTCAAGCAGCGGATCTTCCGCGAGCTGGACGGCATCGTGCGGCCCACGGCGATCCTGGCGACCGGCACCAACGCACTGTCGGTGACCCGGCTGGCCGCCGACTCCGCGCACCCCGAGCGGGTGCTGGGCCTGCACTTCTTCAACCCGGCCCCGGCCATGAAGCTGGTCGAGGTCGTCTCCTCGGTGCTGACCGCGCCCGCCGCCGTCGCGGCCGTCACCGACCTCGCCCTGGACCTCGGCAAGGAGCCCGTCGCGGTCGGCGACCGGCCCGGTTTCGTCGCCGACGGGCTGCTGTTCGGCTATCTGAACCAGGCGGCGGCGATGTACGAGGCGCGGTACGCCTCCCGGGAGGACATCGACGCCGCGATGCGCCTGGGCTGCGGACTGCCGATGGGCCCGCTCGCCCTGCTCGACCTGATCGGCGTGGACACCGCGCGGACCGTGCTGGAGGCCATGTACGCCGCCTCCCACGACAAGCTGCACGCCCCCGCGCCGATCCTCCGGCAGCTCAGCGAGGCGGGCCTGACCGGCCGCAAGGCGGGGCGCGGCTTCTACACCTACGAAGGGCCGGGCAGCGCGGTCGTGGTGCCGGACGCCCTCACCCCGCGCGAGGACACGACCGCCGTGCCCGGCCGGCCGGTGCGCGCGGTCGGCGTGGCGGGCTCGGGCACCATGGCCTCCGGCATCGCCGAGGTGTTCGCCAAGGCCGGCTACGAGGTGGTCCTCGCCGCCCGCAGCGAGGAGAAGGCCCAGGCGGCCAGGGCCCGGATCGGCACGTCCCTGGCGCGTTCCGTGGACAAGGGCCGGCTGACCGCCGAGGCCGCCGCTCGGGCGCTGGAGCGGATCACGCCGACGGGGACGTACGACGACTTCGCCGACGTCGACCTGGCGGTGGAGGCGGTCGCCGAGGACCTGGAGGTCAAGCGGCACCTGTTCGCCACCCTGGACAAGGTCTGCAAGCCGGGCGCGGTCCTCGCCACCACCACCTCCTCGCTGCCGGTCGTCGCCTGCGCCCGGGCCACCTCCCGTCCGCGGGACGTCATCGGCATGCACTTCTTCAACCCGGCGCCGGCCATGAAGCTGGTCGAGGTGGTGCGCACGGTGCTGACCGCCGACGAGACGCACGCCACCGTCCGCGAGGTCTGCGGCAAGCTGCGCAAGCACGCCGTGGACTGCGGCGACCGGGCCGGTTTCATCGTCAACGCGCTGCTGTTCCCGTACCTGAACAACGCGGTCAAGATGGTGCAGGAGCACTACGCGAGCCTCGACGACATCGACGCCGCGATGAAGCTGGGCGGCGGCTATCCGATGGGCCCGTTCGAGCTGCTCGACGTGGTCGGCCTGGATGTGTCGCTGGCCATCGAGAAGGTGCTGCACCGCGAGTTCCGCGACCCGGGGCTGGCCCCCGCGCCGCTGCTGGAGCACCTGGTGGCCGCGGGCTGCCTCGGCCGCAAGACGGGCCGCGGCTTCCGCGAGTATGCCCGCCGCTGACCGCCGGCCCGGCGACTGGTTCCGGCCCGCCGACGACTGGGGCGGACTGCTCGACCCGATGGTGCCTCCCCCGCCCCCCGTGGGCGGGGGATTCGGCCGTCGTGCGCACCGAGCTGGGCACATGCAGTACGTTCGGGGCATGTCCCAGCCCGCCAAGTCCTCACGTACACCTGCCGCGTCCGACGCGCCGGAGAGTGCCGCCGGTGGCCGCGCCGCCGCCCAGCGGCTGAAAATGCGCCGGGAACTGGCGGCCGCCGCGATGGAGCTGTTCGCGACCAAGGGGTACGAGGCGACCACCGTCGACGAGATCGCCGCCGCGGCCGGGGTGGCCCGCCGCACCTTCTTCCGGCACTTCCGCTCCAAGGAAGAGGCGATCTTCCCCGACCACGACGACACCCTGGTCCGCGCCGAGGCGGTGCTCAACGCCGCCCCCGCGCACGAGCACCCGCTCGACACGGTGTGCCGCGGCATCAAGGAAGTCATGAAGATGTACGCGGACCACCCGGACATCTCGGTCGCCCGGTACAAGCTGACCCGCGAGGTGCCCACCCTGCGCGAGGCGGAGATCGCGTCGGTCGCCCGCTACGAGCGGCTGTTCACCCGCTACCTCCTCGGCCACTTCGACGAGCACGCCCACGACGACGACGCCAACGACGACCCGCTGCTGGCCGAGGTCGCCGCCTCCGCCGTGGTCACCGCCCACAACCACGTCCTGCGGCGCTGGCTGCGCGCGGACGGCCAGGGCGACGTGGAGACCCAGCTCGACCACGCCTTCGCCATCGTCCGCAAGACCTTCGGCAGCGGCATCGGCGCCGGGCGCGGCGGTGCCGCCCCGCGGCCGGCGACGGTCGCCGCCGAGGGCGAGGTCCTGGTGGCCGTGGCCCGCACCGACGCCCCGCTGGGCGAGGTCATGCGGGCCATCGAGCAGGCGCTGAAGGAGCGCTGACCCTCCCCTCCCTCATGTGACGACGGCCACCCCCCGGGGTGGCCGTTTCGCGTGTCCGGGCCCGATTTCGCCCGCCCTTTACCACGCGTTCGATCGATCATCGCTCATCTGTTACGTAAAGATTTCATCTGAGAGCAATTTCTGGCACCCAGTGCCTTGCGGCGTGACACGGGGTGCCATACGTTGAGGGAGTCCGGGCTGTCCCCGCGAGCCGTCGCCCGCGTTCCCGGACGCCTGCGTCACAGGCACCTTCAGCAACAGCACCGACGTACCCCTCAAGCGCCCCTCCCTCAGGGCGCTCACCGCCGGAGGCAACACCGTGACCGTGAAGGACATCCTGGACGCGATCCAGTCGCCCGATTCCACGCCGGCCGACTTCGCCGCCCTGCCGCTGCCCGAGTCGTACCGCGCGATCACCGTGCACAAGGACGAGACGGAGATGTTCGCGGGCCTCCAGACCCGCGACAAGGACCCCCGCAAGTCGATCCACCTGGACGAGGTGCCGGTGCCCGAACTGGGCCCCGGCGAGGCCCTGGTGGCCGTGATGGCCTCCTCGGTCAACTACAACTCGGTGTGGACCTCGATCTTCGAGCCGCTGTCCACCTTCGGGTTCCTGGAGCGCTACGGCCGCACCAGCGAGCTGGCCAGGCGGCACGACCTGCCGTACCACATCATCGGCTCCGACCTCGCGGGCGTGGTGCTGCGCACCGGCCCCGGGGTGAACTCCTGGAAGCCGGGCGACGAGGTCGTCGCGCACTGCCTCTCCGTGGAGCTGGAGTCCTCGGACGGGCACAACGACACGATGCTCGACCCGGAGCAGCGGATCTGGGGCTTCGAGACCAACTTCGGCGGGCTCGCCGAGATCGCCCTGGTGAAGTCCAACCAGCTCATGCCCAAGCCGGGCCACCTGAGCTGGGAGGAGGCCGCCGCGCCGGGGCTGGTCAACTCCACCGCCTACCGCCAGTTGGTCTCCCGCAACGGCGCCGGCATGAAGCAGGGCGACAACGTGCTGATCTGGGGCGCCAGCGGCGGCCTCGGCTCGTACGCCACCCAGTTCGCGCTGGCCGGCGGCGCGAACCCGATCTGTGTGGTGTCCTCGCCGCAGAAGGCGGAGATCTGCCGGTCGATGGGCGCGGAGGCGGTCATCGACCGCACCGCCGAGGGCTACCGGTTCTGGAAGGACGAGCACACCCAGGACCCCAAGGAGTGGAAGCGCTTCGGCAAGCGCATCCGGGAGCTGACCGGCGGCGAGGACATCGACATCGTCTTCGAGCACCCCGGCCGGGAGACGTTCGGCGCGTCCGTCTTCGTCACCCGCAAGGGCGGCACCATCACCACCTGCGCCTCCACCTCGGGCTACATGCACGAGTACGACAACCGCTACCTGTGGATGTCGCTGAAGCGGATCATCGGCTCCCACTTCGCCAACTACCGCGAGGCGTGGGAGGCCAACCGGCTCATCGCCAAGGGCAAGATCCACCCGACCCTGTCCAAGGTGTACCCGCTTCAGGACACCGGCCAGGCCGCGTACGACGTGCACCGCAACCTCCACCAGGGCAAGGTCGGAGTGCTGTGCCTGGCGCCCGAGGAGGGCCTGGGCGTGCGCGACCAGGCCAAGCGCGCCCAGCACATCGACGCCATCAACCGCTTCCGGAACGTCTGAGGTCGTCCATGAGTGAGCGTCAGACCGCGCCGCGGGCGCGGCAGGAACGGGACCGGCCGTGGCTCATGCGCACGTACGCCGGCCACTCCACGGCCGAGGCGTCCAACGAGTTGTACCGGCGCAATCTCGCCAAGGGCCAGACGGGTCTGTCGGTGGCGTTCGACCTGCCGACGCAGACCGGCTACGACGCCGACCACGTCCTCGCCCGCGGCGAGGTCGGCCGGGTGGGGGTGCCGGTCGCCCACCTCGGTGACATGCGCAAGCTGTTCCAGGGCATCCCCCTGGAGCGGACCAACACCTCGATGACCATCAACGCCACCGCCATGTGGCTGCTGGCGCTCTACCAGGTCGTCGCCGAGGAGCAGGGCGCGGACATCAGCCGGCTCCAGGGCACCACCCAGAACGACATCGTCAAGGAGTACCTGTCCCGGGGGACGCACGTCTTCCCGCCGGGGCCCTCCCTCCGGCTGACCACGGACATGATCGCGTACACGGTCTCCCACCTGCCGAAGTGGAACCCGATCAACATATGCAGCTACCACCTGCAGGAGGCGGGCGCCACCCCGGTCCAGGAGATCGCGTACGCGATGTCCACCGCGATCGCCGTCCTGGACGCCGTGCGCGACAGCGGCCAGGTGCCGCGGGAGCGCATGGGGGACGTCGTCGGCCGGATCTCCTTCTTCGTCAACGCGGGCGTCCGCTTCGTCGAGGAGATGTGCAAGATGCGCGCCTTCGGCCGCATCTGGGACCAGGTCACCCGCGAGCGGTACGGCATCGAGAACCCCAAGCACCGCCGCTTCCGCTACGGCGTCCAGGTCAACTCCCTCGGTCTGACCGAGGCGCAGCCGGAGAACAACGTCCAGCGGATCGTGCTGGAGATGCTGGGCGTCACCCTCTCCAAGGACGCACGTGCGCGTGCCGTGCAACTGCCCGCCTGGAACGAGGCGCTGGGCCTGCCCCGCCCCTGGGACCAGCAGTGGTCGCTGCGCATCCAGCAGGTGCTGGCCTACGAGAGCGACCTGCTGGAGTACGACGACATCTTCGAGGGCTCGAAGGTGATCGAGACCAAGGTGGACGAGCTGGTCGCCGACGCGCTCGGCGAGATGCGGCGGATCGAGGAGATGGGCGGCGCGATGGCCGCCGTCGAGTCGGGCTACCTCAAGTCCCGGCTGGTCGCCTCGCACGCCGAGCGGCGGGCCCGGATCGAGTCCGGCGAGGAGAAGATCGTCGGCGTCAACGCCTTCGGGACCACCGAGCCCAACCCGCTCACCGCCGACCTGGACACCGCGATCCAGACGGTGGACCCGGCGGTCGAGGCCCAGGTCGTCGCCGCGCTCCAGCAGTGGCGGGACACCCGCTGGCAGCCGCCGTTCAACCACCCCCGGTGCTCCTCGGCGCTGGAGCGGCTGAAGGAGGCGGCCCGCGGCACCGAGAACCTCATGGAGGCGACCCTGGAGTGCGCGCGCTGCGGGGTCACCACCGGCGAGTGGGCCGGCGCCCTGCGCGAGGTGTTCGGCGAGTTCCGCGCCCCGACGGGCGTGTCCTCGGCGCCCGTGGCGGTCACCGCCGCGGAGGGCAGCGCGCTGGCCCGGGTGCGCCGGGCGGCGGAGCTGACCGCCCGGGACCTGGGCGTGGGCAAGCTGCGCTTCCTGGTCGGCAAGCCCGGCCTGGACGGGCACTCCAACGGCGCCGAGCAGATCGCGGTGCGGGCCCGGGACGCCGGCTTCGAGGTGGTCTACCAGGGCATCCGGCTGACCCCGGAGCAGATCGTGGACGCGGCCCTGGCCGAGGACGTGCACGCGGTGGGCCTGTCCATCCTGTCCGGCTCGCACGCGCGGCTCGTCCCCGACGTGCTCCAGCGGCTGCGTGTGGCCGGTGCCACAGAGATACCGGTGATCGCCGGTGGCATCATCCCCAGCAGTGACGCCGAAGCGCTGCGGGCCGCCGGAGTGGCCGCGGTCTTCACCCCGAAGGACTTCGACATCACCGGCATCATCGGCCGGATCGTGGACGAGATCCGGAACGCGAACGAGCTCGACCCCCTGGAGGTCCCCGCATGACTACCGTCAACCGCCTTCGTCCCCGGCGTTCCTGTCTGGCCGTGCCGGGCTCGAACCCGCGGTTCCTGGAGAAGGCCCAGGGCCTCCCGGCCGACCAGGTCTTCCTCGACCTGGAGGACGCGTGCGCGCCGCTCGCCAAGCCCGAGGCGCGGCACACCGTCGTCAAGTTCCTCAACGAGGGCGACTGGACGGGCAAGACGAGGGTGGTCCGCGTCAACGACTGGACGACCGAGTGGACGTACCGGGACGTCGTGACGGTCGTCGAGGGCGCGGGGCAGAACCTCGACTGCATCATGCTGCCGAAGGTGCAGGACGCCCAGCAGATCGTCGCCCTGGATCTGCTGTTGACGCAGATCGAGAAGACGATGGGCTTCGAGGTGGGCCGCATCGGCATCGAGGCGCAGATCGAGAACGCACAGGGCCTCAACAACGTCAATGCGATCGCGTCGGCCAGTCAGCGTATCGAGACGATCATCTTCGGACCGGCCGACTTCATGGCGTCGATCAACATGAAGTCGCTCGTCGTGGGCGAGCAGCCGCCCGGCTACCCGGCGGACGCCTATCACTACATCCTGATGAAGATCTTGATGGCCGCCCGCGCCAACGACCTCCAGGCGATCGACGGCCCCTACCTCCAGATCCGCAACGTCGACGGCTACCGCGAGGTCGCCCGGCGCGCCGCCGCCCTCGGCTTCGACGGCAAGTGGGTGCTGCACCCGGGCCAGGTCGAGGCGTCCAACGAGATCTTCTCGCCGTCCCAGGAGGACTACGACCACGCCGAGCTGATCCTGGACGCGTACGAGTACTACACGTCCGAGGCGGGCGGCAGGAAGGGCTCGGCGATGCTCGGCGACGAGATGATCGACGAGGCCAGCCGGAAGATGGCGCTGGTGATCGCGGGCAAGGGCCGCGCGGCCGGCATGAGGCGGACCAGCACGTTCGAGATCCCGGAGGCGTGAGCGCGATGCAGTTCGGCCGCACCTACGAGGAGTTCGAGGTCGGGGCGACGTACAAGCACTGGCCGGGCAAGACGGTCACGGAGTACGACGACCACCTCTTCTGCCTCCTCACCATGAACCACCACCCGCTCCACCTGGACGCCCACTACGCCGAGCACACCACCGACTTCGGCAAGAACGTGGTGGTCGGCAACTACGTCTACAGCCTGCTGCTCGGCATGTCCGTGCCGGACGTCTCGGGCAAGGCGATCGCCAACCTGGAGATCGAGTCGCTCCGGCACGTGGCGCCGACCTTCCACGGCGACACCGTCTACGGCGAGACGACCGTGCTGGACAAGTGGCCGTCGAAGTCCAAGGGCGACCGCGGCATCGTGCACGTGGAGACCAAGGGCTACAAGCAGGACGGCACCCTGGTGTGCGTGTTCCGCCGCAAGGTGATGGTGCCCACCGAGACGTACACCGAGGAGCGCGGCGGCGAACAGCCGGGCCGCCCCGAGCTGAGGGAACAGGGGAAGTAGCGATGGCGCGCCTCGCCCAGACCGCCGGTCTGACCGACGTCCAGCAGGAGATCCTGGCCACCGTCCGCGACTTCGTGGACAAGGAGATCATCCCGGTCGCCACCCGACTGGAGCACCGCGACGAGTACCCCCAGGCCATCGTGGACGGCCTGAAGGAACTCGGCCTGTTCGGCCTGATGATCCCCGAGGAGTACGGCGGCCTGGGCGAGTCGCTGCTCACCTACGCGCTGTGCGTGGAGGAGATCGCCCGCGGCTGGATGTCGGTGTCCGGCATCATCAACACCCACTTCATCGTGGCGTACATGCTCAAGCAGCACGGCACGGCGGAGCAGAAGGAGTACTTCCTGCCCCGGATGGCCGCCGGGGACATCCGCGGCGCGTTCTCCATGTCGGAGCCGGCGCTCGGCTCGGACGTCTCGGCGATCACGTCCAAGGCCGTCCGGGACGGCGACGAGTACGTGCTGACCGGCCAGAAGATGTGGCTCACCAACGGCGGTACGTCGTCCCTGGTGGCCGTCCTGGTCCGCAGTGACGAGGGTCACCCCGAGGGGACCGCCCCGCACCGGTCGATGACGACGTTCCTGGTGGAGAAGGAGCCCGGGTTCGGCGAGGTGCGCCCCGGTCTGACCATCCCCGGGAAGATCGACAAGATGGGCTACAAGGGCGTCGACACCACCGAGTTGATCATGGACGGACTGCGCGTTCCGGCCGATCGGGTGCTCGGCGGGACCACCGGCCGAGGTTTTTACCAAATGATGGACGGTGTGGAGGTGGGACGGGTGAATGTCGCGGCGCGTGGCTGCGGCGTCGCCCAGCGTGCCTTCGAGCTGGGTGTCCGGTACGCCCAGGAGCGTCACACTTTCGGCAAGCCGATCGCCCAGCATCAGGCCATCCAGTTCAAGCTGGCCGAGATGGCCACCAAGGTCGAGGCGGCGCATGCGATGATGGTGAACGCCGCACGCAAAAAGGACTCCGGCGAACGAAACGACCTGGAGGCGGGGATGGCCAAGTACCTCGCGTCCGAGTACTGCAAGGAGGTCGTGGAGGACGCCTTCCGTATCCACGGTGGCTACGGTTTCTCCAAGGAGTACGAGATCGAGCGCCTCTACCGGGAAGCGCCGATGCTGCTGATCGGTGAAGGGACCGCCGAGATCCAGAAAATGATCATCGGGCGCAGGCTGCTCGAAGAGTATCGATTCCAGGGCTGAATGTCCGGATACGGGGTGTTTTCTTGGAGAAGAAGATCACACCCCGTAGGGGCCCCTCGGCCGCCGACTCGGCTTCCTGGCTTACCCAGTTGCGGCCCCGAGCCGCTACGATCGCCGAAAAGCCGCCGTCCCCCGTCAGAGCGCGGCCTCATCCGCTACGAAGGTCATCCATGCCCCACAGCCAAACCTCTGCACCTCGCGACAGCCTCGCCGGCGTACGCCTCGCGCGCGGAGCATCGCCGTGGCTCCTCCCGACCGTCGCCACCGCGGCCGTCAGCCTGGTCCGCGCCCGCCGCTCGGGAGCCGCCAAGGCCGTCGCCGTCCCCGTCACCGCGCTGGCGGCGGGGATGCTGTGGTTCTTCCGCGACCCCGAGCGCGAGGTCGCCCAGGGCCGGGTCATCTCGCCCGCCGACGGCGTGGTGCAGAGCATCATGCCGTGGAAGGACGGCCGCACCCGCGTCGCCATCTTCATGAGCCCGCTCAACGTCCATGTGAACCGCGCGCCGCTGTCCGGCACGGTCACCTCGGTCGAGCACGTGCCCGGTGGTTTCGTTCCCGCCTTCAACAAGGAGAGCGAGAACAACGAGCGGGTCGTCTGGCACTTCGACACCGAACTCGGTGACATCGAGATGATCCAGATCGCCGGCGCGGTGGCCCGTCGTATCGTCCCGTACGTGCCGCAGGGCACCAAGGTCGAGCAGGGTGAGCGGATCGGCCTGATCCGCTTCGGCTCGCGTGTCGACCTCTACCTGCCGGAGGGCGTGGAGGTCGCGGTCGAGGTCGGTCAGAAGACCGTGGCAGGGGTGACTCGCATTGACCGTGATTGATCCGGACACCAAGGCGAACTGGGTCCCGGAGGCCGACGAGGCCGACGAGGTCTTCGAGCAGGAGGAGATGCCGCTCTCGCTCCGCCTGTCGATAGCGGACACCCTGACCCTCGGCAACGCCACGTGCGGCTTCATGGCGGTGTACTTCACCACCACCGGCATCCTCATCCCGCACCTCCAGGGCAGCCAGGAGAGCGGCATGGCGCGGCACAGCGCCGCGACGGCCGTGATCCTGATGCTGTGCGCGGCCGTCTTCGACCTGTTCGACGGGCTCGTCGCACGCAAGCTGCGGTCCTCGCCGATGGGCGCGGAGCTTGACAACCTCTCCGACCTGATCAGCTTCGGGCTGGCGCCGGCGTACTTCGTCCTCGTCTACGGCATGGTCGCCGACGACGCGCATCAGCGGCTGGCGGCGGTCGGGGCGATCGTGGTGCTGCTGGCGGTCGTGCTGCGGCTGGCGAGATTCTCCTGCGTGACGGTGAAGGACGGCACGTTCCAGGGGATGCCGTCGCCGTTCGGGGCGCTGACGGTCGTCTCGATCGTGCTCCTCGAACTGCCGTTCGTGGCGACGGTGCTGGCGATCATCGGGACGGCCTGGCTGATGGTGAGCCGGGTGGAGTACCCGAAGCCGCGGGGGCGGCTCGCGGTGGCGATGCTGTCGTGGATCGTGCTGTCGATGGGGCTGCTGGCGGGGTGGGCGTTCGACGCGCCGAGCGGGCAGTTGCTGCTGCAGACGGGCTGTGCGCTGCAGTTGGTCATGGGGGCGGTGATCCCCCTGTTCGCCACGGCTCGCAAGGTGAACAACTTCCGGGACAATCGGCGTGAGGCGCGGACGGCGCAGTTGCCGTGACGTTCCGCCGGGCGGGCCTCGGACCGGATTCGGTCCGAGGCCCGCTTTTTCGTACCCCGGCGCTTCCTGCCGGGGGCTCCGCCCCCAGCCCCCGGACCCGCACCCGCCCGCCACCCGACTCGGTCGGCCGAGAGGCACGGACGGGTGCGTGACCCGGCCTCAGTTCAGGAAGTCGCGGCCGATCTGCTCGGCCACGCGTTCGAGGATCGGGCCCGCGTCGGCGATGCACACCGTCACGTCCGGCTCGACGTCCGTCAGCGGGTAGGCGCGGCGGATGCCCGCCCGCCCGAGCGCCTCCGCCGGCAGCGCCAGCCTCCCGCACACCGCGACGACCTCCTTGCCGGCCGCCCGCGCCGCCGCCGCGACCCCGGCGGGCGCCTTGCCGTGCAGGGTCTGCTCGTCCAGCGAGCCCTCGCCCGTGATGACCAGTCCGGCCCGCTCCACCGCGGGACCGAAGCCCAGGACGTCGAGCATCACCTCGATGCCCGGCCGGAACCGCGCCCCCAGCAGCAGCGCCCCGTACCCGATGCCGCCCGCCGCCCCCGCGCCCGGCGAGGCGGCGTACTCGGCGGCCCGTGCCCCCACCGCCCCCTCCAGGACCTTGGCGAAGCGGTCGAGCGCCGCGTCGAGCGCGGCCACGTCGTCCGGCGAGGCCCCCTTCTGCGGGCCGTAGACCGCGGGCGCCCCCTTCGGCCCGGTCAGCGGATTGTCGACGTCACTGGCGAGGACGAGTTCCACGCCGGACAGCCGGGGGTCGAGTCCGGACAGGTCCGCCGAGGCCAGCTCGGCGAGCCCGCCACCCCCCGGCGGCACCGGCTCCCCCCGGGCGTCCAGGAACCGCGCGCCCAGCGCCGACAGCATCCCCGCGCCGCCGTCCGTGGTCGCGCTGCCGCCGACCCCGAACACGATGGTCCGGGCGCCCGCGTCCAGCGCGGCCCGCAGCAGCTCACCGGAGCCGTACGTGGACGCCGTCAGCGGCGCCAGCACCCCGGCCGGAAGCCGCTGGAGCCCGCTCGCCTCGGCCATCTCCACGACCGCCGTGCCGTCGCGCAGCGCGAACGCCGCCGTCACCTCCGCGCCGAGCGGGCCGGCGACCCGTACCTCCCGGCGTTCGAACCCGGCCGCGACCGCCGCGGCCACCGTCCCGTCGCCGCCGTCGGCGACCGGCAGCGCCTCGACCGTCACGTCCGGCGCCACCCGGCGCAGCCCGGCCGTCACCCGCTCGGCGACCTCGACGGCCGTCAGCGAGCCCTTGAACTTGTCCGCGGCCACCAGTACCCGGCGGGTCCCGTCCACTGAAGCGTCAGCCACCTTGCTCTCCCCTTGCTCTCCGAGCCTTGCGCACGTCAAGGCAGTCGCGCCGCTGCGACCTTAACCGCAGCACGCCCCGGCCGTCATGCCCCCGCCCACCCGCTGGAACGGGACGAACGGCCCGGAATGCGCCGGGTGCCCCCTGGTTAGGCTTCCGGGATGAGCACTGCTGACTACGCCACGTACATCGCCGGCCTCCCCCGGGTCCTGGCCGGTGCCGCCGCCCTGTTCCGGGACGCCGAGGGCCGCGTCCTGCTGGTCGAGCCGAACTACCGCGAGGGCTGGGCGCTGCCCGGCGGCACGGTGGAGTCCGACGCCGGTGAGACGCCCCGGCAGGGCGCGCGCCGGGAGACGGCCGAGGAGATCGGCCTGGACGTCACCCTGGGCCCGCTGCTCGCGGTCGACTGGGTGCCGGGCACGGGCCGGCCGCCGCTGGTGGCGTACCTGTACGACGGCGGGGTCCTCACCGAGGACGACCTGAAGGCGATCCGGCTCCAGGAGGAGGAGCTGCTGTCCTGGCGGCTGGTCCCCCGCGAGGACCTCGCCGGCTTCCTCCTCGGCCCCCTGCACGGCCGGGTCCTGGCCGCCCTGGACGTGCTGGCCGAGGGCTCGGGGCCGGCGGAGCTGGAGAACGGCCGCCGCGTCGGCCGCTGACGGCGTACGACGCGGCGGCCGGCCGGTCAGAACAGCGCCGCCCCCCGTTCGAAGTCCAGCAGCCGGCGCTTGCGCTCCAGGCCGCCGCCGTAGCCGGTGAGGCTCCCGCCGGCGCCGATGACGCGGTGGCAGGGGACGACGATGCCGATCGGGTTGCGGCCGTTGGCGAGGCCGACGGCGCGGGAGGCGGCGGGGTTGCCCAGCTCGGCGGCGAGTTCGCCGTAGGTGCGTGTCTCGCCGTAGGGGATGGCCCGCAGCCGGTCCCAGACCGTGCGCTGGAACGGGGTGCCGTTCAGGCGCAGCTCCAGGGTGAATTCCTTCAGGTCGCCCGCGAAGTAGGCGGTGAGCTGGTCGATCGCCTCGCCGAAGGGGCGCTCGTCGCGGGGCCCGAAGCTCTCCTCGGCCGGGCGGTGGCGCTGGTCGGTCATGTAGAGGCCGCTCAGGACGCCGTCGTCGGCGACCAGGGTGAGGGGGCCGTAGGGGCTGTCGGTGACGGTGTGCTGCTTCACGCGGTGCCTCACTGGGGCAGGAAGTTGATCGGGTGGCTGTCGGTCGCCCACAGGTACTGCACGGCGTACGCCCGCCAGGGCCGCCAGGCCGCCGCGCGGGCGGTGAGCGCCGCCGGGGTGGACGGCAGCCCGAGGTCCCGGGCGGCGCGGCGGATGCCGAGGTCGGTGGGGAGGAAGGCGTCGGGGTCGCCGAGGGCGCGCATGGCGATGACGTCGGCGGTCCAGGGGCCGAAGCCGGGCAGCGCGAGGAGGCGGGCGCGGGTGTCCGCCCAGTCGCTGTCCACGCCGAGGCCCAGCGAGCCGTCGGCCAGATGGCGGACCAGGGTGGTGAACGTGGTCCGGCGGGTGCGCGGCATCGCCAGCGCCCCGGGGTCGGCCGCCGCGAGGGCCTCGGGGGTGGGGAAGAGGTGGGTGAGGCCGCCCTCGGGGTCGTCCACCGGGTCGCCGTGCGCGAGGACCAGGCGGGCGGCGTGGGTGCGGGCGGCGGCGGTGGAGACCTGCTGGCCGAGGACCGCGCGGACGGCGAACTCGGCCTCGTCGACCGTGCGCGGCACCCGCCGCCCCGGCGCCTTGTCGACCAGCGGCGCGAGCAGCGGGTCGGCGCCGAGCTGGCCGTCGATGGCGGCCGGGTCGGCGTCCAGGTCGAGCAGGCGCCGGCAGCGGCTGATGGCGACGGTCAGGTCCCTGGGGTCGCTCAGGGAGAGCCGGCAGGCGATGTGGTCGGGGCGCGGGGCGAGGGCGACGGTGCCGTGGCCGTAGGGCAGGCGCAGGGTGCGGCGGTAGGCGCCCTCCCGCCACTCCTCCACGCCCGGTACGGCGGTGGCGGCGAGGTGGCCGAAGAGGTTGTCGGGGTTGAGGGGGGCGCGGAACGGCAGGCGCAGGGCGAGGGTGCCCGGGGCGGTGCCGGGGCCGGTCCTGGGCGCGCGGGCGCGCAGCTCGGTCGGGGAGAGGGCGAAGACCTCGCGGACGGTGTCGTTGAAGGCGCGCACGGAGGCGAACCCGGCGGCGAAGGCGATCTCCGCCATCGGCAGCGAGGTCGTCTCGATGAGCAGCCGGGCGGTCCGGGCGCGCTGCGCGCGGGCGAGCGCGAGGGGTCCGGCGCCGAGTTCGGCGAGGAGCTGGCGTTCTATCTGCCGGGTGCTGTAGCCGAGCCGGGCGGCGAGGCCGGGCACGCCGGCGCGGTCCACGACGCCGTCGGCGATCAGCCGCATCGCGCGGGCGGTGAGGTCGGCGCGGTGGTTCCACTCCGGGGAGCCGGGGCTGGTGTCCGGGCGGCACCGCTTGCAGGCCCGGAACCCGGCCTGCTGGCAGGCGGCCGCGCTCGGGTAGAAGGTCATGTTCTCCGGCTTGGGCGGCACCACCGGGCAGCTCGGCCGGCAGTAGATGCCGGTCGTGGTGACGGCCGTGAAGAACCAGCCGTCGAAGCGCGCGTCCTGGGACCGGACGGCGCGCACGCAGCGCTCGGTGTCGGTGTGCATCGCGTTCCGCATGCCTCCAGGATGGCGGTGCGGACCCGCCGGGGCTGGCGAGATTCCGACATCGACCTCCCGCTCACCGGGGCCGGGGGGCGTCTCGGGGGCGGTGCGTAAGATGGCCGCATGGGTCACGGAGCCGCCACCCCCGCGAAGGACACCGCCGAGCGGGTGCGTCTGGACGCGGGCAATGTCGCCAAGGTCGCCACCACCCTCCAGGCCCTGTCCACGCCGTCCCGGCTGCTGATCCTGGCCAAGCTGCGCGAGGGGCCGCTGCCCGCCACCGAGCTGGCGGCGGAGGTCGGCATGGAGCAGTCGGCGTGCTCCCACCAGTTGCGGCTGCTGCGCAACCTGGGTCTGGTGGTGGGCGAGCGGCGCGGCCGGTCGGTGGTGTACGCGCTGCACGACGCCCATGTCGCCGAGCTGCTCGACCAGGCCGTGTACCACGTGGAGCATCTGCGGCTGGGGCTCAGCGACCCGGCCGGCTGAGCAGGTCCCGCATGGTCTCGGCGGCGCGTACGGCGGCGTCGCCGCAGCAGTTGTTGAACAGCACGTGCAGTTCCTCGGTGTGCCGGGCCGCGCGCCGGAGCCGGGGCACCCACGCGGCGAGTTCGGTGACGTCGTAGTCGTGGCGGAACCGGTCCTCCTTGCTGCCCCTCCCCCAGGACCTGCTGCGGCCGTGGAAGCGGACGACGGCGAGGCCGGGCCGGGTCACCGGCAGGACGGGCGGCAGGGAGCCGGACAGGCCCTGGGCCATGTCGACGCCGACGGCGGTGGCGCCAAGGCCGGTGAGCAGCGCGCGGGTGTCCTCGGCGCACGTCGGCGACCACCATCCGGGGTGCCGGAACTCCACGGCCAGGGGCCAGCCCGCGGTGCGTTCCGCGCACTCCTCCAGCGTGCGCTCGGCGTCCGGGCCGGGTGCGAACCAGGGCGGGAACTGGAACAGCACGCCGCCCAGCCTGTCCGCCTTGCGCAACGGCTCGACGGCCTCGGCGAACCGCCCCCACACCTCGTCCAGCAGCGCCGGGCCCGCCGGTCCGTCGCCGCGGGCCCGCAGATCGGCGGGCAGCGCCTCGCGGCGGGTGGGGTGGCCGGTGAGCAGCGAGAACGCCTTGACGTCGAAGCGGAAGCCCTCGGGGGTGCGCTCCACCCACAGTTCGCTGTTGCGGCGGCGGGGCAGCGCGTAGTACCCGGAGTCGACCTCGACGACCGGCAGCCGGGAGGCGTAGTGCCGCAGCCTCCCCTCGGCGTCCCGCCGCCCGCGCGGATACCAACCGCTGGCGGCCAGTTGCCGGTCCGTCCACCCGCATGCTCCGACCAGTACGTCACCCATGGGAGCCCGGTTACCCCGGGCTCCCGGACCGCTAATCCAGTGCGGTGGGCCGGCGCGACATCCCGGTGGCGTCCCGGACGTCGGTCAGCGGGCGCAGCCGGTAGGTGTAGGCGTAGTCCCGGTCGGCGAAGAGTTTGAACTCGTCGTGGGTGTGCGCGCCCCAACTGTTGTCGCCGCCCACCCCCATCTGACGGTGGTTCAGCCGCAGTACGACGGCGTCCCTGGGGGTGAGTTGGTAGTCGTGCCGGACGCCCGTGGAGAGGTCCTCGGGCGTGAAGTGCGAGGCGTTGACCTCCAGCAGGGGTTCGCCGGTGGCGAGCAGCCCGGTGCCGCGGGCGTCGGTGAGGGCGGCCCAGCGGACGTCGGTCTTGTTGCCGTTCTCCTGGGGCCGGATGTAGGGCGTCCACTGCCCGGCGACGGTCCCGGAGTACCGGCCGACGTCGGTGCCGGTGTTCCGGTCCCAGTGGTTCTCCTCGGGGCCCCGGCCGTACCAGTGCAGCCGGTCCAGGCGGCGCGGCAGGAACAGGATCGTGCCGACCTCGGGAAGGTAGGGCAGGTTCGGGGCGCCCGGGTGCAGCGTGTTGTCGACCTTGATCTCGCCGTTGCCGAACACCGTGTAGGTGGTGGTGTACGAGGACCGCACCGTGGTCGGCAGGGTGCCGGCCACCCGGATCTCGACGGCCCGCCCGCCGTGCGCGCGGACCTCGACGCCGGTCACCTCGCGCCGGGCGCCGGCGTCGCGCCAGGTCTGGTTGCGGGTGTGCTGGCCGTTGCCGTGGTCGTTGTCGGTGGGCGCCCGCCAGAAGTTGGGCACCGGCCCGGAGGTGATCAGCCGGACGCCCCGCGCGACGTACGAGGTGATGGTGCCGGTGCGTTTGTCGACGGTGACCGTGAAGCCGCGGCCGTCGACGGTGACCTCGTCGGCGCCGTCGCGGTGGCGCAGCGACGGGACCCGGGCGAGGGGTACGGGGGTGACGGCGGGGACACCGGCGTCGAGCGGGAGCTGCCGCCGGGCCACCTCGAAGCCGGCCTTCGCCCAGGGGGTGTCCGCCTTGAGGGTGAAGGACACTTCGAGGAAGTACTCGGTGCCGGGCGCCGGGTCGTCGGGGAGCCGTACGGGGACGGTGATGTCCTCGCGGGACAGCGGTGCCACGCTCATCTGGTCGCGGGTGAGCCGGCCGCGGCGTACGGTCTCGCCGTCGGCGACGAGTTGCCAGTGGCCGTCGAACTCGCGGAGGTCGGTGAACAGGTACTCGTTGACCAGGGTGACCGCGCCGGGTCCGCCGGAGCGGGGCTCGACGCCGATCGCCTGGTAGACGCGCTTGACCTCGGCGGCCTTGCCGGTGTGGCCGCGGTCGGCGGTGACGATGCCGTCGGCGACGAAGGGGCCGTCGTTGGGGTTGTCGCCCCAGTCGCCGCCGTACGCGAAGAAGGTCTTCTGCTCCGGGCGTTTCCGGTCCGTCTTCACGGTCGCCGCGTCGAACCAGAAGCGCACGCCGTCGTCGCCGGGGCCGCGGCCGTCGTCGGCGAGTTCGGCGGCGGTGAGGGCGCGGGCGTAGACGCGGGCGCGGCGGATGGTGCCGCTGAACTCGCGGGTCTGGTTGTCGGCGTCGGTGCCCAGGGCGAGCGGCGCGGTGGTGACGGCGGGGCGGCGGTCGGTGGTGCGGGTGGCCCGGCGCTCGCCGTCGACGTACAGGGTGAGGGTGCCGGCGTCGGCGTCGAAGACGCCCGCGAGGTGGTGTTCGCGGCCGGTCCAGTCCGCCGGCACGGTCCAGGTGGTGGTGATCCACTGGCCGCCGGAGTACAGGAAGAACTCCAGGGTGCGGTTGTTCAGTTTGAGCGCGTACTGGGTGTCGCCCTTGGCGATGACCGGCTGGTGGTAGCCGGTGAAGTGCGGGGTGACCCACGCCTCCAGGGTGAGCGAGCCGGTCAGGTCCAGGCTCTCGTCGCGGGCGAAGACCGCGGGGCCGGACAGGCCCTCCGTGCGGTCGAAGCGGCCCGCGGCGGTGAGGATCTCGCCGCGCAGTCCGGCGGGGCCCGTCTCGGTGAGCAGGGTGCGCCCGGGGACCGGCCAGGTCAGCGACTGGTCGACGAAGTCCCAGATCCAGCCGCCCTGGAGGACGTCGTAACGGCGGATCAGGTCCCAGTACTTGAAGAGGTTGCCGGTGGAGTTGCCCATCGAGTGGGCGTACTCGATCATCACGTACGGCCGGGTGTCGGTGGTGTCCTTCGCGCGCTGTTCGACGCGCTGGGGGGTGTCGTACATCTCGGAGCGGATGTCGCTGATGCCGGGGCGGTCGTCGCCCTCGTACTGGATGACGCGGGTGGTGTCGTAGGAGCGGACCCAGTCGTGCATGGCGGTGAAGGTGGAGCCGGTGCCGGCCTCGTTGCCGAGGGACCAGATGACGACGCTGGCGTGGTTCTTGTCCCGGTGGACCATGTTCTGGACGCGGGCCACGCACGCCGCGGTCCACTCGGGGTGGCTGCCGGGGTAGTCGTCGCGGATGCCGTGGGTCTCCAGGTTGGTCTCGTCGACGAGGTACAGGCCGTACTCGTCGGCGAGTTCGTACCAGAGCGGGTGGTTGGGGTAGTGCGAGGTGCGGACGCTGTTGATGTTCATCCGCTTGATGATCCGGATGTCCTCGACCAGGTTCTCGCGGGTGAGGGCGGTGCCGTGGTCGGGGTGCATCTCGTGGCGGTTGGTGCCGCGCAGGGAGACGGGCCTGCCGTTGATCCGCATCAGGCCGGCCCTGAGCGCGAACTCCCGGAAGCCGACGCGGTGCGAGAGGGTCTCGATCACCTTCCCGGCGGGGTCGCGCAGTTGGAGGACGGCGGTGTAGAGGTGCGGGTGTTCGGCCGACCACAGCTTCGGCGCGGGCACACCTTTGGCGGAGCGTACGGTGAGATCCTCGCCGGCGCCGACCGTGCCGAGATCGGCGGCGGCCCGCAGCGGCCGGGACCAGACGGCGTGGCCGCGGGCGTCGTAGAGCTGGGTCTCCACGGTGTGCCGCCCGGCCCCGGCGCCGCCGTAGGCCCGCACGGCGGCGGTGACGGACAGTTCGGCGTCGGTGTACGTGTCGTCGAGCAGCGTGTCGATCTTGAAGTCGCGCAGGTGCACGGCCGGGGTGGAGTACAGGTAGACCGAGCGGAAGATGCCGCTCAGCCGGATCATGTCCTGGTCCTCCAGCCAGTCGCCGTCGGAGTAGCGGTAGACCTCCACGGCGATCTGGTTGGTGCCGGGCCTGAGGCGGTCGGTGATGTCGTACTCGGAAGGTGTGCAGGAGTCCTCGTCGTAGCCGGCCAGCTCGCCGTTGATCCACACGTAGTGGGCGGACTTGACGCCCTCGAAGTGCAGGAAGGTGCGGCGGCCGGACCAGTCGCGGGGGACGGTGAAGGTGCGCCGGTACTGGCCGACCGGGTTGTAGCGGGTCGGCGCGGCGGGCGGTTGCGGGTCCTCGCCGAGGCCGTTGGGGCCCCAGTACGGGTAGGTGATGTTGAGGTAGATCGGCCGGTCGTAGCCGTGCGTCTGCCAGACGGAGGGGACCGGGATGCGGTCCCAGTCGCCGTCGTCCAGGTCGGTGCGGTGGAAGTCGGGGTCGCGGTCGCCGGGGCGGTCCGCGTAGGCGAACTTCCAGGTGCCGTCGAGGCTGAGCCGGTACGGGGAGCGGGTGCGGTCGGCGGCGAGGGCCTCGCGGACGCCGGGGTACGGCATGAGCGTGGTGTGCGGCGGCTCGGTGCCGACCCGGAACACCCCGAAGTCGTTCCACTCCGGGGGGCCGTCTGGGGTGGCCGCGCCGGCCCTGCCGGGCGGGGCGGACAGGGCGAGCGCGCCGAGGACAGCGGCACCGCCCTCCAGGAGCCGGCGGCGGCTGACCACCGGGCGGGGGCGGGCGGCGGGTGACACGGGCGGGTGCGGCATGACCGTGGCCTTCCGTGAGGATCGTGGGGGCGGCTCAACGCACGGTGCGGGCGGGGCAGTTGCGGAAGGGGGTGCGTCGCGACTGCGGGTGAGGGAGCGACTACGGAAACACGGTCACCCTAGGACCCGAACACAACCGAATCAATTACCCCGTCGGACTTTGTCGGTTCGTGCGCGGGCGGGGGTGGTGCGGGCCGGGGCGGGGGTGGGGCCGGGCGGGGGGTCAGCCGAGTCGTCGGGTGAACGCCTCGTGCGCGCGGGCGTCGAAGAGGACGAACCGGACCTCCTCGACGGCGGTCGGCGTGGCCCGTACCGTCTCCACGGCGATGCGGGCCGCGTCGTCCATCGGCCAGCCGTAGACACCGGCGGAGACGGCCGGGAACGCGACCGTGCGGGCGCCCAACTCGTCGGCGACGCGGAGGCTTTCGCGGTAGCAGGAGGCGAGGAGGGCGGAGCGGTCCTCGGTGGCGGACCAGACCGGGCCGACCGTGTGGATCACCCAGCGCGCGTCCAGCGCACCGGCGGTGGTGGCGACCGCCATGCCGGTGGGCAGGCCCTTGCCGTACCGCGAGGCGCGCAGTCCTCGGCACTCGGCGAGGATCTCCGGGCCGCCCCGGCGGTGGATGGCGCCGTCGACGCCGCCTCCGCCGAGGAGGGAGGAGTTGGCCGCGTTGACGATCGCGTCGGCGCTCTGCAGGGTGATGTCGCCCTGGACCAGGGTGATGGCGGTCATGTCTGCCGCAGCCTCCGCCAGACGGCCTTCGCCGCGTTGTGCCCGGACATGCCGTGCACGCCGGGGCCCGGCGGGGTGGACGAGGAGCAGATGAAGACGGCCGGGTGCGGGGTGGAGTACGGGAACAGGGACAGTTTCGGGCGGAGCAGGAGCTGGAGTCCGGAGGCCGCGCCGGAGGCGATGTCCCCGCCGACGTAGTTGGCGTTGCGGGCGGCCAACTGGGGCGGGCCGGCGACGGCGCGGGCGAGGACCCGGTCGCGGAAGCCGGGGGCGAAGCGCTCCAGTTGGCGTTCTATCGCGTCGGTGAGGTCACCGGTCCAGTTGTTGGGGACGTGGCCGTAGGCCCAGAAGACCTGTTTGCCGGCGGGGGCGCGGGTGGGGTCGGCGACGCCGGGCTGGGTCGTGATGAGGAACGGCTTGTCCGGGGCCCGGCCCGCGCGGGCCGCCGCGTGCAGGGCGGCGCCGATCTCCGCGCTGTCCGCGCCGATCTGCACGGTGCCGGCGGTGCGGGCCTCCGGCGCGGTCCACGGGACCGGTCCGTCCAGCGCGTAGTCGATCTTGAAGGCGGCGGGGCCGTACCGGAAGGTGTCGTAGTGGTTGCCGAGGCCGGCGATGCGGGCGAGGGCGGTGGGTGAGGTGTCGAAGACGTAGGCGCGGGCGGGCGGCAGGTCGTCCAGGCGCTTGACCTCGTAGTCGGTGTGGACGGTGCCGCCGAGGTCGAGGAGGTGGGCGGCGAGGGCGTCCGAGATCGCCTGCGAGCCGCCGCGGGCGACGGGCCAGCCGCGGGCGTGCGCGGCGAGGGCGAAGACCAGGCCGACGGCACCGGTCGCCAGGCCGCTGAGCGGGGCCATCACGTGCGCGACGAGCCCGGCGAACAGGGCCTTCGCCTTCTCGTCGCGGAACCGGCGGATCAGCCAGGTCGACGGGGGCAGCCCGGCCAGGCCGAAGCGGGCGAGGGTGACCGGGTCCCGCGGCAGGGCGCTGAGCGGCAGGGACATGAAGTCGCGGACGAGGGTGTCCCAGCGGGGCAGGAACGGCTCGACCAGTCTGCGGTAGGTGCCCGCGTCCCGGGGGCCGAAGGAGGCGGCGGTCTCGCCGACCGAGCGGGACAGCACGGCGGCGGAGCCGTCGGGGAAGGGGTGCGCCATGGGCAGCGGGGCGTGCAGCCATCGCAGGCCGTAGCGCTCCAGGGGCAGGGCGCGGAACGCCGGTGAGTTGATGGCGAGGGGGTGCGCCGCGGAGCACGGGTCGTGCCGGAAGCCGGGCAGGGTCAGCTCCTCGGTGCGGGCGCCGCCGCCCACGGTGTCCCGGGCCTCGAAGACGGCGACGGAGAAACCGCGCCGGGCCAGCTCCACGGCGGCCGTCAGCCCGTTCGGCCCCGCCCCCACCACGACCGCGTCCAGCATCGGCACCTTCGGACCCCTTCGTCAGCCGACGGCCACTCGGATCAGGATAGGCCCGAGCACCGGCGGGCACGGGGGCCGGGGGACACCGCCGCCGGGCGCCGGCCGTCACGGAGGCCGACGCACACCGCCGCCGGGCGCCGGGGTGCACCGCCGCCGGGCACGGACGGACAGGGGTGCGGGCGCGTACCGCTGGGCGGGCATCGGCAGGCACCGGCGCGAAGGGGCACCCACCGGCCGCCCGCCGACAGGCACCGGCGCCAGAGCGCGCCGCCGGACGGGCACCGGCGCCGGAGCGGGCCGCCGGACGGGCCCGGCGGATCAGGCGGCCTCCCCCGAGAGCAGGGCCACCAGGCGGCGGGCGGTGGCGGCGTCGCGGGCGGCGGTGAACGGCAACTCGTTGCCCCCCGTGACGCGGAAGGGCTCGCCCGTGACGGTCAGGTGGGTGCCGCCCGCCTCCTCGACGAGCAGCAGGCCCGCCGCGTGGTCCCAGGCCGCCTCCCAGGAGAACGCCACCGCGTCGCACTCGCCGCGGGCCACGGCCAGGTACTCCAGTCCGGCCGAGCCGCAGGGGCGGGGTGCCACGCCCGGGGTGCGCAGGGCGAGCAGGGCACGCTTCTGCTCGTCCGTGGTGTAGTCCGGGTGGGAGGTGGCGACCCGCAGGTCACGGCCGGGCTCCGGAGGGCCGGCGTGCAGTCGCTCGCCGTCCAGGTGGGCGCCCCGGCCGCGGACCGCGGTGGCCAGCCGGTCGAGGGCGGGCGCGTACGTCCAGGAGGCGCGCACCACCCCGCGGTGGGCGAGCGCGACGAGCGTGCAGAAGCCGGTCTCGCCGCGCACGAACTGCCGTGTCCCGTCGACCGGGTCGACGATCCACACCGGCGCCCCGCCCCGTATCGCCTCGTAGGAGGCCGGGTTGGCGTGCACCGCCTCCTCGCCGACGACGACCGAGCCGGGCAGCAGGGCGGGCAGCGCCCCGGTCAGGATCAGCTCGGCCTTGCGGTCGGCGTCGGTGACCAGGTCGTGCGGCCCGGTCTTCTGGTCGACCTCGTGCTCGGCGAGCCGCTGCCAGCGCGGCATGACCTCCTGGGCGGCGGCCTTGCGGACCGCTTCCTCCACGTCATCGGTGTGCCGGGCGAGAAACTCGTCGATGGTTTCGTTGTCCTCGATCATGTGTCCATGAGACCACGCGGCACTGACAATCCCCGCCCGGCCGGTGCACACCAGGTGGAATCGTCACGAACACCGGGTGCGCGGCCCTAGCGGCCGACGGCGTACCCCTGCATGCCGCGGGGGTTCGCCGCCGCCGAGAGCACGCCGGTGCGGGGGTCCCGGGCGACGGCGCAGAGGCGGCCCTCGGACCAGGGGTCGCCGAGCAGGACGTCGTGTCCCCGGCGGCGCAGTGCCGCGACGACCTCGGCCGGCGTCCGAGCCTCCATGGTCACGCTGCCCGGTCGCATGCCGCGCGGGAAGAAGGAGCCGGGGAAGCTGTCGTTGTGCCAGTTGGGGGCGTCGATGGCGCCCTGGAGGTCGAGGCCGCCGCGGACCGGGCCGCGCAGCGCGACCGCCAGCAGGAAGTGGAGCTGCCACTGGTCCTGCTGGTCCCCGCCGGGTGTGCCGAACGCCAGGACGGGTTCGCCGTCGCGCAGGGCCAGGGAGGGCGTGAGGGTGGTGCGGGGGCGGCGGCCGGGGGTGAGGGAGTTCGGCAGGCCCTCCTCCAGCCAGGTCATCTGCAGCCGGGTGCCGAGCGGGAAGCCCAGTTCGGGGACGACCGGGTTGGACTGGAGCCAGCCGCCGCTGGGCGTGGCGGCGACCATGTTGCCCCAGCGGTCCACGACGTCCAGGTGGCAGGTGTCCCCGCGCGTGCCGCCGTCGGCGGCGACGTCCGGCTCTCCCGGCACCGGGGAGGCCGGGGACTTGGCGACGGTCGGCTCCCCGATCCCCAGCGCGTCGAAGGCCGCCCCGTCGGGCACCGCGACGGCCGCCACGCACGCGTGGGCGCTGAGCCGCGGGGTGCGCCCGCCGGGGCTGCCGGGCCGCAGCTCGAAGGAGGCCCGCGGGCCGATCAGCGTCCGCCGCGCGGCGTTGTACTCGGCCGACAGCAGGTCGCCGAGCGGGACGTCGGCCGCGTCGCCGTACCACGCCTCCCGGTCGGCCATGGCGAGTTTGCAGCCCTCGACGAGCAGGTGGACGTAGTCGGCGGAGCCGTAGGGGGGCAGTTCGGGCGGGAGCAGGGCGAGCTGCTGGAGCAGCACCGGTCCCTGGCTCCAGGGCCCGGCCTTGCACACCGTCCAGCCGTTCCAGTCGTACGTCGCCGGCGGCTCGTAGGTCGCGCTCCAGGCGGCGAGGTCGGCGGCGGTGAGGGTGCCGGTGTGGTGCTCGCCGCTGGTGTCCAGGGTGGGGCGGGCGGCCTGCCGGACCAGGGCCTCGGCGATGAACCCGGTGCGCCAGACCTCGCGGGCGGCCTCGATCCGGGCCTCCCGGTCGCCGGCCCCTTCGGTCCGGGCGAGCAGGCGCTTCCAGGTGGCGGCGAGCGCGGGGTTGCGCAGCAGCTCGCCGGGGCGGGGCGGGTGCCCGCCGGGCAGGTAGACCTCCGCCGACGACGTCCACCGCGTCGCGAACAGCTCGCGTACGGTCGCCACGGTCTCGCCGACGCGCTCCACGGGCGCGTGCCCGTGTTCGGCGTAGCCGATGGCGTACTTCAGGACGTCGGCGAGGGACTTGGTGCCGTGGTCGCGCAGCAGCAGCATCCAGGCGTCGAACGCGCCGGGCACGGCGGCGGCGAGGGGGCCCGTGCCGGGGACGAGGTCCAGTCCGAGGCCCCGGTAGTGCGCGACGCTCGCCCCGGCCGGTGCCACGCCCTGACCGCAGAGCACCCGTACCTCGCCGCCCGCCGGGGCGATCAGTATGGGCACCTCTCCGGCGGGCCCGTTGAGGTGCGGTTCGACGACGTGCAGGACGAACGCCCCGGCCACGGCGGCGTCGTAGGCGTTGCCGCCGTCCTCCAGCACGGCCATCGCGGACTGCGAGGCGAGCCAGTGGGTGGAGGAGACCATGCCGAAGGTCCCCTGGAGGGTGGGGCGGGTGGTGAACACGGGGCTCTCACCTCACTGTCTGCTGTACCGGCCAGGACGTCGGGCACGCGGGGCGGGCCCCGGGGGCGGGCCGGCCCGGGGAGTTTCCGCCGGTGCCCGTCCCGAGGGGCCCGTCCCGCCCGCTCCCGCAGCAGGCTATCGGCGCAAGGGGCGCGGGAGTTGACGGGTGACGCCGGATCGGCCGCACCGTCGAGGAGCCGGCCGGCGGGACCTGGGGCTGAGCGCGGCTCGTGTCTCGAATACACCCGCGGGCCGGGTCCGGGCGGCGGGCGGGTCCCGGTCGCCCACCATGTCACCCGCGCCCCGTCCCGCAGTCCCGCCACTGGAGCGGTGGGGGTGGCGGTCACTGCCGCCGCCTCACTGCGCACGCCTCACGGAAAGGGAAGCCGACGGGCGATGCCGAGCGCGCGCACGATCCGGGTCGGGACGGTGGTTTTCCGCCGAAACCTCCCCGTGCTCTTCCCCTCCCGCCGACGGTGATCTGTACTTTTCGGGTGACAGGATTCCCCCGCACATGCCGCATTTCCCGCGGCCGGACGTTCGGGCCATGGGGAGGGTGCGCACATGGTGAATGACGGCGGCCCGGACAGCCCTTCCGCGGAGACGGCGGAAACCCGTCACCCCACCGCGGTCGAGGTCGCGGGCGAGGCCGCGGTGAGGCAATTCATCGAGGAACTCGCCCCTGTCGGGAGCCACATCGCCGACCTCGTCCTGGACACCGCGTTCGAGAAACTGCACGCCGATCCCGTACTGAGTCACGGTGAACGGGAATTGATCACACTCGCGGTACTCGCCGCACTCGGCGGTACCACCGAACAGCTCAAGCTGCACCTGCGTATCGCCCACCGCCTGGGAGTGAGCCCGGAGAGGGTGATCGCGGTATTCACCCACACCGGCGCCTACGCCGGATTTCCGCGAGCGCTGAGTGCGATCGAAGTGGCGAAGGACTACTACGGGCAATTGGGCCTGTTGCCGCTCCGCCGGGACCACCCCCGCGCATAAACGTTCCTCCCCCACCGCTGAAGGGTGGCCCCATGTCGCTGCGGAAGCTGATCCGAGGGCACATCGCGAAGCGCGGAACCGGCTCGCGGCACGCTCCGGCCGCGGAAGCCGCCTCCGCCCGGGAGGAACGCCATGACGTCGTCATCGTCGGCTCCGGGATCGGCGGCGCCATCACCGCCTGCCGCCTGGCCGAGGCCGGCGTCGGCTCCGTGGTGCTGGAACGCGGCCGGCACTGGCCCCTCGACCCGAAGGGAGGCACCTTCCCGCACTTCCCGTCGATGGACCGCCGGCTGATCTGGCTGGACGACGACTCCACCCCCTTCCCCCCGCTGCGCGACGCACCGTGGTCGACCCTGTTCACGGCCGTGGAGGCAGCCCTGCCACGGTCCACCGGGCTGCTCGACGTCGTGACCGAGGAACCGGCGGTGATCGTGTGCGGCGCGGGGGTCGGCGGGGGGACGCTGGTGTACGGGGCGGTGCTGGCCCAGCCCCCCGAGCCGGCCTTCCGGGCCGTCTTCCCGGCGCTCGACCACGACCGGTTCGACCAGGTCCACTACCCACGGGCCCGCGACTGGCTGGACGCCGCCCCGTTCCCGGCGGACCTGCTGGACGAAGCTCCCTACACCGCGCACGCCCTGTTCGACCGGGCGGCACGCGCCACCGGCCTGCCGGTGGAGACGATCCGCAGCGCCTTCGACTTCGACGCCGTACGGGACGAACTGCGCGGCACCCGGCCGCGGGCCGCGACAGTCGGCCAGTACCACTTCACCGGCTGCGACAGCGGGGCCCGCGCCAGCGTCGACCGGACCTGCCTGGCCCGCGCACGGGCCACCGGGCTGACCTCCGTGCGCGCCCTGCACCGGGTGACGTCCCTGGAGCAGGACCGGCCCGGCGGCTACCGGGTGCTCGCCGAGCACCTCGCGGAGGACGGCACGGTCGTCGACCGGGTCGTCTTCCGGTGCGGCCGGCTGGTGCTCGCCGCCGGTGTGCACACCCCGCGTCTGCTGCTCGCGGCCCGCCGGGACGGCGGCCTGCCGCACCTGCATCCGTCCGTCGGCGAGGGGTGGGGGGCCAACGGCGACCACCTCGCCGTCGTCCACACCTCCGGCCTGCCCGCGGACACCGTCCAGGGGGGACCCTCCGCGACGATGGTGCACGACGCCACCGGGACCGTCGGCCTGATGCACTCGCCGCTCGCCGCGCCCCTGAACGCGGGCGGGATGGTGCTGCTCGGGATGGGGACGGCCGACCGGTTCGGCAGGTGGACGACCGGCCCGGACGGCCGGGTCCGGCTCGACTGGGACGCCCGGTACGAAGCGGGGGCCAGGGCACGCGCCGAGGACCTGATGCGGGAGGTGACCGGGCTGCTGCCGGACGCCGGCCTCACCCCGGTCAACCCTTCCCGGCCGGTCGTCACCCACGCGACCGGCGGAGTCCGGCTGGGCACGGTCACCGACTGGCACGGCAGACTCCGCGGACATCCCGGCCTCTACTGCCTCGACGGCGCCCTCCTGCCCGGCACCACCGGGAGCGTCAACCCGGCCCTGACCATCGCCGCGGTGGTCGACCACTGCCTGGACGGCATCATCGACGACTTCCGGGACCAGCGGCTTCCGTGAGGGGCGCGCAACCGGCGGGCAGCTCCAGCGAGCCGTCGGCGACGGGGGCGGACCGGGACCGTCCGCCCCGCTCGCCCGCACGACCCCCCAGTGCCTCACCTCCACCGCCGGGCCGTTCCTCGTCACCCTCGTGTGAGCCGGGGCCGGGAACACCCCGGTCCGCGCCGTCGTTCCCCTTCTGTACCGGAACATGCGGAGGCGGATCAGTGCACGGTGAGTACAAGGTGCCCGGCGGCAAGCTCGTCGTCGTGGACGTGGAGGTCGAGGACGGTGTGCTGCGTCACGCGCGTGTGGCGGGCGACTTCTTCCTCGAACCGGACGAGGCGCTCGACGCGGTGAACGGCGCGCTGGAGGGCGCCCCCGCGGACACCGACGCCGCCGGCCTGGCCGCCCGGATCGACGCGGCGCTCCCCGAGGGCACCGTGATGTACGGGCTGACCTCGGAGGGCGTCGGCATCGCCGTGCGCCGCGCCCTGGCGCACGCCACGGACTGGACCGACTACGACTGGCAGTTGATCCACGAGGGGCCGCAGCCGCCCGCCCTGCACATGGCGCTGGACGAGGTACTGACCGCCGAGGTCGCCGCCGGCCGGCGCCCCCCGACGCTCCGCGTGTGGGAGTGGGCCTCCCCCTCGGTGATCATCGGCAGCTTCCAGTCCCTGCGCAACGAGGTGGACCCCGACGGCGCCGCCCGGCACGGCGTGGAGGTGGTGCGCCGGATCTCCGGCGGCGGCGCGATGTTCGTCGAGCCGGGCAACACGATCACGTACTCGCTGTCCGTGCCCGAGGCGCTGGTGCAGGGCCTCTCCTTCCAGGACAGCTACGCCTATCTCGACGACTGGGTGCTGGGCGCCCTCGGTGACATGGGCATCCGGGCGTGGTACCAGCCGCTGAACGACATCGCCACCGACCAGGGCAAGATCGCGGGTGCCGCGCAGAAGCGGATGGTGGGTCCCGGCGGCGGCCCCGGTGCCGTGCTGCACCACGTGACCATGTCGTACGACATCGACGCCGACAAGATGGTCGAGGTGCTCCGCATCGGCCGCGAGAAGCTCTCCGACAAGGGCACGGGCAGCGCCAAGAAGCGCGTCGACCCGCTGCGCCGGCAGACCGGCCTGCCCCGCGAGGCCGTCATCGACCGCATGATCGACTCCTTCCGCGGCCGGTACGGACTGGTCCGGGGCAAGGTCACCGACGAGGAGTCGGCCCGCGCGGAGAAGCTGGCCCGCGAGAAGTTCTCCTCGCCGGAGTGGACGGCCCGGGTGCCGTAGGCCGCCCCGCGCGCCTTGCGGCCCCGGTGCCGTCAGCGGCGTCGCGCGTTCGCGTGACCGGTCCGCGCCCTCGCCCGCGCCCTCGCCCTCGCCCGAGCGGTGGTCGTCACCCGGTCGTGCGGGCGCTCACCAGTCCCGTCTCGTAGGCGAAGACGACGAGTTGGGCGCGGTCGCGGGCGCCCAGCTTGGTCATGGCCCGGCTGATGTGCGTCTTGGCGGTCAGCGGGCTGATGACCATGTGGGCGGCGATCTCCTCGTTGCTCAGCCCCCGCGCGGCGAGGGCGGTGACCTCGCGTTCGCGGCGGGTGAGGTGTTCCAGGCCGGGCGCGCCGGTCCGGTCCGGGGGGCGGGAGACGAACTCGCCGATCAGGGTGCGGGTGACCGACGGGGACAGCAGGGCCTCTCCGCGCGCCACCACTTCGATGGCCTGGAGCAGGTCGGCCGGCTCGGTGTCCTTCAGCAGGAAACCGCCCGCGCCCGCCCGCAGCGCGTCGAAGACGTACTGGTCGAGTCCGTAGTTGGTGAGGATGACGACGCGGACGGCGGCCAGCGCCGGGTCGGCGGCGATCCGGCGGGTCGCCTCGATCCCCGTCATCACCGGCATCTGTACGTCGATCAGGGCGATGTCCGGCACTTCGGCGCGCACCAGCTCCACTCCCCGCAGGCCGTCGGCCGCCTCGCCGACCACCTCGATGCCCTCCTCGGCGTCGAGCAGCGCGGCGCTGCTGACCGAGAAGCTGCTGCCGGGCAACGCGGAGAAGCTGCGCGCGGTACGCAGCCTGGGGGGCCGCACGCTGTCGCGCACCGTGCGCCGCACCGCGGTGCCGGGCGCCGCGCTGGCCCTGCTGGACGATCCGGGCCCGGGGCCTCAGTGGGCCGCCGGGACGGCCGTCGGACCGGCGTACGCGGCGCTGCGCACGGCGGCCCTGCGGGGCGAGGGCCTGCTCGGTCCCGAGGAGAAGTCCCTCGTACGGGCGGAGCTGGCACGCTGGGACGGCGGGCATCCGCCGCTCTCCCCCGACGGCTTCCCGAGCCGGCGGGAGCGGCCGGGCGCACGGCTGGTGCTGCTGGCGGCGCTAGCGCCGTACCGGATCACCGACGAGGACGTGGCGGCCTGGCGGCGCCCGGAGCACACCGACCACTGCCTGGTGCACCTGGTGGCCTACGGCGCGTTCGGCGCCGTCGACCGGGTGGAGACCGCGCTGTCCGCGCGCTCGGCCCACCGCGCCCCGTAACCCCGGCCGGGCCGCGTGTCACCGGCCGCCGGTACGGGGGTCCGGCACGCCCGTGTCACCGCCCGGGTACGGAGCGAGTTCGCCCTTCCGCCGCACCGGGAGACGTGTGACACTGACGTCCCGTCCGCAGTGCGGACCCTCTCCGCACCGTCCCCCCCGAGAAGTGCGCCGTGCGTTCACTGCCTCTGCCGCTCGCCCTGACCGCGCGCCTGGCCCCCGTCGCCGTGCTCGCCACGGCGGGCTGGGCGCTGTCGTCCGGCCCGGACACCACCTCGGCCGCCACGCCCGAGCCGTCGCCGCGGGCCACCCGGCCGTCCGCCTCGGCACCGGCGACGCGGGCCGCGGCGAAGACGTACGCCGCGGCCCCCGATCCCTGCGCGAGCCTGGCGAAGAAGACGGTGACCGCGCTGGTGCCGGGGGCGAAGCCGGCCGGCAAGGAGATCCCGTCGACCGACGCCGAGGTGCGCCGCACCTGCTCCTGGAACGCGCTCAAGGGCTACGACTACCGCTGGCTCGACGTCTCCTTCGAGCTGTCGGAGACGGACGAGGAGGCGCTGACGACGTACCGGGAGCGGATCGCCGAAGACAGCGGCGGCGGCGAGGTGCCCGGTCTCGGCGACGCGGCGTACTCGGTGGTCGAGCTGACCACCGAGGACAAGCAGCAGACCCGCGAGGGCACGGTGGTGGTCCGCGCCGCCAACGCGCTGGTGGTCATCACGTACGACGGCAGCGACTTCGAGTCGAAGAAGGCACCGGGCACGGACACGATCAACAAGGGCGCCATCAAGGCGGCGAAGGAGGCGGTGGCGGCGCTGGAGGGGACGGCCGCCGCCGGCTGAGCTGCCCGGCCGGTCCTCTCGCGCGGGGCCGGCCCCGGCCGTCGCGGGGGGTTCAGGCGCGCAGTGCGGGGATGACGTGGCTGCCGTACTCCTCGATGACCTTCTCCCGCGCGTCGTGCATCGCGTACACCGCGAACTGGTCCACGCCCAGCTCACGCAGCGCGCGCAGCTTCTCGACGTGGGCGGCGGGCGGGCCCAGGAGGCAGAAGCGGTCCACGATCTCGTCGGGGACGAACGCGCTGTCCGGGTTGCCCGAGCGGCCGTGGTGGGTGTAGTCGTAGCCCTCGCGGGCCGCGATGTACTCCGTCAGCTCGCGCGGCACCAGTTCCGAACGCTCGCCGTACCGGGCGACCAGGTCGGCGACGTGGTTGCCGACCATGCCGCCGAACCAGCGGCACTGTTCGCGGGCGTGGGCGAGGGACCGGGGCGAGTCGTCGGGGGTGACGTAGGCGGGGGCGGCGACGCAGATCGTCACCTCGGCCGGGTCGCGGCCGGCGGTCACGGCGGCGTCCTTGACGGTGCGCACCATGGACTCGGTGAGGTAGAGGTCGGCGAGCTGGAGGATGAACCCGTCGGCCTCCGCCCCGGCCATCCGCAGCGCCTTCGGCCCGTACGCGGCCATCCAGACGGGGAGTTCGGCGCCGGGCCCGATCCAGGGGAAGCGGACCTTCGCGCCGTCGCCGAGGTCGGCCTCCTCTCCCCTGCCCAGCGCCCGGATGACCTTCATCGCCCGGCTCATCCGGGCCAGCGTGTTCGGACCCCGGCCGGCCACCCGCATCGCGGAGTCGCCGCGGCCGATGCCGCAGATCGTGCGGTTGCCGAACATGTCGTTGAGGGTGGCGAAGGAGGAGGCGGTGACCTCCCAGGTGCGGGTGCCCGGGTTGGTGACCATCGGGCCGACCGTGAGCTTCGTGGTGTTGGCGAGGATCTGGCTGTAGATGACGAACGGTTCCTGCCAGAGCACGGCGGAGTCGAAGGTCCAGCCGTAGCGGAAGCCGTTCCGCTCGGCCCGTTTCATCAGGCTGACGACCCGGGAGGCCGGCGGGTCGGTCTGGAGGACGAGTCCGAAGTCCATGGGCGCCGCTCCTGGTTGTGGGGCCGGTACGGGCACGGGGGGCAGGGACTAGCGCAGGTACTGGCAGGTGGAGCGCGGGAGGTAGACGCCGTGTCCCTTGCGTCCGGTGAACTCCCGGTCGGTGACGACCAGTTCGCCGCGCGAGAGCACGGTCTCGACCCGGCCGGTGACGCGCCGGCCCTCGTACGCCGAGTAGTCGACGTTCATGTGGTGGGTCCCGGCGGAGATCACCTGCTCGGCGGCCGGGTCGTAGAGGACGATGTCGGCGTCGGAGCCGGGCGCGATGGTGCCCTTCTTCGGGTAGAGGCCGAACATCCGGGCGGGGGTGGCGCAGGCGATCTCGATCCAGCGGCGGCGGCCGATGTGCCCGTCGAGGACGGCCTGGTGGAGCAGGTCCATGCGGTTCTCGACGCCCGGCAGCCCGTTGGGGATCTTGGAGAAGTCGCCCCGGCCCAGCTCCTTCTGCCCGGTGAAGCAGAACGGGCAGTGGTCGGTGGAGACCACCTGGAGGTCGTCGGTGCGCAGGCCCCGCCAGAGCGCCGCCTGGTGTTCGCGCGGCCTGAGCGGCGTACTGCACACGTACTTGGCGCCCTCGAAGCCCGGCTCGGCGAGGTGGTCGGCGGACAGGAACAGGTACTGCGGGCAGGTCTCGCCGAACACCGGCAGCCCCTCGTCCCGGGCCCGGGTCAGCTCCGCGACCGCCTCCGCCGCCGACACGTGCACCACGTACAGCGGCGCCCCGGCGACCTGAGCGAGCCGGACGGCGCGGTGCGTGGCCTCCGCCTCCAGCAGGGCCTTGCGGACCTCGCCGTGGTAGCGGGGATCGGTCTCGCCGCGGGCCAGGGCCTGTTCGACCAGGACGTCGATGGCGATGCCGTTCTCGGCGTGCATCATGACCAGTGCGCCGTTCCGGGCGGAGCGCTGCATGGCGCGCAGGATCTGGCCGTCGTCGGAGTAGAAGACCCCGGGGTAGGCCATGAACTGCTTGAAGGAGGTGACCCCCTCCTCCACCAGCAGGTCCATCTCCTTCAGCGTCTCCTCGCGCACATCGGAGACGATCATGTGGAAGCCGTAGTCGATCGCGCAGTTGCCCTCGGCCTTGGCGTGCCAGGCGTCCAGGCCCTCGCGCAGCGACCTGCCCTTGGACTGGACGGCGAAGTCCACGATGGTGGTGGTGCCGCCCCAGGCGGCGGCGCGGGTGCCGGTCTCGAAGGTGTCGGAGGCGGAGGTGCCGCCGAACGGCAGCTCCATGTGGGTGTGGACGTCGACGCCGCCCGGCAGTACGTACTTGCCGCGTGCGTCGAGGACCCGGTCGGCGGTGAACGCCTCGGCGGCCGGGGTGCCGGTGGCGGCGAGGGCGGCGACCCGGCCGTCCTCGATCAGGACGTCGGCGTGGATCTCGTCCGAGGCGGTGACGACCAGGCCGCCCCGGACGACGGTACGCGTGCTCATGCTGCTCCCTTCGGTGCGGGCACGGCGGTCACAGGCTCATCAGGGCGCGTTCCAGGATCGCGGCGCCCTGCTCGGCCTCCGCGACGGTGAGGGTGAGCGGCGGGGCGATGCGCAGCGCGGTGGTGCCGTGCCCGCCGCCCTTGCCGATCAGCAGTCCCCGGGCGCGGGCCTCCTCCAGTACGGCGGAGGCGGCGGCCGGGTCGGGCTCGTCGGTGCCGGGCCGGGTCAGCTCGATGCCGATCATCAGCCCCCGGCCGCGTACCTCGCGGACGTGCGGCGCGTGGGCGGCGGCGGCCCGCAGCCGCTCGATGAGCAGTCCGCCGACCCGCCGGGCGTTGCCCTGGAGGTCGTGTTCCAGCAGGTAGGTGAGGTTGGCGAGGCCGGCGGCCATGGTGACCTGGGTGCCGCCGAAGGTGGAGATGCTGTTGGCGTCGAGGCAGTTCATGATCTCGGCGCGGGCGATGACCCCGCCGATGGACATGCCGTTGCCGATGCCCTTGGCGAAGGTGACGATGTCCGGCGGGCCGCTGCGGCCGTGTGCCTGCCAGCCCCAGAAGTGGTCGCCGGTGCGGCCCCAGCCGGTCTGCACCTCGTCGGCGATCCACAGCACGCCGCGCTCGTGCAGCACCTCGCGGAAGGCGGCGTACAGGCCGTCGGGCGGGGAGGTGAACCCGCCGACGCCCTGCACGGGTTCGGCGATCAGCGCGGCGGGCGGGCGGGTGTGGCCGAGCAGGTCGGTCAGGTCCTCGACGCAGGCGGCGATGAACTCCCGGTCGTCCAGGTGCGCGTACGGGCCGCGGGTGCGGACGCCGCCGTGCACGTACAGGGTCTGGAGCGGGGACAGGGAGGTCGGGGACCAGCCTCGGTTGCCGGTGAGGCCGACGGTGCCGAAGGAGCGGCCGTGGTAGCTGTTGCGCATCGCCAGCACGGTGTTGCCGCGCCGGTACGTGGTCGCCAGCAGCAGGGCGGTGTCGTTGGCCTCGGTGCCGGAGGTGGTGAAGAAGACCCGGGCGTCGGGGATGCCGCTCACCTGGGCGATGCGCTCGGCGAGGTCGACCATCGGCCGGTTCAGGTAGAGGGTCGAGGAGTGCAGCAGCCGTCCGGCCTGCTCGGCGACCGCCTTGCCGACCTCGGGCAGGGCGTGCGCGGTCATGGTGGTGAGGATGCCGCCGAAGAAGTCGAGGTACTTGTTGCCGGCCGCGTCCCAGACGTGCCGGCCCTCGCCGCGGGTGATCTCCAGCGGCTCCTCGTAGTACAGGGCGAGCCAGTCGGGCAGCACCGCCCGGTGCCGGCCCAGCAGGTCGTGGGTCACGGCCGCACCAGCCCTTCGTAGGCGTCGGGGCGGCGGTCGCGGTAGAACGCCCACTGCCGCCGCACCTCCTCGACGAGGCCGAAGTCGAGGTCGCGGACGAGGAGTTCCTCCTCGCTGTCACTGGCCGGGTCGCCGACGAACCGGCCGCGCGGGTCGACGAAGTACGAGGTGCCGTAGAAGTCGTTGTCGCCGTACTCCTCCTGGCCCACCCGGTTGATCGCGGCGACGAAGTACTCGTTGGCGACGGCCGCCGCGGGCTGCTCCAGCTTCCACAGGTGGGCCGAGAGGCCGCGGTGGGTGGCGGACGGGTTGTAGACCAACTGCGCGCCGTTGAGGCCGAGTTGCCGCCATCCCTCGGGGAAGTGCCGGTCGTAGCAGATGTAGACGCCGACCTTGCCCACGGCCGTGTCGAAGACCGGCCAGCCGAGGTTGCCGGGCCGGAAGTAGTACTTCTCCCAGAATCCCTCGACCTGCGGGATGTGGTGCTTGCGGTAGGTGCCCAGGACGGTGCCGTCGGCGTCGATGACGACAGCGGTGTTGTAGTAGAAGCCGGACCGCTCCACCTCGAAGACCGGGGCGACGACCACCATGCCGGTCTCGCGGGCCAGCTCCCGCATCCGGCGGACGGTCGGCCCGTCGGGGACCGGCTCGGCCCAGCGGTAGTGCCCGGGGTCCTGGACCTGGCAGAAGTAGGGGCTGTTGAAGACCTCCTGGAAGCCGATGATCTTCGCTCCCCGGCGGGCGGCCTCGCGGGCGTGCTCCTCGTGTTTCGCCACCATGGACTCGGTGTCGCCGGTCCAGGTCGCCTGCACCAGAGCGGCACGTACGACGTTCGCCATGAGCTGCTCCTTCGACGCGACGTCAGAGCCTCTACGCCCGTAGAGCAGGGCGTAGAGGGACGAACGTAAGCCTCCCGGACGGGCTTGCCAAGACCATCGTCGCCGAGCCGTGGTGTCGAACGCGTTTCGCACTCCGGTGGAGGAGCGGCCGTCGGCCGAGGTCAGGTGGCCAGTTGGGCCACCCGGAGCGCGTGCACCAGGTCCCAGTGGGTTTCCTCGGAGACGCCCCGGGCGGCGCGCAGCAACAGCGGTACGAGACGCGGCGGGTCGGGTGCGGCGCTGCGCGCGGCCTCCTCCGCGGTGCGGCCCCGGACGTAGGCGTCGAGCAGCACCCGGGCCTCGCGGTCGCGGCCCTCGGTGACCAGGCCGAGCACGCCGTGTCCGATCTCGGCGGCGGGGCGGGCGGTGCCGTGGCGCAGGATCTGCTCGCCGTCGGCGCCGTGCCCGGCCGCGGCGAGCGCGTCGGCGGCGGCGACCAGGCGTCCGGCGGGCAGCGACGCCGCCTCCCACAGCAGGGTCGCCCAGTCGGCGCCGAGTCCGGCCTCGCGCAGCGCGGCGGCGAGCAGCGGGAGACGGGCGGGAGGCCAGTGCGCGGCCTCGGCCAGCAGGGCGTGCGCCTCACCGGTGCGTCCGGCCCGGCGCAGCCCGGCCAGTCGGGCGACGGTACGGGCGACCGCCGCCCGGCCGTCGTCGCTCACCGGCTCCGCCGGGACGGGCGGCTCGGGTGTGCCGTCCGCCGCCCCGGCGAAACGCGCCCCGCGCGGGGCGCGCGCCCCGGCGGGCGGTACGGCGGGGGGTGGTGCGTCGGCGGGCGGTACGGCCATGGGGGCGTCCCCCTCGTCGGGCGCCATCCCGGCGAAGCGGGCACTGCCCCGGGGGCGCCTGCGGGGTTTGCTGTGCGTGGTCGGGCGGGGGGCGGGGGCGGGTGTGTGCGCGGGCGCGGGTATGTCGGAGGAGCGCGCGCCGGGGCGCGTTCGCGCGGGCGCCGGCTGGTCGCCGTACGCGTCCCGCGCGCCGCGCGTGCCCGCGGCGTCGGCGTCGGCGTCGGCGTCGGCGTCGGCGTCGGCAACGCGTAAGCCTCCGGAGCCTTCGGAGCCGCCGGCGAGGGCGTCCTCGCCGCCGTACCCGTCCCCGGCAGGGGCGCCCACGCCGCCGCGCCCGCCCAGCCGGGCCAAGCGCCCCCGGAGTTCCGCGCAGCGGGCCGTCGCGCGGGTGTGGTCGTCGCGGGCCCAGGCGAGGTCGAGGCGGAGGGCGTCGGCCTCCGCGCGGGTGGTCGCGGCGGCGAGGCGACGGCTCAGCGCGGCCTGCCGGTCGGCGGCGTACCGCTGCTCGCGGAGCATCGCGTCGAGCCGGTCCCCGAGGGCGTCCCGGACGCCGGGAAGGGCGTCGTGGGCGGCGAGCGCGGCGTCGTGCAGGGCGCGGGCCCGCTCCGCCTCCGCGGCGGCCGTCGCGGGCGCGTACCGGGCGGCGAGGTCCCGCAGCAGCGCCTCCACCACGTCCCAGGGCGGCACCTCGCGCCCGCCGAGGCAGGCCCGCATCCCGTCGGGGTCGCGCTGCCAGAACACCCCGCACCAGCCGTCGCCCTGGTCGAGGCGGTCCAGCAGATCCGTCAGGTAGTGCGCGAACTCCCGTACGCGGCCCGGCAGTTGTTCCACGGCCATCGTTCGACTCCCACCCACTGGAGCATCCGGTCCGGTCGGTAGGGAACACCAGCCGTGTTACAGCGCGGCTACGAAGAGTTTTCGGCGAGCGTCCTCGGGGCGCCCGGCGCCGGCCCGCACTCCTCGGCGAGCGCCGCTCGATGCTCACGACCGCCGTCCATGCTCCCTCGACAGGCGCACCCGACGCCCGCGCCCCTCCGCGGGCGCTGCGGACGCCCGCGCCCACCGGCCATACCCCTCCGCGGGCGCTGCGGATGCCCGCGTGGATCGATCGTGCCAAGGTGGTCAGGAGCGCGCCCCGGGGGTGCCCGACCGGCTCCGCCCCGGGTCACCCGACCTTGGCACGTCGATCAGCGAGGGCGTCCCGGACCGGCGCGGGACGCCGGATGGGAAGGCCATGACCAGCGGCTTCACCGGACCGGGGGACTACGACCCCTTCGCAGAGTTCTTCGCCCGCTTCTTCGGCGGCCCGCGCCAGGGTCCCCGCCGGATCGACATCGGCCGGCTGCTCAGCCAGCCGGCCCGGGAGCTGGTGCGGGGCGCCGCCCAGTACGCCGCCGAGCACGGCAGCCGGGACCTGGACACCGAGCACCTGCTGCGGGCGGCGCTGTCCAAGGAACCGACCCGGAGCCTGCTGAGCCGGGCCGGCGCCGACCCCGACTCGCTCGCCTCGCAGATCGACGAGCGGACCGGCCCGGCGCAGCACAGCCCCGACGACGCCCCGCCGCCGACCTCGCTCTCCCTGACGCCCGCCGTCAAACGGGCCCTGCTGGACGCGCACGAGCTGGCCCGCGCCTCCGGCACCGGGTACATCGGCCCCGAGCACGTGCTCAGCGCCCTGGCCGCCAATCCGGACTCGGCCGCCGGGCACATCCTGAACGCCGCCCGGTTCGCGCCCTCGGGCCTGCCGTCGGAGGCCCAGGAGGCCGGGCAGGGCCGCCCCGAGGCCCAGCGGACCTCCAACACCCCGACCCTGGACAAGTACGGCCGCGACCTCACCGACCTCGCCCACCAGGGCCGGATCGACCCGGTGATCGGCCGGGACGACGAGATCGAGCAGACCGTCGAGGTGCTCTCCCGGCGGGGCAAGAACAACCCGGTGCTCATCGGTGACGCGGGCGTCGGCAAGACCGCCATCGTGGAGGGCCTCGCCCAGCGGATCACCGACGGGGACGTGCCGGACATACTGATCGGGCGGCGTGTGGTGGCCCTCGACCTGACCGGTGTGGTGGCGGGCACCCGTTACCGGGGCGACTTCGAGGAGCGGCTGAACACCATCGTCGGGGAGATCCGCGCCAACTCCGACCACCTGATCATCTTCATCGACGAGCTGCACACGGTGGTCGGCGCGGGCGGCGGCGGGGAGTCCGGTTCGATGGACGCGGGCAACATCCTCAAGCCCGCCCTCGCCCGCGGCGAGCTGCACATCGTCGGTGCCACCACCCTGGAGGAGTACCGCCGGATCGAGAAGGACGCGGCCCTCGCCCGCCGCTTCCAGCCGATCCTGGTGCCCGAGCCGAGCACCGGCGACACCATCGAGATCCTGCGCGGTCTGCGCGACCGGTACGAGGCCCACCACCAGGTCCGCTACACCGACGAGGCGCTGGTGGCGGCCGTGGAGCTGTCCGACCGCTATCTGACCGACCGGCGCCTGCCGGACAAGGCGATCGACCTGATCGACCAGGCCGGCGCCCGGGTGCGGCTGCGGGCCCGGACCAAGGGCACGGACGTACGGGCCATGGAGCGCGAGGCCGAGCAGTTGGTCCGGGACAAGGACCAGGCGGTCGCCGACGAGCAGTACGAGGAGGCCATGCGGCTGCGGGACCGGATCACCGAACTGAAGCAGCGGATCTCCGAGCAGGGCGGCGACGGGCAGGCCGACGAGGGGCAGAACCTGGTCGTCGGCCAGGAGTCGATCGCCGAGGTGGTGTCCCGGCAGACCGGCATCCCGGTGGCCAGCCTCACCCAGGAGGAGAAGGACCGCCTGCTCGGCCTGGAGGGCCACCTGCACGAACGGGTGGTCGGGCAGGACGAGGCCGTCCGGGTCGTCTCGGACGCCGTACTGCGTTCCCGGGCCGGGCTGTCCAGCGCCGACCGGCCGATCGGCAGCTTCCTCTTCCTCGGCCCGACCGGCGTCGGCAAGACCGAGCTGGCCCGCGCGCTGGCCGAGGCCCTGTTCGGCAGCGAGGACCGCATGGTCCGCCTCGACATGAGCGAGTACCAGGAACGGCACACCGTCTCACGGCTGGTCGGCGCCCCGCCCGGGTACGTCGGGCACGAGGAGGCCGGGCAGCTCACCGAGGTGGTCCGCCGCCACCCGTACTCGCTGCTCCTGCTGGACGAGGTGGAGAAGGCGCACCCGGACGTGTTCAACATCCTGCTCCAGGTCCTCGACGACGGGCGGCTCACCGACTCCCAGGGCCGCACGGTCGACTTCACCAACACGGTCGTGGTGATGACCAGCAACCTCGGCTCGGACGTGATCACCCGCCGGGGCGCGACCCTGGGCTTCGGGCCGGGCGGCGCCGAGGCGGACGAGGAGGCCCGGCGCGAGCAGGTGCTGCGTCCGCTGCGCGAGCACTTCCGGCCGGAGTTCCTCAACCGCATCGACGAGATCGTGGTCTTCCGCCAGCTCAGCGGCGAGCAGTTGCGGCAGATCACCAGCCTGCTGCTGGACCAGACCCGGCGGATGGTCGCCGCCCAGGGCATCACGGTGGACTTCACCGACGCCGCCGTGGACTGGCTCGCCGAACGCGGCTACCAGCCCGAGTACGGCGCCCGCCCGCTGCGCCGCACCGTCCAGCGCGAGGTGGACAACGAGCTGTCCCGCCTCCTCCTGGACGGCCGCGTGTCCCAGGGCGGCCGGGTGACGGTGGACGTCGAGAGCGGACACCTGGTCTTCCGGACGCCGGTCGCGACCGTCCCCTAGGGGCGCGGGGCCGGGTCGTGTGATGCGGCACCGCCGGGTGGGCGCGGCACGTCGCGACGGCGCCGCACGGTGCGGCTCACCGGGCGGGCCGCACCACCATCGCCGAGCCGCCGCCGCGCCGTACCGTCTCCGCCGCGGCCAGCCACTTCCCGTCCGGCAACCGCTGCACCCCGGTCGCGGCGCCGATCTCGGGATTGAGCTTGAAGGAGTGCCCGAGCGCCTCCAGTCGCCGGCGCAGATCACTGTCGTACAGGCCGGGCTCCAGCTCCGTCTGCGCGGCGTTGCGCTGACTGGCGCGCGGCGCGGCGATCGCGTCGACCAGGGGCAGCCCCCGGTCGAGGAACCCGGTGAGGGTCTGCAGCACGGTGGTGATGATGGTCGCGCCGCCGGGCGAGCCGACCGCGACGACCGGCTTGGCGTGCCGGTCCAGCACGATGGTGGGCGCGATGGAGGAGCGGGGCCGCTTGCCGGGGCCGGGCAGGTTCGGGTCGTGGACCGCCGGGTTCGCCGGGGCGAAGGAGAAGTCGGTCAGCTCGTTGTTGAGCAGGAAGCCCCGGCCGGGCACGGTGATGCCGCTGCCGCCGGTCTGCTCGATGGTGAGCGTGTAGGCGACGACGTTGCCCCACTTGTCGGCCACCGTCAGATGCGTGGTGTTCTCCCCTTCGTACGTCGTCGGCGCCGCCGTCCCAGCGCCCGCGCAGGACGCCGGGTGCCGCGGGTCGCCGGGCGCGAGGGGGCTGGTGAGCGCGGCGTCGTCGCGGATCAGGCACTCGCGCGAGTCGGCGTACCGCTGGGAGAGCAGTTCCTTCGTCGGTACGTCCTCGAAGGCGGGGTCGCCGACCCAGCGCCCCCGGTCGGCGAAGGCGATGCGGCTGGCCTCGATGAAGCGGTGCAGGTACTGGGCCTTGCCGGCCTCGGAGAGGTCGGTGCGCTCCAGGATGTTGAGGGCCTCGCCGACCGTGGTGCCGCCGGAGGAGGACGGGGCGATGGAGTACACGCCCAGGCCCCGGTAGGAGGTGCTGGTGGGAAGCTGCAGCTTGGCGCGGTAGGCCGCGAGGTCCTTGGCGGAGAGGTCGCCGGGGCGGGCGTTCCAGCCCGAGCCGGGGTCCACGGGCGGCTTGTTGACGGTGTCGACGATGTCCTGGCCGAGGTCGCCCCGGTAGAGCGCGTCGACGCCCTCGCGGCCGAGTTCGCGGTAGGTGCGGGCCAGGTCGGGGTTCTTGAACGTGGAGCCGACGGCCGGGAGCCGGCCGCCCGGCAGGAACAGCTCGGCGGTGTCGGGGAAGTAGCGGAACCGGGTCTCGTTGGCGGCGGTCTGCGACCGGAAGGTCTCGTCGACGGTGAAGCCGTCGCGGGCCAGCCTCTCGGCCGGTTTCAGCAGCGTGCCCAGTGACCGGCTGCCCCACAGGTCCAGGGCTTTGTCCCAGGTGGCGGGCGTGCCCGGGGTGCCGACGGCCAGGCCGCTGCTGACCGCGTCGGCGAACGGGATCGGCTTGCCGTCCTCCAGGAACAGCCCGGAGTCGGCGGTGAGCGGCGCGGTCTCCCGGCCGTCGAGGGTGCGCACGGTACGGGACTCGGCGTCGTAGTACACGAAGTAGCCGCCCCCGCCGACGCCGGCGGAGTAGGGCTCGGTGACGCCGAGCGCGGCGGCGGTGGCGACGGCCGCGTCCACGGCGTTGCCGCCCTTGCGCAGCACCTCGATGCCGGCGGCGGAGGCGTCCGCGTCGACGCTGGCGACCGCGCCGCCGTAGCCGGTGGCGACCGGGACCTTGCCGGCCGGCCCGCGCGGCGCGGCGGGTGGCGCGTCGGTGGCGGGTGGCGCGGCCGCGCCCACCGACACGATGGCGGCCGAGACCGCCAGAACCGTCAGCTTCCGTGAGACAGGGCGACGCATCCGCACCTCCAGGGAACAGGCCGTCCGGGCAGCTTAGTTCATCGTCATGACCTCGTCAGGGGCGTACCGGACGAGTGCCCGCCTCCGCCCGCGCTCCGACCGACGACGTGCGCTCCATCGTCCCGGGTGCCACCGCCGCGGACGGCGGCGCCGCGCTGGGCCGGCCCACCCGTACCGCCGGGTGAACCCGCGGGGCCTCCTCCGCGTCGAAGGTGGGGACCGCGTCGGCAACCGTGCGAGGGAACTGTATGGACGTGCGAGCGAAACACCCTGTCGGCCTGCTCCTCGCCCTCCTGCTGGGTGCCTGCCTCCTGACCGGTTGCGGCGGCGGCCCGCACGCCGGCGACGGCCACGCCCGGTCGCTCCAGCAGCGGCAACAGGAGGGGCGCGCCCGTCAAGTGGCCGACGCCTGGCGGGGTTCCGCGTCCGCCGCCGCGTGGAGCGAGGGCTACTACCCGATGGCCGACGCGGTGCGGATACCGCGATCCGGTTGGCGCGGCAAGGCGGACGAGCAAGCCTACGAACGCGAGAACTTCGCCCTGCGCACCGACCTGCCGACGGCTTCCGCCGGGCACGGCAAGGTGGTCTGGAAGAGCGGAGGCACGCTGTCCCGTCCCCTGTGGGGAGCCCGGAAGGCGTACCGGTCGTTCGCCCGCGGCGACAGCGAGGGGCCCCGTCTGACCGTGACGGGAGTGAGGCTCGGCGAGACGACGATCACCACGAGCCGCGGCACGGCGACCGTACCCGCTTGGCTGTTCACGCTGGAGGGCTACGACACTCCCCTGGAGCGCGTCGCGGCGGTCCCGTCGCAACTTCCCGCACCGCCGATCACCCAGGCCGGACCAGGGTCCGCCGGCGGCCTCGAACGCCTCGCCCGGCTCGCCGGGATCGCGGGGGACGGCCGGTCCCTCACGGTGAGGGCCACCCACGGAGCCTGCGACGACGGCCCCGTCGTGAAGGCCGTGGAGACGGACGAGAGCGTGGTGCTGTACGCCTCGGTCGCCGGGGCGCGGAGCGGCCCCTGCACCGCCGCATTGCTGGAAGAGAGCGTAGGGGTCGAGCTACGAGAGCCCCTCGCCGGCCGCATCCTCCTGGACGCCTTCACCGGCCGGCCGGTGCCGTACGGGGAGTCCGACGGGCCGTCGCCGAGCTGGACCTGAAGGCCGCGGAACGGCCCCGGGGCGTCGCCCGGCACACGGTCACCCGACGGGCCGACCGGGGCAGCCCGCCGGAGGAGACGAACGTACAACACGTACAACGTCGTGGCGGACCTGTGGGGGTTCCGGGGTGGTGGCGCCCCGAACAGGATGTCAGTACGCGAAGGCTTCCGGGCGCTCCGATGCGAGGTCACCATCGCTCGCGTGGACCTGCCGGGTGGTCCGCGACGTCGTCTTGTGAAGGAGACCGCTCCATGCCCTCGACCGCAGAGGAATCCCGATCGCCCGGCGGGCCACCGCCCGCGCCGGTACCCGGGTCCGGCCGGCGGCACGTCGTTGCCCTCCCCGACGGCACCGGGAACGGACCCCGCTGATGGGCGACGCGACCACCGGTCGTCCCGGGCGGACCGTCCCGCCCCGGCGCCCGGGTCCGGCCGGCACCGGCGAGGCAACGGTGCTGGTGCTGCCCATGCCGGACGAGGAATTCGTCCCCTGCCGCCGTTGCCTCGCCGACACCTGCGACCGCGCCGCTCAGTACATCGAGAGCGACCTGCGGTCCCTGACCCTGGCCGCCGGGGGCACAGTGCCGCCCTGGCTGTCGGCGCCCGACGACCCCGACGACCGCATCCGCCGTCGCTGGCTGGTCGGTCACCACCTGGCGTTCGTCGTCTGGAGGCTGACCGGCCGCGCCCTGGCGGACCTCGCCCGTGTTCCCGCCGCCGAGGTGGTCGACCGGGCAACGCGGTTGTACGACCTCTACACCCTGCTCCTCCAGTACACGGGAAGCTGCTCGGCCGAGCGCTACGCGATGACGGTACGGGCCGACATGGCCGCCTGGCACCCCGCGCTCAGCGGCGAATGGCACCGCGACCACGCCGTCCTCCCCGGCTTGCTGCGGAACGCGCGGGCCACCCATTCCGCGGCGTTCCTGGCTCCGCTCACCGCGGCGGTCGGACTCAACCGCCATGTGCACATGGCCGTCGCGGGCCGACTCGTGCCCACCGGGCATTCTCTGCTTCGACAAGCCGGTCGGCAGGCCGGCCGGCGGCCCACCGAAGCCGAGGCCGACATCATCGACGCGTTCTTCCGGGTCCGGCGTACGGCCGTCTGCCACGACGCCTTCGCCGCCCAGGCCCTGCGGCGGCTCGCCCAGGTCGTGTGCGACATCACCGCCCACGGGCTGCACGACCTGGCGACACCGCCTCGCCTGGCGCCGCGGCACCAGCGGTACGCCGATGCCCTCTGCGCCTCCCACGTGTCGCCGGCGATCCCTCGGTGTCCCGCCGCGCGCCGGAGGAGGTCATCGACCCATCCTGCGCACGTACATCACCGGCACTCATCATCTCGAAGCCGTCGCAGCGCCGGGAAGGGACTATGAGGTGGCGGTTTCCCAGAACAGCACCCGCAACGCCATGTTCCACTTCGGACGGCTCCTGTGGGAGGACAGCCGGGCAACTGCCGGGCGCAAGGCCGCCGTCATCGCCTCCACTCCGGGCTGGGACTACGCCGGCGTCTACACGGCGCTCGGCTTCGAGATGCGCACCTTCGACGTGGACTCCCGTACGCACTTCCGCCCCGACCACCAGGACGTAGTCCTTCGTTTCCGGCGAGGTCCCTTCTCCTCTCTTTCGGGGCTGGTGCGGTTCCGCTGCCGCTCAGTGATCCGGGGGGAATTGCAGATCGATACCGAAGGGGAGTCCTTCGTCGGGTCTCGTAGGGGCTGCTGTCGGACGGCATGAGACGCGACGTCCTCTCGGATGTCAGGTGATGGGATCAGCGACGGCCGATCGGCGATGGGACAGGTGCGGGTCTCCTTCGGGGGCGGGAGCCACGGGCGGGTGGCTGTGCGGGGTTGTGACAGCTCCGGCGCGGGTGAGCCGTCACATTTGGTTCAGCCAGGCGACGAGCTGGTCGGCCGCCTGGCGTGCCTGAGGAGTGGCGGGCCGGGCGAGGCAGCCGTGCCGGGCGCCGGGGATGCGGTGGTGGACGGTGGTGACACCCACGGCCCGCAGCTCCTCGACGTAGAGTTCACCCGAGGTGCGCAGGGAGTCGTGCTCGCAGGTCAGCACGAGGGTCGGCGGGTGCTTCTCGTCGACGGGTGCCTCACCGGGGAAGGCCCGATGGTCGGTGAGGAAGTCGGCGCCGGCGTAGTTCAGGCAGGCGTCGGCTATGACGTCCGGGGAGAAGTACAGGTTGCCCGCGGCCCGGCGCACGACGGCGAGGTCGGCGGGGTTCCATGGGAAGAGGCTGCTGTGAAGTATGGGGTAGGCGAGCAGCAGGGAGGCCGGCAGGGGGGAGCCGTCGTCGAGGAGGCGGCGGACGACGCAGGCGGCGAGGTTGGCGCCGGCGCTCGCGCCTCCCAGGTGGAGGCGGTGGGGCGGTAGGCCGAAGATGTCGGCGGCGCGCCCCGCGGCCCATGACCAGCCGGCCGCCATGTCGTCGCCGGGCAGCGGATGACGCACCCCGTGCAGGGCTTTGCGGTAGTCGACGGCGAGCACCGGATGGCCGCGTGCGGCCAGGCTGAGGGCGACCCAGTGCGACTCGTTGGCATCCAGCGTGCCGCTGACGAAAGCTCCGCCGTGAGTCCAGACGAGGGCACTGCGGGGCGAGGTGTCGGGGCCGGTGTAGAGGCGGGCGGGCGGTCGTCCCGGCCCCAGGCGCACCTCCTGTACGGTGACGTCGGCCAGCTCGGGGTAGGTGCGTAACACGCCTACGGGGTCGGAGGTGTCCAGTACGTAGGAGACGGCGGGCCCTCCGGTCTCCAGGAACCGGTGCAGGTCCCCGAAGGACAGTTTGGCCGCGAAGTGACAGGGGGCACGGCCCAGCAGTTGCCGTCGGGGGCGTGCGGGCAGAAGGCGCACGGCGTGGGCGCCGACGACGGAAAGCAGGCGCCCACGGGTGATACGTGCCGGCGGGTTGGTCATGGCATCCTCTCGGGTGACCGAGTGACTACGGGTGGGGTGGGCCGTCACGGCCGGCAGCCGGAGGGCTCCGGAGCCGGGAGCGGGCGCGTCGCTTCGGTGGGGGGCACGGCTGGTGTGTCGTGCCGGCCGGGGAGCGGCTCGTGGGTAAGGGGTGCCGACGACGCGGGACGCGGTGACGGTGAGGGGGTTTCCGTCTCGGCCGGTGGCGAGGGTGACGAGTGCGGGGAAGGACCGAGGGTGCCGGGCGGCAGGCCGCCTGGACCGGCGTCGGCCGTCGCGGTGGGTGCCCGCGGAAGGGTTCGTGGTGGTGCCGGGTCCTCCGGTGCGGACTCCGTGGGAGAAGGGCTGACGCAGGGGGAGGCGGAAGGCCGGCCGGGCGGCGGCGTGGCGAGCGTGGACCGGGCCGGCGCCCAGGGAGTGGGAGACACGGTCACCCGGCGGGTGACGGCGGGAGGTGGCGCCGCGCGGAGGGCCGGGGGAACCGACGAGGGCGCGCTGGCCGTGCGCGCGGACGACGGAACGGGCGAGGCCGCCGCCGTCGGCACGGTGATGTGCACGGTGGCGCCGGGCCTCGGGTGCTGGAGCGAGTAGGTCAACGCGGCGATCAGACCAGTGGCAGCCGCCAGGAGGCCGACGACGACCTTACCGATGATCATGGGTTCCTTCCCCGGAGCATGAGGGTCTCCGACGGGCACATGAGCGGAGCCGACTACGTCCTCAGGGCGTCGAAGAAATGTCCGACGGAACGCAGGAAACGTATCGTCGCGAGCACCGCGGCAATGAGGGCGTCCGCCGTGTCCACGGGGCGCGTGGCGACGAGGTACAAGAAGGTGGTGAAGAGGAGCCAGAACGTCAGGCCGCGTCCACGGAAGAACATTGTCGCCTCCCGGCGTCGAGGGAGTTCATCGGTGTGCCCGCAGGGGGCCTCCTCCTCGTCACATCGTGTTCAGTCCGCCGGCCCGTCGCTCCGATCCGTCCCGGCGAATTCGGACATGACGTCTTCGTCACTCAGCTTGCGCGCCACGACGAGCCCTCGCGCGTACGGCAGTGACATGTCCTGCATCCGATCGTCGCCCCGTACCCGGCTCACCACGTCCTGGAGTGACAAGGTTGCGGGGCCGGGAGCCGGAGGGCGCGCGAAGCGCACCACGAAGATCCCACCCGGCCGCACATGGGGAACGAGCAGGTCCCAGTACGTGTGGTACTCGACCCGCCCCGAATCCACGACCACGAGGTCCAGCCTCCGGTCCTCCTCGGCGCCGCGGCGTGGTGCGGGCCCGGTATCCCGCGCACCGCGGTAGTCAGCACTCCCGGGACACCTGCCATGGAAGTCGATGCGGTCGGTGACTCCGGCCCTGGTCCACGCCTCCGTGGCGATCAGCGCCCAGTCGGGAACGTCTTCCCAACTGACGACCTGGCCGCCAGGAGGGACACCCATGGCCAGCGCGAGTGTCGCGTAACCGGTGAACGTCCCCACTTCCACGATGCGCCGGGCGTTGCACGAGGCCGCGAGCAGCGTCAGGAGCGTCGCCTCCCCGTGCGGTATCAGTACCGGCCCGGGAGCGGGCAGGTCCTGGGTGCGGTCGGCCAGCCAGCGCTGCGCCGGCGTGGGCGGAGTGGAGTCGAGTATCAGAGACCGGTACGCGGGGGGAACCAGACTCAGCAGTCGTACGTCCTGCGGCGGGCGGGAGCCGCTCCCCGGCCGTTGGGCGGCGCCGGGGGCGAGCGGTCGAGTGGGGCGCACGTGCTGCCGGCTCACTTCCCGCGCGTGATCGGGACCGGTCACCTCGTCCTCCGTCCGCGCCACAGCAGATAGACCGCGACGAGCGGTGCCAACTGCTTCGTCCGTATGCTGATCGATCTCGATTCGTCGTAACGGTTGAAGGACCTGAGCGTGGTCTCCCGGTTGGCCATGTCACGCACGATGTCCTGCAACTGAGCGGGCACGGCGCTGGCCGACGTGAGTCCTTCCAGCAGCGTGCGGGTGAGCTGGATCTCGGAGGTCGCCTCTTCGACCAGGGAATGCACGATCTGGCCGAGCACTTCGACGAACACGTCGATCACGGAGATCTCCGGCGTGAAGTAGCGCACGGACCCGTCGATGTTCGCGAAGGACTTACCGAGCACCGAGACGATGGGGTTGGTCGCGATTCCTCTCCTCGTGCTGCGCTGCAGCACCGCCGCGAACAGGCTGCCGAAATTCAGCTCCTCCATCGTCGCTGCGAACACCTGGGGCGTCAGCAGACTGATGTCCGCGCTGAATCCGGGCAGGTCGGCCCGTGGTGTGGCTTTGCCCATGGCCGTCCAGGCGCGAGCGGCACCCTGCCCGTCATTCTGCGAGACGCTCAGCAGGACGAGCATCAGTTGCATGCTCGTGTGGCGATCGATCTGACCGATCGAACCCCAGTCGATGACCGCGGCACCGTGTTCCGGGTCCACCAGGATGTTCCCGGGATGCGGGTCCGCGTGGAAGAAGCGCCTCTCGAAGTACCCGCGCAGCATGAAAGCGAGGAGGTCCCGGCCGATCGCTTCGCGGTCGTCGTCCTTGAACGCGGTGTGGTCGGCGTCGCGGATGTTCACTCCGGGGGCGAAGGTCTGGATCATCACTCTCTCGGTGGCGTGCAGCACATCGGGCACGCTCAGACTGCCGAAGCCGTGCACGTGCTTGCGAGCCGTGTCCATGTTCCGCGCTTCCGCCCGGAAATCGAGTTCGGGACGGATGGCGTCGAACACCACGGCGAGCATGGCCGGCAGATCCACCGTTTCGCTGAAGTGCGGGGCGCAACGCGCGAGGCGTTTGGTCGCCCGGCGCAGCAGCCGCATATCGGCGTTCATCACCGGTGCGATCCCGGGACGCTGCACCTTGACGACCACGTCCTCACCGCCGCGCAACCGGCCGCCGTACACCTGGGCCAGTGAGGCCGCGCCCAGCGGGCGGGCCGCATCGAGGTAGGCGAAACGGCTGCGCCACGCCGGTCCCAGATCCGCCGCCAGTACGGGCTCCATGGCCGCGAAGGGCAGGACCTCCGCCTGGTCGTGCAGCTTCTCCAATTCCTCGGCCAGCACCGGCGGGACGATGTCCGGACGGGTCGACAGGATCTGCCCCACCTTCATGTACAGCGGCCCGAGCCGCTCGAACGCCTCCCGCACCGCGATCGCGCGTCTCCTGGCGGCTTCCTCGACGTTGCCCGCGGACCTCCGTTCGGTGATCTCGCGCCTCAGCAGCTCGCCGGTGACCCGGGTGAGCAGCCGTAACCGCCCGGCACTCACGACGGCCGGCCGTACACCGGCACACCGGTACACCGTCCGAGTCCGACAGCCATACCACTCACCGTGCTCCTCCTTCTCGGCGCGGACCCCGGACGGGCCTCCCCATCCCGCCCGGGGTGCTCCTGCGGTCTACGTGCGGTGGCACATGCCGGGGCTCACGCGCCGGACACACCACCGGACGCACGGATGGACGCGCCGGCGGACGCGCCGCTCGGAGCGCTGCGGTCGCGGTCGTCGTCGGAGTCGATGGCGGGTCGCTCGTCCCTCCGGTCGTCCCGCCGAGCGGACTCACCGCGCTCCCTGCGGTCGTCGTCCCACCTGCGCGAACGCCGACGTCGTCGACCGTCGACCCGCACCAGGCGGACGATGCCGCGCCGCATGTCCCGTTCCGAATCGCTCATCCGGTCGAGGACGTCATCGGTCAGATCCCGTGCGCTGTCGATCACCTCGTCCAGGAAACGGGTGACCGGGGTGCGTCGGCCGCGTCGTCGAGAGCTCATGACATGCCCTTCTTCGAGTGAGTGGGATGGAGCGTCGGTTTCCATGCTCCGCGTGAGTCGATCCAGCGGGCTCACGCGATGCTTTTCCCGTGGTTCGGTGGGGAGGGAAAGGCCGGGTCGGCATGGGTCCCTCATCACCCTTTCGGCACTCCGATTCGACGGATGCGCCTCAGAACGAAAGTACTCAGAAAGTGCCACTGCCATGCCGTCGGGCCGCGGTCATCCTGTTGCATGAGTTGTATTTCCTTCGCCGTCGCCCGCGACCGGTCCTCCACGACAGGAGTTCAGGTGCGGCTCCGGTGCAGGGGAGCCGGAGGTGCGTGGCCGAGTTCCGCGGTGCTCAGCAGATCCCGTACGGACGGTAAGGCCGCGAAGGACCGGAACTCCCTCCGCAGCTCGGCCAGTCCCCGCCGCTGCCGACGCGAGCGCATCAGGTGTGGCAACTCCAGCAACTGCCGGCAACTGCCGCAGGCCTCGTCGATCCGTTTCTCCCGCAACAGCAGCCGGGTGAGGAGAAGCTGGGTCTGGGCGGCTGCCTGGCCGCTGCCCAGGGGCCGTTGCCGGAGGCAGTGGAGCAACTCGGTGACGGCGAGCGACCGGCGCCCGTCCGCCACGAGGACCTGGGCCTTCTGATACCGGAACGACGCTTCGGTGTACGTGCTGAACGCGGGCGGGATGTGCTCGTGCTCCGACGCGTGTCCTTCCCCGTACGCACGCTCGGCCAGGCCGAGATTGTCGTAGGCGCGCCGCGCTTCCCCGAGGAGGGCCTGGGACACCGCGAGTTGGGTGAGGACGTAGGCGCGGACCCCGGCCGGGGCACTCGCGTCCATCGCCTCCCGGGCACGTTCGGCAACTCGCAGAGCATGCCGTCGGTGCCCCAGAAGTGAGGCCTGGGCACTGATGGCGCGCAGCACGGTGGCGTACGTGACGCTGTCGCCGGCCGCGACCGCGAGATCGGCGGCGGCATGGTAGTAGCGCTGCGCCAGCCCGCTGGCGTCGTCGTCCTGGGCTATGCGGGCGAGCAGGTGGACGAGCCGGGCCGTGTCGGCCAGGCGTGGCCCCGCGGTCGGGCCGCTGACGCGTATGGACGGTATGGCTTCGTGGCGCACGTAGGCCGCCAGAGCGGTCCGGGCCCGCCACCCTCCCACGTCGGCCGCCTGGGCGAAGAAGGACACCGCGTCGTTCAGCGTCCGCGAGATCGAATCCTCGGGCGCCAGGCGGGAAGGGGCGTCCGCGGCGTCGCCGAGGACGGGCGCCACCGGTGGCGGAAAGACCCGGTAGGTGAACTCGCCGGTGAGGAGGGAGCGGGACTCCAGCAACGGTTCGAGGCGAGCCAGCGGGTCGCTGGGCACCGCCTCCTGTTCCGGCTCCGGCGGCCAGCCGGCGTCGGCGGGGCCCAGGGAACGGCGCAACCGGCGGCTGAGCGCCTCGATGACGAACTGCCTGCGCCGGGAGTGCGGCACCGTACCGCTGAGCCAGCGGGACACCGAGGACCGGTCGTAGCGAGCCTGCTCACCGTTTTCCACGGCGATCTCGTTCACTTTCCGTGCCAGTTGTTCTTCCGTCCACTCGGCCTCGGCGAGCAGCGCGCGCAGTGACGCGTTGGCAGGGCGTTTCCCGGGCATGATGCCTCCCTGTCAGGTTGCGAGGTGGTGCGGGCGGGAACCGGGCGGAGTCGCCCCGCGCGGGGCGGGCCGGCCACTGCGCGCCGGTTCGCGATGGTCGGGTGTCCCGCTGTCGTGCCCGGCGGCCGCCGCTCGGACGTGTCACCCGGGACGTGCCGGCGACGTGTCACCCGGGACGTGCCGGCGGTGATCGCCACAGCCGTCCCGCCGGGTACCGTCGCGGCGGGTGGTGTGGTCCGCCGCGGACCGGACGTCAGTCCGCGGCGCGAGCGGGACCTCCCGACACCGGTCGGTCGGTGCCCGCGGCAGCGGCCCCCGGGGACTCGTCGAGGCCGACCGCCTCCATGACGCTCCGCCGGATGTGCTGGGCCAACCCGTCCGGGTCCGGAACGACCGACGGGTCGACGGTCAGGGTGAGGTGGCAGCGGCCGGCATAGGTGACGGTCGTCACGGTGGCTCCGCTGCCCAGGGTGGGAGCGATGCCGTACACCTTCGCCACGGGCGTCCCGGCGAGCACCGCCGCTCGTCTCGGGCCGGGGATGCTGGTGCTGAGGAAGTCGAACGTGGCACAGAAGCGGTGGAACACGGAGGGGAACCAGGCCCCCGGAGCGACCCGGATCGCCTGGGCGCCGGCGCCGAACCAGTCCGGTGCGTTGGGGTGGTAGGCGCGGATCGCGCCCCGGCGGGCAGCGCGCACCCGGTCGGTCCACGCGCCGGCCGCGGGCAGGCCCATGCGGATGACGAACCAGTGGTTGCCGACGGGGTTCGGGTCCTGGCGGGTCAACGGCGCTCGGGCGTAGGGGGCCAGGGTGTAGAACTTGGGGCGGTCGACCCCGGCAGAGCGGTAATAGCGGTGGCAGCCGGCGGTGACGGCCGCGACGAGCGCGTCCTGCTCGTTGCCCCCGCCTTCGGCGCCGGCGGCACGCAGCGCCGCCACCGGCACGTCCAGGCCGGTGTACCGACGGCTCACCCCGTCACCGTGCGCCGGGGGCAACTGAGGACGGTGCACCACCTGCTGGGTGATCTCCGCCGCCAGACGGGCCCAGGCGCCCCAGCGCCGGACCCTGGACGTGCGCCGCGTGCGCCCCGTCCGACGCGCCGGCCTCGCCGTCGCGGTGGTCGCACTCCCTTCCGCCGGCCTCGCCGCGTCGGTCACCGCGGCAGGAGGTACCACAGTGGGAGGCTGCCGCAGGAACATGTCCCGCAGGCGCATGCCGTCCACGATGGTGTGGGAGATCTTGAGCAGGTAGGCGGTACGTCCGCCCTCCAGCCCGTCGATGAGGTAGGCGTCCCAAGGGGCGCGACGGGGCACGAACGGCAGCGGCGTCAATGACTCCACCAGCGCGAAAAGGTCCTTCTCCGTTCCCTTGCCTTCGAGAGTGAGGCGTCGGATGTGCTGGGCCGGGTCGAACAGTTCGTCGGACACCCAGTAGGGAGCTGCGAACGGGTTCCTCGGGGTGACCACCCTGCCCGCCATCCGCGGCACGAAATGAGCGGCCTGCCGGTGCCACGCGTACAGGGCCGAAAGGTCCACCGTGTCGTCGAGGACCACCAGCAGCACGATGACGGGATGTACCCTCGGGTCCTTCTCCAGGCGCCACATGAGCAGATCCTTCGAACTCATGTGATCTTTTGTCTGACGGTTCCGGTCTCCGGTGCGGATCGGGTTCGGCATGGGCGCCCTCTCACTTGTTCGAAAAGTCAGTCCGGTCCGTATGCCGAGGTGAATCGTGCTCAAGAGATAGGACGGTCATGCCAGCGCAATTCAGTTTCCGTGTTGCACGCGTTGCATCTTTCCGTGCGCGGGCATGTGTGTACTCATATCGATCCGGGACGCTTTGGGTTCAGGGTCATTAGCCGTGCGTGAGTGAGCTGGTGGGGAATGCGTGGGCCTGGTTGCCGTATGCGCAGAAGAGCGTGTGACAGCCGGGGTTCCCGAGCCGGTGCGGGACCGGCCCCATGGGTTTTTCGATGAATACGCGACCGAACGTGAACGCTCCGCGGGCGCGAGCCGATTCGCGGCGACCCGCAACCCGACCGAAGGGAGAATCGGAAACCCACTCGGCCCGGCCGTGTTGCGACTCCCCCGGCGCCCGCGAGGTGATTGTTTCTCAGCGAGCCGCGGGGAACAGGCCGGACCGTGATCCAGGAGGGCGCCGCACCCGCGGGGCCGTGGAGGGTCCGCACCCCACCCGCCGGCGCAAGCTGACCTTCTCCCCCGGCAGGAGGAGTGATCTGCGGCCGGCGCCGGGCGGGTCCGGGTCGGTGGGGGGCTCGCGGCTGCCCTGTCGATCAGCCGCGTCCTGGCTGCCGCAACGTATCGAGCGCGGGTGACGCCTCACACCCGACACGCACTTTCCGGGCATAAGCCGTATTTACGGCCGGTGTTGTAGGACCGTCGTACCGCGCCGCCGCCGCACGCCAGTAGATCGTACGCCAGTGCCCGGTCCGCCAGTGCACCGCGCGTCAGCACATCTCGCGTCGGTGCATCTTGCGTCAGTACTCCGCGACCTCCGCGTACACCTGGGACAGTTCGGGCGCGCCGCTGGCCGCCCACTCCTGTCCCGAGGCGACGACGTCGAACTCCCGGCCGGAGTCGAGCCGGACGACCGGATGGCCGTCCGGCCACAACCGCCAGGCGGCCCCGGGCACGGTCCGGACGATGACGGTGCCCAGGTAGAGACCGGCGTCGTTGCCGAGCCGGTGCAGGTTCTCCTCGTCGTCCCGCCAGCGCGGCACCAACTGGTCGAGTTCCTCCAGCGAGGCCGGGGAGTCGTCCAGCCGGACGCCCTCCTGGGTGGCCTGGGAGCGGAGCAGTTCGCACTCGGCGAGCAGATCGGCGATGCCCTCCGGGTCCAGTGCCCCGGGGTCCTCGCGCCGCCTGCCCAGGAAGGGGATCTTCATACCCTCAGCCTGTCATTCGTACCGCCGTACGCACCACAGGCGCGCGGGCCTTGGCTTCTCGACGGGTTCACCGGCCGTTGCGGCATGGCGTGTTGACCCTTTACGCGGCTCTTTCTAGCTTCTCGGTGCGGCTGTCCGTCGAAGGGGAGGAACCGGGGTGCTCCGGTGGGTCCGTGGTGGTGCGCTCACGCTGGCGCTGCTGACGCTGCTCGGCCCGGGTGCCCCCGCGCCGGCCGCCGCGGGGCGGGACGCCGAGCGCCCGGCCGCCGGGGCGCGGCCCGCGGTGGGGCTTCCGCTGGAGCGGTACTTCGACAACACGGCGGTCAGTGCCGACGCCCGTCCGGGCGAGGCCGGCTTCGACGGCGCGGGCGCCTCGCTGTCGGCGCGGGACCTGACCGCCGCGGGCTGGACCCCGGGCCGCGTCCTCACCGTGCGGGGGCCCGGCTGACCTGGCCGGCCCGGCGTCCGGGCGAGCCGGACAACGTGCGGGCCGCCGGGCAGACGGTCCGCCTCGCCGGGCGCGGTGACGCCCTGGCGTTCCTGGTAGCGGGCACCTCCGGCACCGAGGCCGGCGGCCGGGGCGAGGTGGTGTACGCGGACGGCGGCCGCTCGGCGTACACGCTGACCGCCCCGCACTGGCGCACCGGCCCGCTCGCCACCAAGGCCGTCGCCCTGCCGCACATCAACACCCCGTCCGGCCGGCTCACCGAGCGGGCCCGGCTGTACGCGGTGACGGTGCCCGTCGCGCCCGGACGCGAGGTGGCCGGGGTGCGCCTGCCGCACGCGGCCGGTCTGCACGTGTTCGCGGTGTCGGTACGGGACTCCTCGCGGGGCTGGACGGGGAGCTGGGCGGCGTCGACGTCCGGGTATCCGGCGGTGGGACCGTGGGCGGACCGGACGCTGCGGCTGGTGGTGCACACCTCGGCCGGCGGGTCCCGGGTACGGGTGCGGTTCGACAACACCTTCGCGGCGGCGCCGGTACGGATCGGCGCCGCGACCGTGGCGGTACGGGCGTCCGGCGCGGCGGCGCGGGGCCGGCCGGTGGCGCTGTCGTTCGGCGGCGGAAGCGGGGTGGAGATCCCGGCGGGGGCGCAGGCGTACAGCGACCCGCTGCGCTTCGCCGTCCCGGCCGGTGCGGACCTGCTGGTGAGTTTCCATCTGCCCCGGCGGGTGGCGGCGGCGCCCGTGCACCGGCTCGCGGTGCAGCGGTCGTATCTGAGCGGGGCGGGTGATCACACGGCGGACGCCTCGGGCGCGCCGTACACCCCGGCCCTGACGAGCTGGCCGCTGCTGGCCGGGGTGGACGTCGGGGGCGGGCCCGGGTCGGTGGTACTGCTCGGGGACTCGATCACCGACGGCGACCGGTCGACCGTGGACGCCGACCGGCGGTGGCCCGATGTACTGGCCCGGCGTCTGCGGGCGCAGGACGCGGTGCCGCGCTACGGGGTGCTCAACCACGGCGTCTCCGGCAACCGCGTGGTCGCCGACCGCTATCCCGGCGACGGGGTCTCGGCCGACCAGGCCGGGGTGAGCGCCCTGAACCGCTTCGACCGCGATGTCCTCGCCCAGACCTCGGCGCGGACGGCCGTGGTGTTCGAGGGCGTCAACGACCTGCTGGCGGGCACCGACGCGCGGCGCGTGATCGCGGGCCTGCGCGCCCTCGCCGACCGGGGGCGGGCCGGCGGGCTCAGGATGCTCGGGGCGACGGTCCTGCCGTGCGGGGGCCGGTCGAGGTGCACGGCCGCCGTGGACGCCGAGCGGGCCGAGGTCAACGCCTGGATTCGGGCCTCCGGGGCCTTCGACGCCGTGCTCGACTTCGACGCCGTGCTGCGCGACCCGGCCGACCCGGCCCGGATGCGGCCCGCCTACGACAGCGGCGACCACCTGCACCCCGGCGACACGGGCCTCGCGGCCCTGGCACGGTCGGTGGACCTGCGGCTGCTGGCCCGGACGCCGGGGTCCACGACGGCGGACTCCCGGTCGTGAACCTCCGGCCGCCGTTCCAGGGCCTGTCGTTCGGATCAGGTCGCAGGGAGTCTGCCGCGCCTTCTCATGCCGGTGAGCGGGCCCTGGTGCGTGCGGATGCGAGGCGGAGGAGGGCGGCAGCGCGGAGCGTCGACAACCGACGGCAACGCCGCGGATGTGCGTGCCGGGCCCCGCGTCCGCGGGCTGATCCGGACGACAGGCCCTAGATGTCGAGGTCCACGACGACGGGCGCGTGGTCGGAGGCGCCCTTGCCCTTGCGCTCCTCGCGGTCCACGTAGGCGTCGGTGACGGCCTTCGCGAACGGCTCGTTGCCGTACACCAGGTCGATGCGCATGCCGCGGTTCTTGGGGAAGCCGAGCTGGCGGTAGTCCCAGTACGTGAACGGGTGGTCGTACTTCAGGGGGCGCGGGACCACGTCGGCGAGGCCGGCCTCGCGCAGGCCGGTGAGGGCGGCGCGCTCGGCGGGGGTGACGTGGGTGGCGCCCTCGAAGGCGGCGCGGTCGTAGACGTCGTCGTCCGTCGGCGCCACGTTGTAATCGCCCAGCACCGCGAACGGACGGCCGCCCGCGGCGTCGCCGGCGACGGCGGCGCGCAGCGCCTCGAACCACTGGAGCTTGTACGCGTAGTGCGGGTGGTCCACCTCGCGGCCGTTGGGCACGTACACCGACCAGACGCGGACCGGGCCGCAGGTGGCGGAGACCGCGCGGGGCTCCCGCACACCCTCGTAGCCGGGGTCGCCGGGCAGGCCCTTGACCACGTCTTCGAGGCCGACGCGGCTGATCACCGCCACCCCGTTCCACCGGCCGGTGGCGTGGACGGCGGCCTCGTAGCCCTGGTCGCGCAGCGCGTCGAACGGGAACTGGTCCTCGGCGACCTTGGCCTCCTGGAGGCAGAGCACATCGGTGCCGCTGCTCTCCAGCCAGGCCAGCAGCCTCGGCAGACGGGCGGTGATCGAGTTCACGTTCCAGGTCGCGATACGCATGTCCCACAACCTACCCGGCGGCACCGACAACGCCGTCTCAGACCTGTGCGGACTCCCCCGGTGCCAGGCGCAGGTGCTCCGCGCCGCCGCCGAGCGCGCCGATCTGGCGGTCGTAGACCGGGCGGGCGAGATCGGTGAGGAGGGCGTCGTGGATGTCGTAGGCGCGGTGCGGCCGGACCTCGCGGACGTACTCGATGACCTCGGAGATCTTGTTCCAGGGGGCCATCACGGGCAGCATCAGCGTCTCGACCGGGCTGCCGGGGACGGTGAGGGCGTCGCCGGGGTGGAAGACCTTGCCGCCGTCGATCAGGTAGCCGACGTTGGTGATCCGCGGGATGTCCGGGTGGATCACGGCGTGCAGCTCGCCGTGGACCTGGACGTCGAAGCCGGCGGCGGTGAAGGTGTCGCCGTGGCCGACGGTGTGCACCCGGCCCGGGAACGCGGCCGAGAGCTGCTCCGCGACCGCCCGCAGCGTCCAGATCTCGGTGCCCGGGTCGGCCTCCATGGCGGCGCGCAGCCGGGACTCGTCGAAGTGGTCGGGGTGCTCGTGGGTGACGAGGACGGCGTCCGCGCCGAGCGCGGCGTCCTCCTCGGTGAAGCCCCCGGGGTCGAGGACGAGGGTCCGTCCGTCCTTCTCCAGGCGGACGCAGGCGTGGGACATCTTCGTGAGCTTCATGTCTCCATCCTGGCCCCGGGGTCCGCACGGGTCACTCGGAGGGGGTGGTTTCCTCCAGGACGACCTGCTGGGCGACGCGGAACGCGCGGCCGGCCGCCGGCACCCCGCAGTAGACGGCCGTCTGGAGGAGCACTTCCTTGATGTCGTCCGGGGTGAGCCCGTTGCGCAGCGCGGCCCGCAGGTGCGGGGCCAGTTCCTCCAGGTGGCCGCCGGCGATCAGCGCGGCGAGGGTGACGCAGCTCCGGGTACGGCGGTCCAGGCCGGGCCGGTCCCAGACCTCGCCCCAGGCGTACCGGGTGAGCAGTTCCTGGAAGTCGCCGGAGAAGTCGCCGGCCTCGGCCAGCACCCGGTCGACGTGCGCGTCGCCGAGCACCTCGCGGCGGACCCGCATGCCGGTCTCGTACCGGTCGGGTCGGCCCTGGGCGCGCGGCGGGGCGGCGGGCGGGGCGATCTCGGCGACCGGCGCGGACTGCTGCGGTACGGGGACCGTGGCGGGCCTGGGCGGGACGGCGGGCATGACGGTCTGGCCGGTGGCGTCGGCGGCGGGCTGCCAGGCCGTACCGAAGTGCCGTACCAGGAGGTCGGTGACGGCGGCGGGCTGCTCGACCGGCACCAGGTGGGAGGCGCCGGGGACGACGGCGAGGCGGGAGTCGGGGATGCCGGCGACCAGGGTACGGGCCTCGGCGGGGCCGGTGACCTGATCTTCGGAGCCGACCAGCACCAGGGTGGGCACGCCCACGCGGCCCAGTTCCGGGCGGACGTCGAAGGAGGCGAGCGCCTCGCAGGCGGCGATGTAGCAGCCGGGGTCGGTGGTGCGGACCATCTGCACGGCCCACTCGGTGATCGCGGGCTGCGCGGCGGCGAACCCGCCGGTGAACCACCGGTCGGGCGAGCTGCGGGCGATGGGGTCCAGGCCGTTGGTACGGACGATCACACCGCGCTGGCGGAACTCGTCGGCGGTCCCGAAGCGCGGCGAGGCGGCGATCAGCGCGAGGGAGGCGAGGCGCTCGGGGTGGCGCAGGGCCAGCTCGACGCCGACCGCGCCGCCGAGCGCGCAGCCGGCGTACCCGAAGCGGTGCACGCCGAGGCCGTCCAGCGTGGCCAGCAGCCGTGCAGTGAGGTCGCCGACCGAACCGGCCGGGTGGGCGGGGGCGCCGCCGTGCCCCGGCAGATCGAACCGGAAGACCCTCCACTGCCGCACCAGCTCGGGGACCTGGCGGTCCCACATGTGCCAGGTGGTACCCAGTGAGGGACCGAGGATCAGGACGGGGGCGTCTTCTGGCCCGTCAAAGCGGTATTGCAGGGTGTTCGACGGTGTCTCACTCACGCCTCGCACCCTCTCACGTCTCACCTTCAGTCCTACCGCCAGGGCCAGAAAGTATGGGGCGAGGCCGGCACGGACGCCATGTGGGGCGGGGTGTGTGGAATCAGGCCGTCGGTAACGAGCCGGCGGTAGGCCTGGCGCAGGGTGCAGCTACCGACCCCGCCTACCGCTTACACCCTGTGCCGCCACCACATATTCTCTCCGCCGTCGGATCGCGTGGCGCAGTAGTAGTACTGATCACCACCGCCGTTGACGTTGCCGTATACAGACATGTTGTAGGTCTGCTTAGCTTCCAAGCAGAGGCCCTGGGGGGTAACGGGGCTGTTGGGGTCCGTCTGCGGGCTGAATTCGCGTACGAAGTCATTGACATAGGTGTATTGAGCGGCTGCCGAGGCGGAGCCTGCGGTGACCGCTACAGTTCCGGTCGCCGCCACCGCGATCAGGGCCAGACCCGCCGAAACTCGCTTTACCCGGTTCAACACTTTTCTGTCCTTTCACGACACGGAGCCTTTTCCATCATCGGTCTGAGCTGGCCAAATGCAGGGTCATGACCGCTCGGACGAGGCTTGTGACGCGAGTGGTCGAGCACCGCAGCTTGC
>NZ_JBIAZN010000011.1:0-293955 GCF_042899225.1 Streptomyces sp. NPDC000134
CCGCCGAAGACGGCGTCGAACTTCTCGCTCTGTATCTTCTCGGTCAACGGGAGGGTCTGGAGGGGGTTGCGGGTGCCGTCGGGGCGTTCCTTGAGGACACCGCGGTCGATGTAGTCCTGGACCAGGGCGACGTGCAGGCGCAGCCCGTGGGCGGCGACCACGCGGTCGCGGTAGTCCAGCACTTCGGGGAAGTTGTGTCCGGTGTCCACGTGGAGCAGGGAGAACGGCACGGGGGCGGGGGTGAACGCCTTCAGTGCCAGGTGGAGCATGACGATGGAGTCCTTGCCGCCGGAGAAGAGGATCACCGGCTTCTCGAACTCGCCCGCCACCTCGCGGAAGATGTGCACCGCCTCCGACTCCAGCGCGTCCAGGTGGGAGAGGGCGTACGGGCTGTCGGTCTCCTCGGTGCGGGTCACCGCGGTGGTCATACCAGTCCCCTTTCGCTGAGCAGGGCGTAGACCGCCGCGGCGGACTCCTGGACGGTCTGGTCCTGCGACTCGATCCGCAGATCGGGCGCGACCGGCTCCTCGTACGGATCGTCGACGCCGGTGAGCCCGGTCAGCTCACCGGCGGCCTGCCTGGCGTACAGACCCTTCACATCGCGGACGGAGCACACCTCGACCGGGGTCGCGACGTGTACCTCCAGGTACCCGGTGCCGCTCTCCTGATGGCGCTTGCGGACCGCCTCCCGGCTGTCGGCGTACGGGGCGATCACCGGGACGAGGGCCAGGACGCCGTTGCGGGCGAGCAGTTCGGCGACGAAGCCGATGCGCTGCACGTTGGTGTGCCGGTCCGCGCGGCTGAAGCCGAGGCCCGCCGAGATGAACTCGCGGATCTCGTCGCCGTCGAGGACCTCCACGCGGCGGCCCTCGGCGCGCAGCTCGCCGGCCAGTTCGTGGGCGATGGTGGTCTTGCCGGCGCTCGGCAGACCCGTGAGCCAGACGGTGGCTCCGCTCGTCACGTGATTCTCCTGAAGGTGGGGGGTCGACGTCATCCGTGCAGCCCGCACTCGGTCTTGGCGCGGCCCGCCCAGCGCCCGGCGCGGGCGTCCTCGCCCGGCAGGACCCGGCGGGTGCAGGGCGCGCAGCCGACGGAGGCGTAGCCGTCCATCAGCAGGGGGTTGGTCAGTACGCCGTGCTCGGCCACGTAGGCGTCCACGTCGTCCTGGGTCCAGCGGGCGATGGGGGAGATCTTGACCTTCTGCCGCTTCTCGTCCCAGCCGACGACCGGGGTGTCCGCCCGGGTCGGGGACTCGTCGCGGCGCAGCCCGGTCGCCCAGGCCAGATAGCCCCGCAGCCCCTCTTCCAGCGGCTGGACCTTGCGCAGCTTGCAGCACAGGTCGGGGTCGCGGTCGTGCAGCCTCGGGCCGTACTCGGCGTCCTGCTCGGCGACCGTACGGCGCGGCGTGAGCGTGATGACGTTGACGTCCATCACCGCCTCCACCGCGTCCCGGGTGCCGATGGTCTCGGGAAAGTGGTAGCCGGTGTCGAGGAACACCACGTCGACGCCGGGCTTCGCGCGGGCGGCGAGGTGGGCGACCACCGCGTCCTCCATCGAGGAGGTCACACAGAAGCGCTCGCCGAAGGTGTCGGCGGCCCACCGGAGGATCTCCAGCGCGGAGGCCTCCTCCAGCTCCTGGCCCGCCCGCTCGGCGAGCGCCTTGAGATCCCCGGTCGTACGCTCTTCCTGAGTAACCGTCATATCTGTTCCCCTCCTGAGGGGTCGGCCCGAAGCCCGCGGGCCAGCAGCCCGAGGAACTTCAACTGGAATGCGCGATTGCACGCCGCGCATTCCCAGGCGCCATGGCCCTCTTCGTTCGGACGCAGGTCCTCGTCGCCGCAGTAGGGGCAGTAGAAGGGCGCGGCCCGCTCGGTCACGACAGCGCCTCCTCGGAGGCACGCGCGGCCCACGTGGCGAACCGCTCGCCGTCCTGGCGCTCGGCCTGGTAGCGGCGGAGGACCCGCTCGATGTAGTCGGGCAGTTCTTCGGAGGTGACCTTCAGCCCGCGGACCTTGCGGCCGAAACCGGGGTCCAGGCCGAGCGCGCCGCCCAGGTGCACCTGGTAGCCCTCGACCTGTTCGCCCTCGCTGTTCACGACCAACTGGCCCTTGAGACCGATGTCCGCCACCTGGATACGGGCGCAGGCGTTCGGGCAGCCGTTGAGGTTGATGGTGAGCGGCTCGTCGAACTCCGGCAGGCGGCGCTCCAGCTCGTCGATGAGCTGGGAGCCGCGCGCCTTGGTCTCGACGATGGCCAGCTTGCAGAACTCGATGCCGGTGCAGGCCATGGTGCCGCGCCGGAAGGTGGACGGCCGCGCGGTGAGGTCCAGTGCCTCCAGGGACTCCACCAGCGAGTCGACCTGCCCCTCCTCGACATCGAGGATGATCATCTTCTGTTCGACGGTGGTGCGCACCCGGCCCGAGCCGTGCGCCTCCGCCAGGTCGGCGATCTTGGTCAGGGTGGTGCCGTCGACGCGGCCGACGCGCGGGGCGAAGCCGACGTAGTACCGGCCGTCCTTCTGCCGGTGCACGCCGATGTGGTCGCGCCAGCGGGCCACCGGCTCCTCGGGCGCGGGGCCGTCGATGAGCCTGCGTCCGCCGAGGTACTCGTTCTCCAGCACCTCGCGGAACTTCTCCGGACCCCAGTCGGCGACCAGGAACTTCAGCCGGGCGCGGTTGCGCAGCCGCCGGTAGCCGTAGTCGCGGAAGATGGACAGGATGCCCTCGTAGACGTCCGGCACCTCCTCCAGCGGCACCCAGGCGCCCAGCCGCACGCCCAGCTTGGGGTTGGTGGACAGGCCGCCGCCGACCCAGACGTCGAAGCCCGGCCCGTGCTCGGGGTGCCGGACGCCCACGAAGGCCACGTCGTTGATCTCGTGCACCACGTCGAGCACCGGCGAACCGGAGATCGCGGTCTTGAACTTGCGCGGCAGGTTCGAGTACGCCTTGTTGTTCAGCACCCGGCGCTTCATCTCCTCCAGCGCCGGGGTCCCGTCGATGATCTCGTCCTCGGCGATGCCCGCCACCGGGGAGCCGATCATCACGCGGGGCGTGTCGCCGCACGCGGTGACCGTGGACAGGCCGACGCCCTCCAGCCGGTTCCAGATCTCGGGCACGTCCTCGATCCGGACCCAGTGGTACTGCACGTTCTGCCGGTCGGTGATGTCGGCGGTGCCCCGCGCGAACTCCTGCGAGATCTCGCCGACCACCCGCAACTGACGGGTGGTGAGCCGGCCGCCGTCGATGCGGACGCGCAGCATGAAGTACCGGTCGTCCAGCTCCTCCGGCTCCAGGACGGCCGTCTTGCCGCCGTCGATGCCGGGCTTGCGCTGGGTGTAGAGGCCCCACCAGCGCATCCGGCCGCGCAGGTCGTTCGGGTCGATCGAGTCGAAGCCCCGCCGGGAGTAGATCGTCTCAATACGTGTCCGTACGTTGAGACCGTCGTCGTCCTTCTTGAACTGTTCGTTGCCGTTGAGCGGGGTGTGATGACCCACGGCCCACTGCCCCTCGCCACGGTGACGGCTCACCTTGCGGCGGGGAGTCGCGGCAGCGGGGTTCTGCGGGGTGGCGGCCATGGTTGACACGTCCTTCGGGACAGGCGGGAATCTACTCTGACCTGCGCGTACGGGCGCATGGGCATAGGTGCGCGGCGTCGCGCGGAAATCAGGCGTACGAGAGGGGGCCGGTGCTGCTGGAGAACTCTCAGCGCGCCGGACAGATGGCGCTGGACATGCGGCCGAGGTCGACGTGCCGCCGACTCACCAAGGCGATTCCGTATCCAGGCATGGCGGAAGCGTGGCACGGCGATCTGAACAGAGTCCAGCATTGTCCGAGATGCGGACACCCTTGTCTCGCTGGACGAGACAAGGGTGTTCTGGGTCACACATATCGGCCATGTCGGCGTCGTCGCAGGTCAGGCCGGATCGGCGGGGGTCGGGGGGTGCCGGGCGGGTCTCAGGCGGGGAAGGCTCCGGGCCAGGGTCCGGGGGTGGGTCCGGCCGGCTCCTCCTTGACCTCGGTATCGAACAGCCGGAAGCCCCGGCGCTGGTAGTTGGCCATCGCGTGCTCGCCGTCCTTGCTGCACGTGTGCAGCCAGACCCGCTTGGTCGGCGGCAGTTCCGGCCAGCGCTCCGCGAGGTCCCAGGCGCGGGCGGTGCCGTACGACAGCAGGTGGCCGCCGATGCCGCGGCCCCGGAAGGCCGGGATCAGGCCGAAGTACTCGATCTCCACCGATCCCTCGTCCCCGGGCGTCAGTTCCACGTATCCGGCGGGCGTGCCGTGGTCGTGGGCGACCCAGGTCTCCACGCCGGGCCGGTTCAGGTGCTGCTGCCACCGGGCGTAGGTCCAGCCGAGCCGGTCGGTCCAGTCGATGTCGCCGCCGACCGAGGCGTACAGGAACCGGCTGAACTCGGGGGAGGGCACCTCGGCGCGGACGATCCGGATGTCCCCCTCCGGGGCGGGCGCCGGGAGCAGGTCGCCGGGCGCGGTCTGCTCCAAGGACCAGGTGGTCACGGGGATGGTGGTCATGCCGGACACCCAATCATCCGCCCCGGACCTCTGTCGATCGCTCCCCGAGGCACCCCCGGACCCTGGCGACCGGCCCACGGCCCCGGACCCTGGCGGCTGCCCCACGGCCCCTGGCTACCGGCCTACGGCCCTCGGTTATCGGCCTACGGCCCCCGGCGATCGGCCTTCGACCCCCGGCCCCGGCCCCTGGCGACCGGCCCCGCGGCCCCCGCGCCGCCCCCGACCGCCGGACGACCGACCCCCGGATGACCAACGCCCGGACGGCCGGTCCCCGCGCCACCCCGACCGTGCCGGCGGACCCGCTACCCCAGCGCCCCCTCCACCGAGGACAGCGGCAGCGCGAACAGCATGCGGCCGGACTGCGACCAGATCTCGCCGGTCTCCGGCCAGTACGAGAGGGAGCCGGCCCGCCCGCTCCAGCAGCGCTGGGAGTGGTCGGCGCCGCACTCGGTGGTGTGCGCCCCGGCGGTGTTCTGCCGCCAGAGCGTCCCGCGCCCGTCCCAGGCACCGGCCGTGGTGCCCAGGTACCAGTCGGCCCGGTCGGCGCCGACCGGGCGGTGGGACAGCACCCCGCCGACCGCCGTGGCCCGGGTCTCGTACGCCTCCCGGGCGTCGACGTGCCCCTCGGCGTCGGCGGCGGGCAGGCCCCGGCGGGCCGGGTCGGTGCTGAGGGCGTAGCGCCACAGCCGGGTGGGCCGGCCGGCGTCCTCCGGCACCGACTCGCCCGCCACCAGGCTGACGGGCGAGGTCCCCCGGTCCAGGGAGAGCGCGGCGGGCCGGGCGGCGCCGGGCGCGGCTGACATCGCGTAGCCGGCGACGGCGGGCAGCACGTACCGCTCCCCGCCGGCCGCCCAGCCGCCGGGCACCCGGCCGACGGCGGCGCCCTCGGCGGTGGCGCGCTGGATGCGGCCCAGGTCGTAGACGTAGAGCGCGGTGCGGTCCCCGGCGCCCGCGGTGACCAGGAGTTTGTCCCGGTACCAGACCATGCCGGAGGCGGGGGAGGACAGCGCCCGGTAGTCCTGGCCGCCGTCGACGGGGACGACCAGCAGGGCCGAGGCGTAGGCCGGCCGGGCGGGGTCGTCGGCGTCGACGAAGGCGACCCGGGCCTGGCCCTGCCCGGCGGTGCCGTCGGCGCGGCTCCAAGCGGAGAGGATCACCCGGTGCCGTCCCCAGCGGCCGTCCTCGTCGGCGTCCCCCGAGGTGGTGACCGCGCCCGGGGACCAGCCCCGGGTGTCGGCGTCGGCGAAGCAGTAGGCGCGGGTGGCCGCCGGGGCGACGGGCAGTGCCTCGCGCTCCTCGCCGGTGCACCGGTCCTCGGTGCGCAGGGTGCGGTCGGCGTCGGCCAGGACGGTGCCGACGCCCACCGGGTCGCCCATCGCCGAGGCGAGCCGGCCGAGCCAGCGCCGGGGCACCTGGTGCTCGGTCAGCTCCAGCGGGGCGGTGTCGGCGGCGGCGGTGAGCGGTTTCAGGCCGCCGGTGTCCTCGACGACCTCGGCCTGGGAGGCGCTGATCATCGTGGCGGCGGCGGTGAGGGCCAGCGCGGCCCCGGCCAGGGACGCGCGCAGTGCCGTGCCGCGCCTGCGCCGGCGGTGTCTGCCGCGATGCGTCATAGAACCTCCACGGACGCCGTACCAACTGCGCCCGATGATCCTCGCGTTGACCGAGAAGCAGATGGGACGACCCGCAGCGATGCTACGGCAGACGGGCACGCCACGGGCGCGGACCCGGTGAATCGGGCGGAGAAACCGCTTTTACACCCCATGTGCGGGTGTGGTGACCGATCGCTGTCCGGTCACGACCGGTCCGGTCGAGTACGGGAGCAGGTCGCGCGGGTCGTCGGGGAGCAGCACCTCGACCTCCGCATCCTCGCAGAAACGATACGGCCGGTGTTCGAGCAGCCCGCCGAGGTACCGCCGCACCCGGGACATCTCGGCCCGTACGGTCACCGTGCGGCCCGGGTCGCCGAACATGTCCTCGGCCAGGCCCGCCGCGCTGCGGCCGGTGCGGTGCAGGCCCAGCAGATACAGCAACTCGGCGTGCCGGGGGCTGAGTCCGCGGGACCAGGAGCCCGCGTCGCCGCTGACCCGCACGCGCGGGCGGCGCGGCCGGGCGAGGTCCAGCTCGATCCGGGTCGCCCCGCCCGGCGCGGCCCGGCCGCCGGCCCGGATCAGCCAGCCGTCGGCCAGCGGCTCCAGCGTGCAGGCGCCGAGCGCGGGCAGTTGCCGCGGGCCCGGCGAGGGCGGCTCGGGCAGCCCGATCCGGCGGGTGTACGGCATTCCGGTCACCGCCGCCGTCCAGCCGTCCCGGTCCACCACCAGGGCCCGCCCGTCCAACCGGGCGAGCACCGGCGCCGCCACCGCGCGCAGTCGTTCCAGCGACCGCACGTGCAGGTCCCGCAGGGTGGCCTCGGCGAGCCGCGCCACCGAGGTGACCCAGGGCAGGGTGGCCGGGTGCATGGTCTCCAGCGGTCCGCTGACGTCGACCACGCCGAGCAGCTTCCCGTCGCGGGGGTCGCTGATCGGGGCGCCCGCGCAGGTCCAGACGGCGTGCGTGCGGACGAAGTGCTCGGCGGCGAAGACCTGGACGGGCCGCCGGGTGACCGCCGGGGTGCCCAGCCCGTTGGTGCCGACGACGTCCTCCCGCCAGTCCGCGCCCGGTTCGAACCCGAGGTCGTCGGCCATGCGGAGCACCGGGAGGCTGCCCTCCCGCCACAGCACCCGGCCCTCCTCGTCGGCGACCACCATGATGTGCCGGGCGGCGTCCGCGACCGTCAGCAGGCTCTCGCGCAGCACCGGCAGCACGTGCCGCAGCGTCGAGGTCCGCCGCCGCCGCTCCACCTCGTCCGCGGGCAGCGGTCCGGACGGCAGGCCCCGGTCGGGGTCGACGCCGCGGCGCAGCAGCCGCTCCCAGGACTGCTCGATCACCGGGCGCGGCGCGAGCGGCGCCCGCCCGCCGGAGAGCCTGGCGGAGCGGACCTCGCTGAGCATCCGGGCCGCGAGCGCCGCGTCCGAGGTGGCGATCCGTGCCACGTTCCCTTGCGTCACGTCCATCGGCGAGAGCGCCACTGGTCCTCGTCCTCCCCCTGAGACGGTCCGATCGCGAGACGGTCTGAAAAGACTCTTACGCGCACGTCCATACTGACCGCTCGCCCCCGCCCCCGGGCCACCCTCCGCGCGCAGTCGTCAGCAAGTTGCAACCTCCTGCAACTCTGGCGGGCGGCCCCCGGGAGGACCAGACTGGGGGCCGTGTCGCCTCCGAGCGGCGCCCGTGCCCTGAAACGGGCCCGTGAGACGGGGGTGGTGCCGTGTCGGCGCAGCACCACCCCCGTCGCCGCCCGTGCCGATCAGACCACCGGCCGGGCCCGCTCCACCACGGAGGCCAGATCGAGGGTGGCCGGAAGGGTGCCGAAGGCCGCCCCGCCGTCGCGGCCCAGGCGCCCGGCGCAGAACGCGTCGGCGACCTCCGGCGGCGCGTACCGCACCAGCAGTGAGCCCTGGAGGACCAGCGCGAGCCGTTCGGTGAGCCGTCGCGCCCGGCCCTCGGCGCCGGCCAGGTCGGCCAGGTCGGTCAGCAGGTCCCGGATCGCCGCGTCCAGCCGGTGGTCGGCGCCGCGCGCCGCGCCGACCTCGGTGAGGTAGGCGTCCAGTGCCGCCGGTTCCCGGCCGAGCGCCCGCAGCACGTCCAGCGCCTGGACGTTCCCGGCGCCCTCCCAGATCGAGTTCAGCGGCGACTCGCGCACCAGCCGGGGCAGCCCGGACTCCTCGACGTACCCGTTGCCGCCCAGGCACTCGGCGGCCTCCACCGCCACCGGCGGACAGCGCTTGGTCACCCAGTACTTGGCGGCCGGCACCGCCAGCCGCAGCAGCGCCCGCTCGGACTCGCCGCCGTCGTCGCAGGCCGCCGCCAGCCTCAGCGCGAGGGCGGTGGCCGCCTCCGACTCCACGGCGAGGTCGGCCAGGACGTTGCGCATCAGCGGCTTGTCGATCAGCTTGCCGCCGAACGCCTCGCGGTGCGCGGTGTGGTGCACGGCCTCGGCGACCGCCCGCCGCATCAGCCCCGCCGATCCGAGCACGCAGTCCAGGCGGGTCGCCGCGACCATCTCGATGATGACCGCGACCCCCCGGCCCTCCGCGCCGACCCGGCGGGCCCAGGTCCCGGCGAACTCGACCTCGGCGGAGGCGTTGGACCGGTTGCCCAGCTTCTCCTTCAGCCGCTGGATCAGGAACACGTTGCGGGTGCCGTCCGCCAGCACCCGGGGCACCAGGAAGCAGGTCGGGCCGCCAGGTGCCTGGGCCAGCACCAGGAAGCCGTCCGACATGGGCGCCGAGCAGAACCACTTGTGGCCGGTCAGCTCGTACGTCCCGTCCTCGGCCAGCGGACGCGCGGTGGTCGTGCCGGCCCGTACGTCGCTGCCGCCCTGCTTCTCCGTCATCCCCATCCCGAACAGCGCCCCCGCCTTCAGGTGCGCGGGCCGCAGCCCCCGGTCGTACACGGCGGACGTCAGCCGGGGCTCCCACTCGGCGGCGAGGGCGGGCTCGTGCCGCAGGGCGGGCACCGCCGCGTGGGTCATGGACAGCGGGCAGGTGGTGCCCGCCTCGACCTGCGTCCAGACCAGGAAGGCCGCCGCGCGCCGCACGTGCCCGCCCGGCCGGTCCCAGCCGCCGGTGAGCCCGGCGGCGACGCCCTTGCCGAGCAGCCGGTGCCAGGCCGGGTGGAACTCCACCTCGTCCACGCGGTGCCCGTACCGGTCGTGGGTGCGCAGCTCGGGCGGGTTCTGGTCGGCCTGCGCGGCCCACTCCCCGGCCTGTGCCGAGCCGCAGCTCCGGCCGAGCCCCGACAGTTCCTCCCGGGCCTCCTCGCGCAGCGGCGGCGGAAGGTGCCGGTCGACCGCCGCCGTCAGCGCCCGGTCGGCGGTGAAGACGTCGTACCCGGCCAGCGGCGGGGGCTGATTCGTCACGGTGTGGGTGCTGCCTGCCATGACGCGAACCTATCCCGCCCCGCCGCCCGGGGGCAGCCGAGCCCGTCCGCGGGTGAGTGCCGCCCCCCGCGGCGGATACCTTTAGGTCGTGCAGCCAGCAAGTGAATTCCCCGAGCGGCCGTCCGGACGGCTCCACCGGGCCCGTGCCCTCTACCGGAACGTCTCCAAGCGCAGGACCGCCTGGCTGCTGCTCAAGGACACCGTCAACTCCTGCATGGAGTACCGCATCCTGGGCCTGGCGGCCGAGGCGGCGTTCTTCACGCTGCTGTCGGTGCCCCCGCTGCTGCTGAGCGTCCTCGGCCTGATCGGCTACGTCGACCTGTGGATCGGCGCCGACACCGCCGACAGCCTGCGCGTCAACATCATGGACGCCTCCCGCACGGTGCTCTCCGAGCGCGGCGTGAAGCAGATCACCGAGCCGATCCTGGACGACGTGATGGAGGGCGGCCGGCCGGACGTCATCTCCATCGGCTTCCTGTTCGCCCTGTGGTCGGGCTCCCGCGCGGTGAACGTCTTCATCGACACCATCACCGTGATGTACGGCCTCGACGGCGTCCGGGGCATCGTGAAGACCCGGCTGCTCTCCTTCGGCCTGTTCGTCGTGGCGCTGCTGATCGGCTCGGTCGCGCTGCCGCTGATGGTGGCCGGACCGGACGCGGTGGTCCGGGTGGTGCCCTGGTCGACGACGGTCGTGCAGGTCCTGTACTGGCCGGTCGTGATCATCCTGTCGATCGCGTTCCTGACCACGCTGTACCACGTGTCGGTGCCGGTGCGCTCCCCGTGGATCGAGGACGTGCCCGGCGCGCTGGTCGCCCTCGCCATGTGGGTGCTGGGCAGCTTCCTGCTGCGGATCTACCTCACCAGCACCGTCGAGGGCCCCACCATCTACGGTTCGCTGGCCGCGCCGGTCGCGGTGCTGCTGTGGATCGGCGTGTCCGCGTTCGCCGTGCTGGTCGGCGCGGCGGTCAACGCGGCCATCGACCGGGTCTGGCCGGCCGCCGCCACCGCCGCCGCCCGCGAGGCCAACGAGCGCATCCGCCAGGCCCAGGTCGCCGAGTACGTGGCCCGCGCCGCCGCGACCGGCGAGGCGGACCCGGACATGCCGTCGGAGTTCCCCGAGCGCTGGTCCCGCTTCCTGCCCCCGGAGGACGTCACCTCCCGGCTGCGCACCCACGTCAAGGCCCCGCCCAGGGGCGGCGGCGAGGGCAGCCGGCCGCAGGACCACTGACCCGCAGTACCGTGACCCCGTGTACACGGAACGGGCGTCCCGGCTGACCGGCGCGGTCGTGTGGACCACGGTCCCGGACGGCACCGGCACGGGCCGGGTCCTGCCCGACGGCTGCATGGACCTGCTGTGGAACGAGGGGCGACTGCTGGTCGCCGGCCCCGACACCCGCGCGTACCTCCCCGGCGGCGCCGACGGCCGCTGGGCGGGCGTCCGCTTCTTCCCCGGCACCGCCCCCGCCCTGCTCGGCGCCCCCGCGCACGAGCTGCGCGACCGGCGCGTGGACCTCGCCGGCCTCTGGCCCGCCGGTGAGGTACGGCGGCTGGCCGCCCGGATCGACGCGGCGCCCGACCCGGCGCGCGCCCTGGAGGACCTGGCCCTGTCCCGGGCGGCGGACGCCGGACCGCCCGACCCGCTGACCCGCCGGATCGTGGCCGCCCTCGCCGAGGGCCGCCCGGTCGCCCGCACCGCCGACGGCCTCGGCCTGAGCGCCCGCGCCCTGCACCGCCGCTCCCTGGCCGCCTTCGGCTACGGACCGAAGACCCTCGCCCGGGTACTGCGCCTGCAACGCGCCCTCGCCCTGGCCCGCACCGGCGTCCCGCTGGCGGAGACCGCCGCCCGGACCGGGTACGCCGACCAGGCCCATCTCACCCGTGACGTACGGGCGCTGACGGGCCTGACCCCGACGGAGCTGCTGTGAACGGGCCGCGTCCTGGCGGCGCCGCCTCGGCGGAGCCTGTGTCGCCTGCCCGGTGCCGCGCGGGGAACTACACCCCTGTGGCGGCCGTCCTGGCGGCCTCGACCGCCGACGTGAAGTCGGGTGTGGCCCCGATCTGCGCGAGCAGCACGTTCGCCGCGTTGTAGCAGCGGAACGCTTCGATCTTCCCCTCACGGAGGTACCAGAGGTCCGCCGTCGGCACGTCGATACGGTTCCCGGTGGGAAGGATGTCGCCGGCCGGAGTCGGGAACGCGCCCAGATGCGTCCCCTGAATCCGCAGTTCGACGGCGACCACGTCACCGAGCACATGCACGGCGAGCAGCTCACGGTGGATGTCGGGGAAGACGGCGGCCAATCCCGCCAGCGCCTGGGGGATCTGGTCACCGCGGAAGGTCATCGAGTTCGGCACGTCGGTGAAGGTCCCGTCTTCGGTGAACAGGGCGCGGAAGCCGGGTCCGTCCAGGACGTCCCCTTCCGCCAGCCGGTATGCCTCGCGGACGACCTCTTCATTGCGTGTCACTTCTGTTCTCCTCGGTGCTTGGTGCCGCCGCTGGGGACAACCCCTGCGGCGCGCGTACGGCGCTCCCGTTCGACGGCGGTCTTTGATGATGAACGTCATCGAAACTCCTGTTATGATGAGCGTCGTCATTGAAAAGGTCAAGCCGGGAACGACGGCGGGAGGACTGCGATGCCGCGGATCACCAAGGAGGACAAGGCCCGCAACCGGCAGAACATCCTCGAAGCGGCGGGCCGCATGTTCCGCTCGCAGGGCATCGACGCTGTCGGCATCGCCGAGCTGATGAAGGAAGCCGGACTCACGCACGGCGGCTTCTACAACCACTTCGCCTCCAAGAACGACCTGGTGGTCGAGGTGTGCCGGGCCTCCTTCGCCGCGTCGCTCGAAAGCCTGGCCGGCATGATCGAGGACAGTCAGGACAAGGCCGGCCCTCCGCTGAAGCACGTCGTGGCCGGGTATCTGTCCCCAGCACACCGTGACGCCGAGAACGGCGTCTGTCCCTCCGCCTCCCTGGTCACCGACGCCGGACGGCAGAGCGAAGCGGTCCAGGGCGCGTATGCCGAAGGCGTCGAGGGCTATCTCACCGGCTTCGCCGCCGAGTTCCTGCGCGAGGCCGAGGAGAAGGGCCACCAGCTCGACCCGGCCGAGGCCCGTCGGAGGGCGATCCGCCTGCTCAGCGAAATGGTCGGCGCGCTGATGATCGCCCGTGCCGTACGCCACGTCGAGCCCGGACTCTCCGACGAGATCCTGGCGGCCGGCCGCAGTCACGCCCTCGACTGAGGCGACCCGCGGCCGCCCGCCCGACACCGGATGGGTGCGCGACTGGCGCGTTCTGCCGTCGGCGCCCTCCGGGAGTTCGATGGGGAAGTCACCCTCCAGCGGCGAACGCCTCTGGGACGGGCCCCGTGCTCGCCCGTTTCACCAGCCGTGTCGACAACTCCGTCCGGGTGCTCTCCGGACGGGCGCCGTCCATCATGCGCAGCAGCAGCCGCAGGGCCGTCGCGGCCATCTCCGACAGGGGGCGGCGTACGGTCGTCAGCGCGGGTGTCGCCCACCGCGCCTCCGGCAGGTCGTCGAAGCCGACCACGCTCATCTCCTCCGGCACCCGCATCCCCCGCTCCGCCAGCGCCTCGTACACCCCGAGCGCCATCGGGTCGGAGCAGACGAACACGGCCGTCGGCGGCTCCGGCAGATCGAGCAGCTCCCGCATCCGCCGCCGCGCCGCCCCCCGCTCCGCGCCCGCGTGCCGGACGTACTCCGGCCGCTCGGGCACCCCCACCGCCGTCAGCGCCGACCGGTACCCCGCGATCCGCGCGCCGCTCACCGGCGTGCCCCGCCGCCCGGCGATCACGGCGATCCGCCGGTGCCCCAGCTTCAGCAGGTGCTCGGTCGCCGTCACTCCGCCCTGCCAGTTCGCCGCGCCCACCGACACCACCCCCGGCGGCGGCTCCGCCACCGGATCGATCATCACGAACGGGACCCGGTGCTGCGCCAGCCACGCGTAGTGCGGCGCGGGCAGCTCCGCCACGTCGAACAGCACCCCCGACGACCCCCGCTCCGCGATCCGCTCCAGCCCCCCGCGCCCCCGGGCCGGACACGCCGACACCACCACCTCCAGACCCGCGTCGTACGCCGCCGCCTCCACCCCGTGCAGCACCGCGCCCGACGCGGAACTCTCCAGCGAGTGGACCACCAGGTCGACCAGCCGGGGCGCCCTCGTCGTGTCGAACCGGGGCCGGCGCACGTACCCGAGCCGGTCCAGTGCCTCAACGACCCGGCGCCGCGTCTCGGGCGCCACGTCCTCCCGGCCGTTGACCACCTTCGACGCGGTCGGCACCGAGACGCCCGCCTCCCGGGCCACCACCGCCAGCGTCGGCCCGGCCGCCGTGCTCGCACGCGCCGTACGGACCATCGGGCAACCACCTTCACAGAGAGCACGGGCAGGGCAGGGCACACCGTAGAAAGCGCTTCCTAATCTAGATCGGCTCCCTACCCGGCGGAATACCCCCGCACACCGAGGCGCTGTCCTGTAGCGGTACCGGTGCCGTGGAAGGGCTGGTGGGCACATGACGGCTGACCGGACGGACCCCGAGGTCGGCACCCCCTACGGCCTGGTGCGCGGCCGGTGGGAGCAGGGCGTCGCGGTGTTCCGGGGCATCCCCTACGCCGCCCCGCCCTTCGGCCCCCGCCGCTTCCGACCGCCCGCCCCGCCGGACCCCTGGGACGGCGTACGCGACGCGGGCGCCTTCGGCCCCACCGCCTCCAAACCCCCGTACTCCGAAGCCTTCGCCCGCTACCTCAGCGACCCCGACCTCCCCGGCGACGACTGCCTCAACCTCAACGTCTGGACCCCCGACCCCGCCCCCGGCGCCCGCCTGCCCGTCCTCGTCTGGCTGCACGGCGGCGCCCTGACCAGGGGCTCGTCCGACGTGCCGGTGTACGACGGCCGCACCTTCGCCCGGGACGGCGTGGTCTTCGTCTCCCTCAACTACCGCCTCGGCATCGAGGGCTACGCCCTCTTCCCGGACGCCCCCGCCAACGCCGGACTGCGCGACCAGATCGCCGCGCTGGAGTGGGTACGGCAGTCCATCGCCGCGTTCGGCGGCGACCCCGGCCGGGTCACCCTCGCCGGGCAGTCCGCCGGGGCCATCAGCATCGGCGCGCTCCTCGCCGCCCCCCGCGCCCAGGGCCTGTTCCGCCGGGCCGTCCTCCAGAGCGGCGCCCCCGAGGCCACCGACCGCGCCAAGGTACGGCGGATCGTCCGCCGCATGGCCAACCGGCTGAAGATCCCCGCCACCGCCGAGGCGTTCGCCGCCGTCGACCGCGGCCTGCTGCTCCGCGTCCAGGGCGAGGTCGGCCGGCTCAGCAGCCCCGTCCTCGGCGGTCCCGCCTTCGGCATCGTCGTCGACGACGACATCCTTCCCCGCGACCCCCTCGACGCGCTCGTCGCCGGGGACGCCGCCCCCGGCACCGACCTGCTGATGGGCTGGACCCGCGACGAGTACCGGCTCTGGCTGGTCCCCGGCGGCCTGCTGCAACGCGTCGACCGGCTCGGCGCGGTCGCCCTCGCGGGCGCGCGGGCCCGCTGCCGCTGCGGCCACGACGTCCCGCGCGGTTACCGCGCCCTGCGCCCCGACGCGGGCACCGCCGAGATCGTCGGCCAGATGATCACCGACCACCTGCTGCGCGTCCCGCTGCACCGCCTCGCCGACGCGCGGCCCGGCACGTCGTACGTCTACGAGTTCGCCTGGCCGTCCGGCCTGCCCGACCTCGGCGCCTGCCACTCCCTGGAACTGGGCTTCGTCTTCGACAGCGGCGACCTGCCGGACGCGCGGCGGCTCGCGGGGGAGGGGGCGCCCCGATCACTTGCCGAGGCGATGCACACGGCGTGGGTCCGCTTCGCCGCGACGGGCGACCCGGGGTGGGAGGCGTGGGACGCCACCCACCCCGTACGGATCTTCGACGGGGCCGGGTCGCCGCACACGGTACGGGGGCTGCGGGACCGGGAGGTGGCGCTCAGCGGGTCAGGCGGAGGAAGGCGGTCCAGGCTTCGGGGGTGACGGTGAGGTGGGGGGTGGCGGGGGTTTTGGAGTCGCGGATGTGGATGGCGGCGGGGTGGGCAGCGACTTCCACGCAGTTGCCGCCGTCGCTGCCGCTGCGGCTCGACTTGCGCCAGGTGAGGGCGACTTCGAGGCAAGCACCGCCCTCGCTTCCGCTGTAGCTCGACTTGAACCACTCAAGTGCCGTGCCGCTCATGCTTCTCCCAGAAGGTGGTCCAACATGGCCCTCGTGTCTTCCATGTTGAGGGCCTGCGTCCGCAGCATCGCATATTTCTGGGTCAGGATCCCGACCCCGTCGGGGTCAGCAACCAGGGTGCTCCCACGCTGGGTTTCGCTGTACCCGAGTCGCTGATGTTCGGGGGTTTCCAGGAGAATGAACGGACCGTCCAGCCCAGCGTGCGAGGTACGGTTGAGCGGCAGAATCTGAAGAGCGACCCCGGGTACATCGGCGTACTCCCGCAACTTGCGCACCTGATCGTCGTAGACCTCCTTGCCACCCAGGCAGTCGCGTAGCGCCGCTTCCCAGATGACGAAGCTGGTAGTCGGTGGCACCTTGCGGTGCAGGATCTTTTGACGCTCGATCCGTGAGGTCACTAGTTGTTCGATCTCGTCCTCGTCATAGACCGGTACGCGGCTGCGGAAGACCGCCCGTGCGTACGCCTCGCTCTGGAGCAGACCCGGCACGGCCAGTGCCTCGTACCACGAGATGGCGATGGCCTCGCGTTCTCGGTCCAGATACTCCTCCGCCCACAGCGGGACCAGGTCAACCTCCGGCATCCTGCTGACGGCAGTCGACAACGCACCCTTCGTACCGAGACGTTCATCAAGCTGCTCGGCGAGATCCGGCTTCAGGGGCCGTCGGCCTTGTTCGATGGACGCGATCTGCTGTTCACTGATGTTGAAGACCTCACTGAGGGACCTCTGTGTGTACCCCGCCGCCTCACGGTAGAGCGCGAGCAGCGCGCCCACCATCTTCATCGCGGACGTGTTCCGTCGAGTCGTGGCCATGCGGTCGAACTCCCCACCCACGTGCGTACCTTCACAGTGGCGGCCCCGTACGAAAATGCCGTACGGGCGCACGCACTGTTTGATGATGGCCACGGAGTGTGACTCTCGTCACGTGAATGGCAAAACTCCACCCTTGTTCCACGCACCTGCTCAGCGTGAGCGTTTCTACCGTCGTGAACGCCGGTCCGTGCCCGCCGCGCGGGAGTTCACGCGACGGGCGCTGGACGACTGGGGCGCGCGGAGGCGCGCGGACGACGTAGTGCTGTGTGTCAGTGAGCTGACGACCAACGCGTTGCTGCACGGCGTACCGCCGGGACGCGGCTTCCTGCTGCGGCTGCTGGCGTACGACGACGGACTGGTCCGGGTCGAGGTGCACGACAGCGGGGGCGGAGTACCGGCGGTGCGGGAACCGGGGGAGGGCGGACGCGGGCTGCTGCTGGTGTCGGTGCTGGCGGACAAGTGGGGGGTGGGGGAGCGGAGCCCCGGCAAGACGGTGTGGTGCGAGTTCGCGGAAAATTCGGGGGCGCCCGGGTGACGGGCGAGGAACCATGAGGCATGCGCCCTGATGACTGGTACCTCACCGAGGACGTCGATGAATTCCTGGCCCGCGCGGGGGACTTCCTGCACGCGCGCCCGGCGCTGCACTCCGTCGCGCTGACGGTGACGGAGGCGCTGCGGTCGCGGGGGCCGGACGCGTTCGGGGCCGAGGCCCCGGTTTTCGGTCTGCTGGAGGAGGAGGGCGAGGTGCGGGCGGCGTTCTTCCGCACCCCGCCCGCCGGGCTGAACCTGACGGCGGTGACCGGTGCGCAGGCCGACCTGCTGGCCGCGAGGCTGGCCGGCGCCGGTCACGTACTGCCCGGGGTGCGGTCGGAGGAGGCCGCCGCCGCCGTGTTCGCGCGGGCGTGGCGGCGGCACGCGGGTGCGACGCCCGTACTGAGGGAACGGCAGCGGCTGTACCGGCTGGGCACGCTGACGCCGCCGGAGCCGTTCCCGGAGGGCCGGGCGCGGTGGGCGGGGGAGCGGGACGCCGGACAAGTGGTCCGCTGGAACCGGGAGTTCATGGCCGCCGTGGGAGAGGACCCCCGGTCCGTGGACGAGCGGCGTGTCGGCCACCGGCGCTATGTGTTCTGGGAGACCCCGGACGGCACGCCGGTGTCGATGGCGGGCGTGAACCCGCCGGTCGCCGGCCAGGTCCGGGTCGGCCCGGTGTACACCCCGGCCCACTCGCGCGGACGCGGCTACGCGGGCGCGGTGACGGCCGAGGCGACCCGGGACGCGCTGGCCGAGGGCGCGAAGGAGGTCGTCCTCTTCGCGGATCTGGCCAATCCGACCAGCAACGCCCTGTACCGGCGCCTCGGTTACGTCCCGGTGGCGGACTTCGCCCTCTACGACTTCACGTAGAGGCGGCCCAGCGGCTCGGGGTCCGCCTCCAGCGCGGCGGCCTCGGCCTTCCAGGCGGTGTCGCCGGGGTGCAGGGTGTCGCGCAGGAAGGCGGTGCTGAGCCGCTGGACCAGGGCGACGCGGGCGGGGCTCTCGTCGGTGGTCTCGGCGACCCTCTCGCCCGGTATGCCGCCGAGCGAGTGCTCGGCCCCGAAGAGGGTGAGCAGCCTCTTGTCGCCGGGGCTGTGGGTGTAGCCGTCGGTGAACCAGTCCGGTCCGCGCGTGGACAGCGCGGAGTCGTCGCGGTCACCGGCGACGACGAGCGCGGGCGCGGTCATGGCGGAGAAATCCGGCCGCATGAACGGGAGATGCTCGGCGGCGAACGGCGTCAGGCTGTCCCCGAGCCCGGTCAGCGCCAGCAGCACACCCGTGCCGACCCGGGGGTCGGACAGGTCCTCTCCGGGCACCCCGTCGGAGTCGAGGACGCGTGCGCCCAGCAGGGTGCTCGCGGTCTGCGCGCCCCAGGAGTGCCCGGCGACGGCGATCCGGTCGCGGTCGACCCGCCCGGCGAGTCCGGGCACGGCGGCCTCCAGGACATCCAGTCCGTCCAGTACCCGCTTCAGATCATCGATGCGAAGCCGCCAGATCCGGGGCGTCCGGGGGTCGTCGGCGGGGATGCCGAGCGTGCGGGAGTCGAGGTGGGTGGGCCGCAGGACCACGAAGCCCTGGGCGGCCCAGTGGTCGGCCAGCGGCGCGTAACCGTCCATCGACCAACTGAAACCGTGCGAGAAGACGACGACGGGCAGACCGCTCCCGGTCGCGGGCGCGGACACCGCGACCTGGAGGTCCTCGCCGCGCCCCGGCGCGGGCAGGACCACGGGCTTGGCGGTGATCACCGCAGAGGAATGCGCAACAGACATGGAGGTGCCTCTCAGGCAGATAAACGGAACACTGCTCCGGTATGTCGAGGACGATACGGAGCGCTGTTCCGTTTTGCAAGCCGGGGAGGCAGGGGGATGTACGGGCCCCTGCCGACGTGGGCATGATGCAAGCCGGGGCGGTAGCGGCGTACGGGGGCGGCGCATGGTCGACGGCGTGCTGGATCTCCTGCGGTCCCGCTCGGTGTGGGTGGTGGCGGGCAACACGGGCACGTTCCTCGGCGCCCTGGCCGGGCTGGTGTCCTACTGGTCGCGTCCGCTGTCGTTCGCGGGCTGTGCCGTCGTCGTCCTCGTGTGCCTGGCCTGCCAGGCGGTCGCCCTGATCCCGGTCGTGCGGCCGGGACGGGCGCCCTGCGATCTGCATCAGAACCTGACGGTGGCCACCGTCTGCGGTTCCTGGGTCTTCGGGGTGTGTCCGGGCGCGGGTCTGCTCGTCCTCTTCGACGTGGACGTGGACAGCCCGCCGTGGGCCGCCCTGTTCCTCGCGGGTACGGCCCTGATGGTGGCCTGCGTCGCGGGCCTGATCACCGCGACGGCCGTCTCCGGCGGCACGGGGACACCGCACCCCGAGGGGGCCGGGCCGCCGGGTGTGCCCGACGTGGACACGGGCGGTCCGGACGGCGACTGAGCGGCTAGCGGGTGGCCGCGATCCGGGTGATCGTCCCGGGCCCGACCCGGCAGCACCCGCCGATCAGCCGGGCTCCGGCGTCCCGCCACCCCCGTACCCGCTCGGCGTCGAAACTGGAGCGCCCGGTCCAGTCGCGGGCGGCGGCGTCCCAGGTCTCCCCGCTGTTGGGGTAGGCGACGACCGGCTTGCCGGTCACCCGCGCCGCGACGGCCACGGCGTGCCCGACGTCCTCGGGGGCGCAGCAGTTCACGCCGACGGCGATCACCTCGTCGGCGTCGGCGGCGAGCCCGAACGCCTCCTCCAGCGACTGCCCGGCCCGGGTCCGCCCGCCGTCGACGGTGTACGACAGCCAGGCCGGCACCCCCAGCCCGCGCACCGCCCGCAGCAGCGCCGCCGCCTCGTCGGTGTCGGGCACGGTCTCCAGCGCGAGCACGTCGGGCCGGGCGGCGGCGAGCACCTCCAGGCGGGGCCGGTGGAACCGCTCCAGTTCACCGACGCCCAGCCCGTACCGCCCCCGGTACTCGGACCCGTCCGCGAGCATCGCCCCGTACGGCCCGGCGGACGCCGCCACCCACAGCGGCCGTCCGGCACCGGCCCGGCGGGCCGCCTCGCGGGCCAGGTCGACGCTGAGCGCCATCAGCCCGGCGGCGTCTTCCCGGCCGATCCCGCGCCCCGCGAACCCCTCGAAGGTCGCCTGATAGCTGGCCGTGATCGCCACGTCCGCCCCGGCCCGGAAGTACGCGAGATGCGCCTCGACCAGGGCCTCGGGCCGCTCGGCGAGCAGCCGGGCCGACCACAGCTCGTCACCGAGGTCGTACCCGGCCGCCGCGAGCTGGTTGGACAGGCCGCCGTCCAGGACGAGGGGGCGGGCGGCGAGTTCCTCTGCCAGGTGGGTGGACATGCTTCCGACGTTAGTCGCACTCCGCGAGGTGGCCGGTCAAGCCGTTCGCGCGTTGGCGGGCGCGCGTTTCCGGCGCTTACGGCCGCTGCCCGTGTCAGCCCTGTCGGGTGAGCCTGAGCAGGGCGTTGTAAGCCTCCTGGACAAGGTGATTGTCGCGTTGTGCGGCGGTGTTCGCCAGCGCCACCAGGGCGGTGCCGTGGGAGGGGCTGAAGCCGACGAAGGCGGTACCTCCGAAGGTTCCTCCCGCGTGGTAGCGGAGAGAGGTGCCGTCAGGCTGGGGGCGGATGTTCCATACGAGCGCGAGTCCGTTGCCGGGGGGCAGGCGGAGCCTGGGGCGCTGGACGTCGGCCAGAGCGGTGCGCAGGGAGGGGGGAACGGCGGCGGAGGCAGGATCGAGGAGTCCCTCGGCGAGGGTGAGCAAGTCGTGTGCGCTCGCCCGGGCGGCTCCCGCGGCAGCCATGCCGGGCATCCGGATGGGAGGTTGGGAGCGCCTGCGATGATAGCCGGCTGCCTGGGTGGTCCCTGGCGGCCCGGTGGGCGAGCAGTCGGTGTCCCGGAGTCGTAGCGGGTCGAGCACGCGGGCGGCGAGCAGGGCGGGATAGGGAACGCCGCCCGCCGTGTGCGCCAGGACCTGTCCCAGGAGGGCGACTCCGAAGTTGGAGTAGCGCACGCGTGTGCCGGGGCCGGCTCTCAGGCGGCTCCTGGGAAGTGCACGCAGCAGGTCGGCGGTGGTGAACACCTCGTAGGGGGGTGCCATCAGCCGCGGCATCACTGTGTGGAGCAGAAGGGGTGGCAGGTGAGGCAGACCGGGCGGGGCGAGGGGGAGGCCGGAGGTATGGGTGGCGAGGTGGGTGAGGGTGATCGCGGCACCACCCGTGGGCAAACCCGTTCCGGGGGGTAGGCGGTCGGCCAACCGGTCGTGGTGGCCGAGTTCGCCGCGGGCTGCCTGCTCGGCGAATAGCAGGGCGGTGAACGTCTTGGTGAGGGAGCCGATCTCGAAGCGCGTGTGCGCGTCGGCCCGCGCATCGTCGCGGTAGGCGATCCGGCCGCGCGCCACCAGCGCCCGGCGTCCGTCGCGGTGCAGCGCCACCGTCACCGCGCTCGCGCCGGGTGCCGCGGACAGGAGGGGGCGGGTCACCCGGCGCACCATGTCCGGGGGGAGCTGGTGATCCTTGGGGTCACCGGAGTACGAAACGGTCATCATGGGTTCCCCGACGAACCACCGCCGACATCGAGACTGCGGGCGAGCGCCAGTGTCATGGTGGCGGCGGCGACGAGAGTGGTGTGCTGATGGTCCTGGAAGCGGGTGACGGGGTCGTCCCCGACGGGCCGTCCGTCGCTCGGCATCAGCCCGTCCTCGTGCTGCTGTTCCGCCAGGCGCCGCAGGTCGTCGGCCGGGTCGTACGGTTCGTCCAGGCAGAGCCCGGCCAGCAGCAGTTCGGAGACCAGGTCCCACTGACGAGTCTCCGACCAGATGTCCAGCCAGACGGGCAGCCAGCGGGAGAAATATTCCGTCATGTCGTGTGGCATGCCGTCCGGTCGTCTGCCCCAGTCGGTGAGGTGGTAGACGGTGTGGGTGACGGCGTAACCGGTCGCCCAGTCGATCTGCCAGGGAACAGGGAGGTTGCCCAGCCAGGTCGCCCGGGTCAGCCGGTGCCATTCCGTGCCCTCCAGGCGGTGTCCGTGACCGGCCATGCGGAGGGCGTTGGCGACGGCGAGCCGCCGATTGGGTACGTGCTCAACGATTCGTGCGGTGCCGACGGCGGCGAAGTGCGGCAGCAGCCGCTCCATACCGGGATGCCGGAGCCCGGCCCCGGCGAGGTGGCCGTACAACTCCACGGGATCCGTGGCCAGGGGGTGGCGCAGCAGACGCTGGTAGAGAACGAGACCCTCGTCGAGTTCGGACCAGCAGAACTCCAGCAGCTCGCGGGCCAGTACGCGCTCCCGGCTGCCGGCGGCTCCGTGGTGCAGCACCAGACAAGCGGTCAGGGCCGTTTCACCGAGGGCTTTGTAGGTGTCCAGGCGCGTGTCGGGGTCCTCACCGGCCAGCGCGCCCAGCCGTCGGTGACGGTGCAGCCAGCCCAGGGCGCGGGAGCCGGCCGTGTGCGTGGTCCGGGCCGCGTCACCGCTCATCCGATCTCCAGATCGAGCAGTTGGCGGGCCAGGGCCACGTCCAGCAGGCACCGTCGGCCACCACCGCGCAGGGCGATGTCCTGTGTCAGCAGATCCACATCGAGACACGGTGGCACACCGTCCGCGGCGAGCCAGGCGAGCCAGCGCGTGATGCGTGCCGCAGTGCTGTAGTCACCCCGCAGGAGCGCACGCGTGGCGCCACGCGCCAGCGGCAGGGCGTTGCGCCGCGCGGCGTGGTGGACGGGACCGTCCAGACAGGGCAGGGCGAGCGAGGCCACCCGACCCATCCGCAAGGACCAGGGTACCCAGCCTTCACTCCGGCCTTCGGCGCCCGGGCCGGCGTCCACGCGGCGCGGCGCACCGGCGTCGCACCGCGGCGGGCCCGGCGGCGTGGTGCGGTCCGGGCCGGGGGCGGCGGGATCCAGGTGGTGCAGCACGCACGCGAGTCCCCAGTCCACCCATCTCAACTCCCAGGACCGCTCCCGCTCGCCCGCCGTCGGCGGGCTCAATCCAGCCGGTCGTGCAACGGGAAGGACCGCGCGGACGGCCTCCGACTCCTCCGGCGGCAGGGCCCGACCGGTCAGCGCGTACGGAGCGAGCACGTTGGCACCCAGCATGCGTACCGCGGTCGCCGCTACCGAGGTGGCGGATGCCGGCGACGCCGGCCTTCCGCCGGCGAACTCGTCGCTTTGCGCCGCGGCAAGCAGGTGCCGCGCCACCACACACCCGCTCTCGGTGCCCAGGAGGGCACCGAGAGCGGCGCGGGCCAGACGCTCCGCGGAATCACTGTGTACGGCGCGTGCCCGATCGGAGATCACGAGCACTCGGGGTCTTTCGGCTCCTTCGGGGACCAGACGACGTGGCCGGCGCATGCGGGACGGTACGCAGGCGCGTCACTCACCGCCGCCTCGGGAGCGGCCACCAGCTCCTCCAGCAACGGGGTGTCCACTGCAGCAGTCTTTTCCCTGAGTGTTTCGGTGAACAACATGGAATTCCTCCATCGGGGGAGAGTGTGGCTTTGAAGTGTTGGCTACCCGGCGGCTTCGCAATGAAACAAGTGAAAGCTGCGCGTTGTAAGGTCCGATTTGATGTTGATGCGAGCGCCGGAACGAGTCGACTCGGTTGCGGTATCCGCCTCAGGATTCCCGGTGATAACAACAGCCACTTACAGAACTCTGATCGGAATAACAGGTATTGCTATTCCCGCGCTGGGTGCAGGGAGAGTAATCTGCGGACTGTCACATCTGACCAGAGTGCTGGGAAAGGATCAAAGAATGTTCAAAACTTGCCGGAACAGGCGCGGCGTGTCTCCTGGCGGCGGGAGCCGTGATAGCCACCGCGGCCGCTCCCGCATCGGCGGAAACGGCGGCCGAGCCCCTCATCAACTGCCAGACGGCCACTCTGACAGGATTGGTGAGCACGTTCGAGGGGTGCGACAACGTCCAACTCGGTATTCACTTGAACGCCACGGTGCACGTCAGCCAGCCGGTCAGCATCACCTACTTCTGTACCAACCTCAACGTTCTGGTGCCGCTGCCCCCGCTCACCAGTATCAATGCCGTCGGGGTCAACTGCGCTCCGATCGGTTCCTGACGCCGGGACCTGCTAGTGCGTCGTCGCTTTGAGTGGACCTGAATGGTCCGGCGCCGGTCAGGTGGCGGATCGACGAGTGGCTGCCAGAGATGGTGGCGCCCCAGGCGCGGGCGATCGACAGCGTGTCGTTCTCCCACGTGACAGTGCGCCGACCGGCATTGCCAGCCGATACCCCAGGGCCGTCGGCGAACAGACGCACCGCCAGGCCGCGGCCGGAGCCCACGTCCTCACCGAACGCGTTTCCTGTCCGCTGTGGCGGCGGTTGTACCCGCCGCGGTACCGCCGCCCACACACGTCCCTCTTCCTCAGGATCTCGATTGGCTGTGCCCGCGAATCCCCACAGCGCCGTGACCCGTTACCGTCCCCTGCGTGTCCCTCGACTTCACGCACGCCGGCGGCACCTACGAGTTCAGCGGCAGCGGCAACCTCAACTGCCTGGGCGGCAGCAGTGACGGCACGGCAGCATCACCTGGAGCAAGCCGGGGACGTCGCCCTCGCGGTTCACGTTCACCAGCAGCCTGGCGCTGCGCCCGGACGGCACGACCGTCCTGGTGTCCACCGGCATCATCACCTCGGGCGACTTCGCGGGGCACACCCTCGTCGACACGGTCGTCATCACCAGTACGGACCTGCTGGCCTGCGCGACCCCCGGGGCCTCACCACCACCGCCGGGCCCTTCCTCGTCACCATCGTCTGAGGACGGTCGGGCGGTGGCCCTTCGAAGGAGGAGGAGGGGAACCGCCCGGCCGCCCCCGGCCGTCATCCCAGCACGGCGGTGATCCGCTGGAGCGGCACGAACTTGAAGTTCTGGTTGCCGCTGGTGCCGGGCGCGGAGTTCGAGCCGTCCTGGCAGACGAACATGCCCTGCGGGAAGGTGGTGCCCAGCGCGGACGCGGTGGCGTCGATGCCGTCGGTGTCCTCGCAGTCGTCGGCCGCGCTGCCGCCCACCACGGAGAACCGGCCGAGGTAGGCGCCGGAGGAGCGGTCGTAGGCGGTGTAGTCGTCGCTGCCCTGCGAGGAGACGAACAGCCGGTTCCCGGCGGCGGCGATGCCCTCGACGTCGGCGGTGAGGTGGCCGGAGGTCGCGGAGTCCAGCGAGGTGCGGGCGGTGCCGGCGGTGGGCTCGGCGCCGTAGACCCAGACGCCGGTGTCCTCCTCGCCGAGGTAGAGCCTGCCGGTGCGCTCGTCGGCGTAGCAGCCCTCGACGGCGTCACCCGCGTCGAACAGGCGGACGGAGGTGGCGGAGACGGTGTTGCCGCTGACGGCTATCTCCCACTGCTCCACCCGGCCGGAGGTGGAGTTGGGGTAGGCGTACAGCTTGCCGGACGAGGGGGAGCGGTACATGCAGATGCCGTGGGCGGTGACCTCGGTGGGGATGTCCCTGAGGTGGGTGAGCTTCCGGGTGGCGGGGTCGATGCGGTAGACGTGCATGGCGCCGTCGCCGTCCTCGGCCTCGTCGTCGGCGGAGACGACGATGTCGCCGCGCAGGTCGACGTTGTTGCCGTAGTCGCCGCTGATGCGCTGGAGGCGGGCACCGGAGAGGTCGTACACCTCCAGGGCGCCCTTCTTGTCGGTGGCGATGACGGCCGACTCGGCGGGGTCGGCGGGGTTGACCCAGATCGCCGGGCCGTCGGCGGCGTCGCCGCTGTGCGAGACGGGCGCCGTCTCCACGGTCGCCGTCACATCGAAGTCCACGGCGGCCGAGGCGGGCGAGGCGGCCTGGGCCAGCAGCGCCGCGGCGGCGAGAACGGCGGCGGTGACGCGAGTGGTGGACCTGGCGGTGAGCACAGGCGGACTCCTTCCGGATCGTGCCCCCCGTGAGTGGATCAAGGGGCAGAGGGACGGTAGAAGCCGTGCGTGACGCGTGGGTGACCTGCGGTTTGCGGGGTAGGGGCGGGGGAGTGGGGCGCCGGGGCGGGCGCGGGGGCGCGCGTCCCGGCGACGGGCGCCGGCCGCGGGGCGTCGGCGTCGCGGTCCTGCGATGCTGGAACAGAGCCCGCCCGCCCCCGCGGCCGGACGTGATGGAACGACGACAAGGCGGTGGACATGTGCCGTTGGCTCGCTTACTCGGGCTCCCCGATCCTGCTCGAAAACATGATCTACAAGCCGACGCACTCGCTCATCGACCAGAGCCTGCACGCCAAGATGGGCGTCGAGACGACCAACGGCGACGGCTTCGGCGTCGGCTGGTACGGCCCGGCCAAGGACACCCCCGCGATCGTCCGCGAGGTCGGCCCGGCGTGGAGCAACCGCAACCTGCGGGAGATCGCGGGCCATGTCCGCTCCCACCTGTTCTTCGCCCACATCCGCGCCTCGACGGGCTCGGCGGTGCAGCAGACCAACTGCCACCCGTTCCGGTACGGCCGCTGGATGTGGATGCACAACGGCGCGATCGCGGAGTACCCCCGCATCCGCCGCGACCTGGTCACGGCCGTGGACCCGGAGCTGTTCCTGCACATCGAGGGCTCGACCGACTCGGAGGTGATGTTCTACCTCGCCCTCACCTTCGGCCTGGAGCACGACCCCCCGACGGCGGTGGCCCGGATGGCCGGCCTGGTGGAGGAGGTGGGCCGCGCCCACGGAGTGGAGCACCCCCTCCAGATGACGATCGCGACCACCGACGGCGAGTCCGTCTGGGCCTTCCGCTACTCGACCCAGAAGGCGTCCCGCTCCCTCTTCTACAGCACCCGGGTGGAAACCCTCCGCTCCCTCCACCCCGACCTCGCCTTCCTCCGCGAAGCCTCCGACTCCACCCGCCTCATCGTCTCCGAACCCCTCGGCGACCTCCCCGGCGTCTGGAACGAGGTCCCGGAGGGCACCTACGGCGTAGTCAGCCCGACCGGCGGCGGACGCTTCTCCTTCACCCCGCAGGCGCCGTAGCCCCCGCGAGCGGGAGGGCATATCGTCGGGTGCGTCTCCGCCTGCTGGCCGACCTGCGGCGGTGGGCGACACGGCATCCTGTTGTCGGGGCGGTCCCGCTGGAGGCGCTGGCGATCACCGCGGCGGCGATCAGCCCGTGGCGTCCCGCACCGGAGCTGTGCCCGGCCGCACCCATGTGCGCGTGGACCTTCGCGCTGGACGACCACGTCGAACAGACCGTGTCCGGACTCGCGGAACTCGACGACCTGTTCGGCCGGTGCGCCACCATCGTGCGGACGGGAACCGCCGACGACAGCCATCCGCTGCTGACCGCCCTGTCCGCGTGGCAGGCCGAGCTGAGCCGGCAGCCGGGGTATCCGGCACTGGCCGGGTTGTGGACCGAGAAGTTCGCCAAGGCGCTCGACGGCATGCGCTACGACTGGACCACGGGCCGAGCCCGGGAGAACGGCTCCGCCGCGCCCGACGCCGCGGAATACCTCCGCCACGCGGACAGCGTCCTGGTGTGGATCACCCACATGCCGCGCTGGATCACCACGGACCGGTCCACCCTGCTCGACCACCTGCCCCTGCTGGGCGCCGCCCTCGACCACGTCATGGTGGCTGTCCGACTGGCCAACGACCTGGCGACGTACTCATGGGAACGCGCCCAACCCGGGCAGAACAACATCCTCATGTACGACGTGACGGCCGAGCAGGTACGGGCCGCCATCGCCTCGGCCTCCGAAGCCGCGCGCCGCACCCTGGCACCGCTCCTGGCCCGAAGCTGTCCGCCGGCACACGAAATACTCCGACTGCTGGACTGGTCCGTCGCCTTCTACGCCGTCGCGGACTTCCGCGGCTGGGGCTCCGACGTACCGCTCCGGCCCGTCCCCTCGCCCCCGGGACATGACCGTGCGTCGGGACCTGGCTCCGCACCGCGGGAGCCCTCTCGACAGCGCCGTTCAACACGTTCACGGGGCGCTGGGCGACGGCCCTTCACTCGGCAGTGCCCGTCTGTTGTACTGGTGACGTCACGCCATGACACACCAAGACACGCCATGTCAGCCGCGAGGTGTTCGCGGCGGCGCAGCGGCCGGGTTCGGAACGGGCTCCCTGCGTCGTGCTGGGTGAATTCGGCGGCCTTCATGTGAACCGGCATTCGTCCTTCGGAGGTACTCGTGACGAGCGCGCTCACCATGTTCCAACTCGACGGCAGCCGTGCGCTGGTGACAGGCGCCTCGCGGGGAATCGGCAAGGCCGTGGCCGTCGGGCTGGCGGACGCGGGGTGCGACGTGGCGGTGGCCGCGCGCACTCGCGCGGCCCTGGCGGACACGGCACGGGCCGTGGAAAGCCGTGGTCGCACCGCGCTGGTCCTGGACGGCGACCTGTCGGACACCGCCGTGGCCGCCGGTCTGCCGGACCGGGCCGCCGCCGGGCTCGGAGGCATCGACGTCATCGTGCACAACGCGTCCATCCTGCCCACGGAGGAGGACGGCACTCCCCTGCTGGCTCCGCTGCAGCAGACCCGCCAGCAGGAGTGGGACGCCGTCATCGCGGTCAACCTCAACGCCACCGCCGCCCTGTGCCGTGCCGCCCACCCGCACCTGACCTCGTCCGACCGGGCGAGCCTGGTCATCATGTCCTCGATCGCCGGCCTGGCCGGGAGCCCGAGGCTCGACGCCTACGCCGCCACCAAGGCGGGCCAGCTCTCACTCACCCGCAGTCTGGCCCTCAGTTGGGCGCGCGAGGGGGTCCGGGTGAACGCCGTGTGTCCGGGCTGGACCCGTACGGACATGACCGAGTTCGTGAGCGGCGACGAGTCCACGTCCGACTGGATCACCAGCCACGTTCCCGTCGGCAGGTGGGCCTCCACCGACGAGATCACCGGTCCGGTGCTCTTCCTGGCCTCCCCGGCCGCTTCCTATGTCACCGGGCACGCCCTCGTGGTGGACGGCGGACTCTCGGTTCCCGAGGTCGGCCTGTCGGGCTTCGCCAAACCGCCGTCGCCCTTCACGGCCGACTGACGCGTCACAGCCCACCGGAGGTGAACAGAGACATGACACCGCGACGCGGTACCGGCAACGGCACGCCCCCGCCGTCCCCGCTCGGCCTGACCGGGCTGGGGACGTACCTGCCGGAAGAGAGCCGCTCCAATGACGAAGTCGCGCGGACACTGCCGGTCTCCGGGCAATGGATCACCGACCGCACGGGGGTGCGGTCACGCCGGGTGGCTTCCCCTGAGGAGACGACCGTGTCCATGGCGACGGCCGCCGCCGAGGAGGCCCTGGCCGACGCGGGGATCGACGCCGGCGACGTCCGGCTGCTGATCGCGGGCTCCACCACCGCCGAACAACTGTCACCCGCCGTCGCCGCGGAGGTGCAGGCCCGGATCGGAGCCCGCCGAGCGGTGGCGTTCGACGTCTCGGCCGCATGCTCAGGCTTCCTGTTCGGGCTGCACCTCACCCGCGCCATGTACGTGTCCGACCCGCAGCGGGTGCCCGCTCTGGTCGTCGGGACGGAACGGTTCACCGCCGCGGTCGATCCGAGCGACCGGTCCACCGCCTCCATCTTCGGGGACGGCGCGGGAGCGGTGGTGATCTCGCCCGTCACCGACTCCGCCGGCCTGATCGGCAGCGTCATCGGTACGGAGAGTCCCGTCGACCCGCCGGTGACCGTGAAGCTGGACCCGTCCATGCCCGGCGGTGCGCGTGTCGCCATGACGGGCCACCGGGTGCGTGACTACGCCCTGCGGCTGATACCTCAAGCCGTCCAGGAGACCCTGCGGCAGACCGGCGCCCGTCTGGAGGACGTGCGGCACTTCGTGCCGCACCAGGCCAACCCGCATCTGATCGAGGACATCGCCACGGAACTCCACGTCCCGGCCGAGCGCGTGGCCGTCACCGGTGACGTCCTCGGCAACACGGGAAGCGCGTCGATCCCCCTGACCCTGGCCCACCTGCGCTCAAGGGGAGATCTCCACGCGGGAGACCTCGTGCTGTGCGCGGCCGTGGGAGCCGGCCTGTCGTGGGCGGGCGCGCTCCTGCGGTGGGTGGAGCCGACCGGGGCGCACACCGCCGCGCCGCGGTCATGACGGCCGCGTCCCCGCGGACCGGACACGACAGGCGGCCAGTTCCGAAGGCATCCCCATGAACACACGGACCGAGACCGCTCCGGCCCTCGTCGTCGGCGCCTGGAGCCTCATATCGCTGACCGCGACCGACGCTCACGGAGCCACGAGGCACCTGCTCGGGCCCGGGGCACGCGGGATACTCATCTACACGGCCGACGGCCAGATGTCGGCGCAGGTCGCCGGCCCGGCCGGCTACATCGGCTACGCCGGCTCGTACCAGTGGCTCGGCGACCGCGTCGTCCACCACACCACTGTCGGCAGCTCCGCCGAGTGGCACGGTGTCGAACTGCCCCGCACCGTCCGGTGGGAAGAGGACCGGCTCGTTCTCCGCTCCCTGCCGGACGACTCCCGGCCGACGCTGACCGCGACATGGCGGCGGGCCCGTCCCGTCCCCGCGGCGGCCGGCCCCCAGCAGGAGGACGCCCCGTGACCCCCGCACCGCCTCGGCCGCCTTCCGAGCCCGACGCGGTCTTCGTCTTCCCGGGGCAGGGAATCCGTCCACAGGGCGCGCTGGCGGCTCTCTACTACCCGGCGGAGCGGGTCCCGGCCAGGGCTCTCGACGCCGCCGACCAGGTCCTGGCGGAGGTGGACGGCGTCGCGGCCGAGCACGGCTACGGCTCGATCGGCGACGTCCTGAGACACGCCGGACAAGAGGAACATCTTCCCTACGGCGTCGGCCCGCTGGCCTGCTTCGCCGCCTCCGTCGCCCTCGCGCACGCGCTGGAGGCCGCCGGAATCGTGCCGCGGCTCCTCATCGGTTACAGCCTCGGAGAGTTCGCGGCGCTCGTGTACGCCGGGGCCTTCACGGTGTCCGAGGGGACGGGGCTCGTCTGCTCGCTCAACACCGCCTACGCCCCCGAGACCGGTCGGGGCGGCTGCCTGCTGGTCGACGCGAGCGAGGACGGTGCCCGGGAACTCCTGCGGCGCACCGGGAGCCACGACGTGGTGGTGGCCTGCGTGAACGCCCCCGAACAGACGGTCGTCAGCGGGCCGCGGTACGCGATCGAGGCACTTCTCGCGCTGGACAGCCCACCCCATCCGCGCCTGCACCGGCTCCCCATCCCGTACGCCGCCCACCACCCCTGCCTCCAAGGCGTCGCCGACACCTTCCTGCGGCTCGGCGGAACCACACCGCAGCGCCCGTTGCGCAGGCCGACGGTCTCGACCGCGCGGCGGCGCCCGTGCACCGACGACGACCCACTCGTGGCAGGACTCGCCGCGTGCGTCACCGAGCCCGCCCGCTTCCTGGAGACGCTCCACGGGCTTCCGTCCCGCACGCGTACGGGTGTGTTCGTGGAGACGGGCGTGGGCGACGCCCTGACCCGGTCGGTCTGTGCGACATGGCCGCGGGCACGCGCGCTGGCACCGCTCGCGGCGGACGGCGCGGGGCCCGGCCTGCGGGACGTGTTCCGCGCGGCGTGACGTCTGTCGCGGGCGGGGTACGCCGGCTACGGCTACAGGAGGATGGTGAGGACTTCCCTGCCGGTCCGCTCGTCGATGTACCTCTGCTTGGCCGCCCGGGTGCAGACGACGTTGGCGGCCGATTTCTCCGGCGCCGGAACCGCACGACCGGCCGGGGGCTCCCCTGGGCGGACACCAGGTCGGTATCCCGCCAGCACCCCGGAAACGGGACGGCGATGCTCGTAGGCATGAAGCGACTTGAGGGAAACGTTGCGTTGGTCACGGGCGGAAGCAGGGGGATCGGCGCCGCGGTGGCGCTGCGTCTGGCGGAGGAAGGGGCGGATGTCGTCCTGACGTACGAGAACAACGCGGAGCGGGCCACTGAGGTGGCCGAGCGCATCAAGGCGGGGGGACGCCGGGCGCTGGCCGTCCAGGCCGACAGCGCGGACACGGAGGCGCTGACCGCGTCGGTGGATCGGGCCGCCGGGACGTTCGGGCGACTCGACATCCTGGTCAACAACGCCGGGGTCTTCCTCGTCGGCCCGCTGGAGAACATGGGCCCGGCCGAGGCCGACCGTACGCTGGCGGTGAACGTCCGAGCGCCGTACATGGCATCCCGGGCGGCGGTACGGCACATGACCGACGGCGGCCGCGTCATCAGCATCGGCAGCAACATGGCCGGGCGCACCCCCTTCCCGGGCTTCGCGCTGTACGCCATGAGCAAGACGGCCCTCGTCGGCATGACCAAGGGCCTCGCCCGGGAACTCGGCCCCCGCGGCATCACCGTCAACCTGGTCCACCCCGGCCCCACCGACACCGACGCCAACCCGGCCGACGGCCCGAACGCCGGGACGATCACCGGCCTCACCGCCCTCGGCCGCTATGCGGACCCCGCCGAAGTCGCCGCCACCGTGGCCCACTTGGCCGGCCCGGACGGCCGATACATCACCGGCGCGTCGATCGACGTGGACGGCGGCTTCACGGCCTGACCCGGGCGGCCGACGGTGACCAGGGCCCGGCTTTCGCCACGACCGTCGACACCTGACCCCAGACGGCACGGCTGATGACGGACGAGGAGGAACGGCTCCGGCGTCCCGCCGGGGGCGCACGGGGTGTACACCACGGGAGCGGGGTGTGCACCCCGTGCGCGGGGATGTGTAGTACGGGCCAGAGTGCGCGCTGGCCCGACTGGGCTATGGTGCGAGGTTTTCCGGCGGATCGATATTGCTGTATGCCACGTCAGGCCCTGGGAGGCTCATGTGATCCGCCGTCGTGCCGTCACCGGAGCGTTCCCCGTGCCGCCGCTTCCGGGGCGGTCGTCCGCTCCCGTCTCCGCGGCGTCGGAGCGGGCCGACGCCCGGGAAGCGTCCGCCGGCGCGCCGGCGCCGCCGGACCGCTCCGGGTCTCCGGTATCACGCGAAGGAAAGGCACAGCGATGACAGCGTCCATCCACCTCAGACACCGCCTCGCCGCCGTATGCCACCGCTGGTGGCGCGTGCTCATGGTGACGTCCCTCATCACAGCCGCCGCCTACAGCGCCGGTCCGCCTGGCACCGCCCTCGCCCAGGACGGCGCTCCGCAGGACATACCCCCCTTCTACGCGGTGGATCGCGACAGGATGCCCGTACCGGAGGGCGTCATGCCCTGGGGGCCCACGTGGTTCCCGGACGGACAGCACGTCCTCTTCCAGGACTACAACGGCGGCCGGGAGTGGGTCGCCGACGCCGACGGCGGCAACGTGAGGTGCCTGACCTGCTCCATGACGGACCATCCCGACATCACGGGGGGCTTCGCCTACGCCTTCCCCGACCAGCGGCGGATGTTCCTGGCCAACGAACTCGGTGACACGGTCCAGGTACTGGAGTGCGCGCCCAGCCTGCTGGACTGCGCCAGTCACCAGTGGCTGCCGGTGGACCTGTCCGCCGACGAGACCCCGGGGCAGACCAACCTCGGGCGGCGCACCTACCACCTGGCCCCGGACGGGGTCCACCTCGGCTACTCGCTGACCCGTCCGGGCGGACTGGTCATGATCGTCGCCGCGCTCGTCCGCGGGGACTCGGGGTACCACCTCGGCGATCTGCACGCGATCAACCCGCCCGCGCCGACGGGCCCGCTGGACCCCGACCCCGACCACTGGGCGAACGGGGGGTCGCTCCAGGAGTTCAAGTCCTTCGCCGACGGCGGACGCTCCGCCGTCGTCCTGGCCGCCGAGCCCGGCGGCATCCCGCAGCAGCAGAAGATCGACCTGGTCACGGGCAAGGTGACGCAGCTCACCGAGTACCCGGACTGGAACGAGGACGGGTCGTTCTCCCCGGACAACGACTCCCTGCTGACGGCGTCCTGGCGCACCCAGAACCGGATGACCGCCCTCGGACTGATGCCACTGGCCCGCCCGTTCATCAACCTCGCCCAGGTCATCGTGGACACGTACTATGTCTCCAGCCGGCCCGGCTTCGCGTGCGACCTCAGCCCGTGGCTGCTGCCCCCCTCCGGTGACCAGGGCGGCAAGATCATCGGACAGCCGCTCAATCCGTACGGCGGCGGCAGCACCATTCCCGCCAACAACCTGTCGGGCCAGCAGGTGTGGAGCCCCGACTCGACCCGGGTGCTGCTCCAGGGAAGGTCCCTGAACCCCCCGGCGGCCGACGCCAACAGCTACGTGCAGCAGAAGGGAACGGCACCCAACGAGCTGATCGTCGCCCGCATCAACCGGCCGGCCACCACCCCGGACCCCACCGTCACCACGGCCGTCGGCTCCTGGGCGCCCACCCCTCAGGCGTACCGGTCCAGCTTCGACATGCCCGGCGTGCACACCGTCCACGGCCGCGACTCGGGCACCGCCGTGATCACCATCGGCGGGAACGTCCTGGGCGGCGTGTTCTCCGTCGTATACCACGACTACAGCGACGACGGCGTCCACTTCCTCAACGGCACGCAGACGGTCACGGGCAGCATCGCCGCCCTGGTCACGGTCAACGACAACCTGGTCGCCACCGACGCGGAAGGCCACCGGGTCGGCCACCTGAAGGCCGCGCTCCAGTACCAGCAGGTCGTTCCCCGGCCGCAGAACGGCGACCCGGGTGTGGTGAAGACCGGTACCGTCTCCTCGTCCTGGTACGGCAAGCAGGCATCCGGGCTGCCCACCGTGGCCCCCTGCCCGGACACCATGCCGCGCCCCACTTCGCTCGCCCTGACCGCCTCGGCGGCGACCACACCGGAGGGGACCGCGGTCACCGCCACGGTCACCGCCGACATCCACGGCGACGAACGGCCCGTCCAGGGCGCCACCGTCCGCGTCGGCTCCCAGGAGGCCCTCACCGGTCCCGACGGCAAGGCCACGGTGACCCTGCCCGCCGGACAGCAGTCGGCCGAGGTGACCGCGACGGCCGGGGACACCTTCCTCCCGGCCGAGACGACCGTCCCGCTGCCACCCGCCTGATGCCACGCTCTCCCGCCGGGCGGCGGAGCCGGAGGCGGGCGACGACTTGAAGGGGTCGGCTCCATGAACGATCCGTTCTTCGACCACGTCGCCGCTCTCGCGCTCCGCTCCCCGGCAACGCCCCGCTCCCCCGGGACGTCCCGTCCCGGGGGAGCGGTGGCGTCCCACGGCCTCCGGCCCTGCCACGCCACCGCTCCCCACCGACCGGCCACCGCAGACGGACCGACAACCGAGCGCGCCCGCAGGACGCCGGCGGAAGCATGAGGCTTCGCAGCCCGACCTCCAGGGCGAGCACATCGCACAGCAGATCGGGGACGACCGGCGCAGCGTCGGCGTCCCTCCGCGCCTTGGCGAGAGCCTTCCCGTCAACGTGGCCGAGGTCCACCAGGATGGACTCTTCCAGCATGTCATCCAGTACGGGCAAACCGTAGGAACGCAGGCCCTTTTCCAGAACGGCCAGAAAGTTCTCCGGTTCGGCCGGCGCGGCCACCCACCCGGGCAGGGCCTCCCCTCCTTTGCAGTGCAATTCTCGAACGGGGTCACTCACTCGGCGATGGCGATGATGTCTTCTCTTACCGCGTTCGTCGAGACTACGCCATCGAAGCTGTAGGAGTCATCACAGAAGATGACTTGCTCCTCGGGCGGCACCAGCCCCCGATACCAGACGACAAAGTCAGCCACGAGTTCGATGGGCCCTTCCAAGTAGATCCCCTGCCCGTCCGAGTGCGCGTATCCCTCAAGTTCACCCAATTCCGCTTGGTAGCTCCATTCCACATAGCGAACCTCGAAACCTGGGGATCCAGGGGAAGTCAGTTTCACCTGCACTTGCGGCCAGTCGCTGGCGAGCGCCCGCGCCAGAACCTCTCGCTCCAGACGCCATGTGTCGCTCTCAAAGACGGCGAGGTACGTCACTGACCTGCTCCTATCTCACAACCACTGAGCCTGGGATGCCATGCTGCTGCATCAACCCTTGGAAGTATGGCACCGCACCAGGATGGTTGGTGATCACGCGTAGCCCCGTCAGAGGATTGGAAGGATCATTGATCACGGCAGAATATCTTCTGAACTCGTCACCGGTCTTAGCCGCAATCTTGTTCCGAATGAAGTCGGGAATGCCTGATCCTGGAATGAACGGACTACGTCCAGGCTTCTCAATGAACTTGGCGTCGAGAAGTTCTCCAGTGTTTCCGTCGAAACCGTCAGCCCAGACTCTCTCTCCGCCACCGACGGCACGGTATTCGGTCGCTCCGGTGTGTGCAATCTGGTATGCCTGCGCATTTCCACTACCGACTGCGGCTCGCGTATCGAGCGACAGCTGATAAGACGTATTGCAGTTATGAACCAGAACCGGAGTGGCTCCGGCCAGCACATAGTACGTATGCAGGTCGCTGACGGTCAGGTTGTGGACCGTCGCCCGCTGGGTCGTCCAGTGGGTTACCGCGGCGATCTGGACGTACGTGCCGGCGCTGGTGCGGAGCCACTGGCCGGGCTTCAGGTCGGTGGCGTCGATCCATTCGCCCAATTCCGGGACCCAGAAGGGGTGCCCTTCCGTGGCCGTGACCTCGGCGGTCTTGCCGTCGGCGGTGCTGATCTCGACCTTGACCAGGTGCTTGAGGCCCTTGCCGAGGATCTCGGCGGTGACCGTTTCGACGGCTGTCTCGCCGGTCTCCGGATCGGTGGCGAGGACCTTGTCGCCGTTCTTGATCTCCTCGATGGGCTTGGTGGTGCCGTCCGCCATCAGGACCAGGGTGCCGGGGACGAAGCTGTTGGCTTCCGTGGTGCAGCCGCTGCCGCCGCCGGAGGACTCCGAGGGCTTGCCCGACGACTCGTCCTTCGCCTTCGTCTGCCTCGGCTTCGGCTCCGCCTTCTTGGCCGCAGCCTTCTGGGTCTTCTGGACGGCGTTGCCCGTCTTCCGCGCGGCCGCCTTCGCCTTGCGGGTCGCCGCCTCCTTGGCCTTCTTCCTCAACTGGGCGGCCTTCTCGGCGGCCTTGCGCTTGGCCTCCTTCGCCTTGCGGGCCAGTTCACGGGCCTTCTTGGCCATCTCGATGATCTTGCGTGCCTTCTCCTTGGCCTTCATCCAGGCGTTGACCGCGCTGGCGATGCGCTTGGCCGCCCCGATGACCGCGGGGATCTTGCCGAGCTTGGTCCAGGGGATGGCCTGGATGAACAGGCTGCCGCACGCCCAGAGGTCGCCCCGGGAGAAGCAGCCGACCACGTCGTTCCAGCCGATGAAGTCCTTTAGCGCGGCCCAGCCGACCGAGAGGATGACATCGGCCAGGGACGTGTTGAGCTGCTTCTTCGCCCAGGCCTCGGCCGACGCCGACGGGCCGCCGTACTCGCTGGTCCCGCCCTCCGACGCCAGGCCGGAGGGGTCGGCGAAGGTGACCGGGTTGTTCTCGCAGTAGACGTACCCGTTTATCTGCACCGGGTCCGCCAGGTCCAGGACCGGGTCGGCGGAGAGGAAGCGACCCGTGGCCGGGTCGTACTCCCGGGCGCCCAGATGGATCAGACCGCTGCCGGCGTCGTCGTCGCCACCGACGTAAGCGCGGTGCGAGCGCCAGGTCGTGGCCTCGGCGCGCTCGACACCGAACGGGTCGGTCTTGGAGAACCTGACCCTGTTGCCCGACTCCAGCTCCACGTTGGCGTACGCCGTGCCGTTCTGGTCGGTGATCTGGGCGGACAGGTTCGAGGCGCTCGTGCCCTGCGCGTAGCGCATGACCGTCGGCGCGCCCGGCTGGGAGTAGTAGCGCTCGGTGTAGGCCGGGCCGCCGGCCGCGTTGACGGAGATCGTCGCCTCACCCAGGTACAGGGTGCGTTCGGTGGCGGAGATCGCCATCAGGCGCGAGCCGTCACCGCCGTAGACGTACCTCGTCTCCTTGTCCGGCACCCACTTCTGGTTGGCCCCGGTACCGCAGGTGTTGAGCTGCAGGTCCGTGCCGTCGGCCGAGTTGGAGGCCGGCACGTCCAGGCACTTGCCCGACGCGACGTGCTTCAGGGTGCCCGTCGTGGTCGCCGTCCACTGCTGGGCGGCGGCGCCGGTGCAGTCGGCGATGACGACCGCGGTGCCGTTGGCCGTGCCGCCGTCCTTCGGGACCGCGCACTTGCCCAGGATCTTCAGGGCGCCGGTCGACGGGTCGGCGGCGGACGCCGAGTCGATGCGGAACTTCTGCGCCTTGCTGCCGTTGCAGGAGTAGAGCTGGAGCGGTGTGCCGGCCGTCGTCAGCGAGCTGGCGAGGTCGAGGCACTTGTCGGCCAGGCCCTTCCAGGCACCGGAGCCGTTCTCGCCGAAGCCGGTGATCTTCTCGACCTGGCCGTCCCAGGTCCAGTCCAGGGCCTGCTCGGAACCGTCGTACGTACGGGTGAGCGTGTTGCCGGCGTCGTCGTACGTCAGCGTCGTCGCCTTGGTCACCCGGGCACCGGAGTCCGCCTTGTAGGTGGAGGACATGCCGGTCAGGGTGTGCGGCTGGGTGCCGTCCGCCTTGCCGTAGGCGTACTCGGTGGTGGCGTCCTTGGTGGCGTCCAGGCCGGGGTCGTGCTCGACGAGCTTCTTGCGGTTGCCGAGCGCGTCGTACTCGTAGCTCTGCCAGTAACCGCTGTTGGCGGCGGTGACGTTGGTCGTGCCGTCCGTGTACTTCGGTGCCGCGGTGTCCTTGCCGGCGGCCTTGCAGGCGGACGGGGCGGTCCAGGCCTCGGTGAGCTGGCCCAGGGCGTCGTAGGCGAAGCATTGCCGGTCGGTCGTCGCGTTCGCGGTGTCCGCTATGGAGGTGACGTTGCCGGCCGGGTCGTAGGTGTACGCGCGGGAGTTGACGCGGTGCCCGGTGACGGCCGTGGTGTCACTGGTCGACTCGCGGTCGACGATGCTCTGCGTCAGCTCGCCCGTCGCCTCGTCGAACAGGTTCGTCGTCCAGACCCGGTTGGGGTTCTCGCCGCTGACCGCGCGCAGGACCTGGCCGTACGGGGAGTAGGAGGTCTGCGCGGTGTACCACTCCAGGCCGGACGTGGAGACCGGCAGACCGTCGTCGTTGTAGCGCACGACGACCTTCTCGGCGGGCAGGGTGCCCACCGACGGGAGGTTGGTCGCCTCCAGCACACCCATCGCGGAGTACTCGAAGCTGTAGGCGTACTCCTTCTGCAGCCCGTACGCCATGGCCACGGACTCGGGGATCGTGATGCGCCGGCCGGTCGGCTGGTAGTCGGCGGTGTAGCCGGTCACCGAGGTGGTGTAGGCGAGGCCGTCGGTGTAGCGGGTCTGCGAGGTGGGCAGACCGGCCCCACCGATGAGCGTGTCGTAGACCGTCTTCCCCAGCAGGGTGCCGGTGGCGGAGCCCTCACGCTGCTCGACGGGGCGGGACAGCTTGTCGTAGACGGTGTAGACCGACGCGTTCTCGTCCGTGACCAGTTCGGGGCGGTCCAGGACGTCGTACCGGGTCGTGGTCGTCCCCGTGTCCGGGTCGACCGCTTCCACCTCGCGCCCGCGGGCGTCGTACTTCCACTTCCAGACGTTGCCCTCGGAGTCCTTCGCCTCGACCTGGTCGCCGCGCTCGTCGTAGGTGTACGTCGTCGAGCGGTGGGCCGCCCGCAGCGCGTCGGTGTACGTGTCCACCCGGACCGTGCGGCCCAGGGCGTCGGACCAGGTGCGCTGCGCCGCCGCGCCCTCCGGGTTGACCACCGTGGAGTTGTCGAGGCCGTACTCGTAGCGGGTGGCCTTCTTCGGGTCCTCCTTGCCGTTGAGGTACGGCGTCTCGGTGAGGGTGCGGCCCAGACCGTCGTAGGAATATAGGGTGGCGTTCGGCACCTGGTAGTCCGAGGCCAGCTCGAACAGGACGGTGGACGGTTCGTCCTTGTCGAAGTACGCGTTGTTGGTCCGGGCGATCGTGCCGTTGGCGCTGTAGAGGATGTCGGTGATCAGACGTCCGCCGCCGACCGCCGGATCCTGCTTCTGGCGTTCGCGGCCCATACCGTCGTAGATGACGGTGGAGACGTCGTAGTCGCCGTCGTCGGTCAGGGACTCGGTGGTCACCGAGACGGGCTGGCCGATGGTGGTGTCGTAGGTGAACATCGCCGACGGGGACTTCGACGTCGCCCGGGAAGGGGCCCACACCTGGGTGGTGCGGCCCAGAGCGTCGTAACCGTAGGTGGTGACGCGGCCGTTGATGTCCTGCTCGGTGAGGGAGACCCCGCGGCCGGGCTCCACGGTGGTGATCTCGCTCTGGTCCAGCGCGTTGGTGGTGGTGATCCGGTAGACCTGGCCCTCGGACGGACTGTAGGTCGTGACGTCCTTGTAGTCCGGGTCGTTCTGCGCGATCGCCAGGGCGTTGCGGGTCGACGTGGTGCGGCCGTAGCCGTCGTAGGTGACCTCGCCGTCCTTCACCCAGTTGCCGCCGGTTCCGGTGATCGCCCAGGTGGTGGTGGCGTTGCCGGAGGCCGGGGGGTCGCCGTAGGCACCGCCGTCGTAGGCGACGCGGGAGCCGTCGATCCAGTCCGCGGCGGTGGCCGCGTCCGCCTGAGCGCAGGTGCCGGCGGTGGTCAGGGTCTGCTTGGCCAGACCGATGAGGTGCTTGGCGGTGTTGTGGACGTACGACATCACCGTGCAGGTGTCGTCGTCCGCCTTGTTGGCCGCGGCGTCCGAGGACCAGTCGTTGTACTCGGTGACCTGGGTCGGCAGGCCGTAGGTGTCCTCGTACTCCGTGACCGTGCGCAGCACGCGCAGGGTGCGCTTGTCGGTGCCGGTGCCGGACGAACGGGTGTAGGTGAGGGACTCCGGCGTGAGGATGCGCCAGGCCTTGAGAGCGGGAATGCCGCCGGTGCGGCTGCGGGAGGCCAGCTCCACGGCCTTCGGCTTGTCGACCGTGCGGGTCAGCCAGGTGCCGGCGGTGGCCGAGGCATAGGTGAGCGTCTCGGCGACCAGACCGGCGAAGGGCTCCCGGTCGGTGGCGATGGTGGCGCCCTCGGAGTCCTTGACGGTGACCGAGCGGCTGCCGCCGCCGGGCAGCGGGTCGCCGTCCATGCCACGGAAGAAGCGGGTCTCCGTCATGCCCCGCTTGGTGGTCAGGTACGCCGTGTCGCTGTCGTCACCGGTGTAGGTGCGTACGCGGGCGAAGCCGCGCCACTGGTCGTAGGTGCGGGTCTTCTTCTTGGAGAACTCCGCCTGGTTCAGCGCCCAGGCCGCGTCACCGAGGTATTCGTACGTGGTGGTGACCGGGTCGGCGCCGGTGAGGGCGGGCAGCTCCTGGACGGACTCGACGACGTACTTGTGGAACCAGTCGATGGTCTCGACATCGGGGTCGGCGTTCCAGTACACCGGGAAGCACAGGCCCGTGTTCGCCTCCGGCTCGGGAAAGCCGCTGCCGGTCTTGCAGGCGCCGGTGGGTGCCTTGTAGGTGACGACGGTCTCACCGCCGTACTCGCTGACGACCCGGGCGATGCGCAGCCGGTCGAAGGCCGGGTTGGGGTCGTTCGCGCCCTCCTTGACCCGGTTGGGCATGGGCAGGCTGTTGGCGAGGAACTGCACCGGGTTAAGGGCGATGGCCTCACCGTCGGTGCCGTAGCCGGTGCGCGTGATGGACTCCAGCCACAGCGCAGTGCCCTCGTCGGTGAGGTCGGCCGGCAGGGACTGCTGGAGCGTCCAGGAGTCGACCTTGGACAGCTCGGTGGAGCCCTGGGTGCGCTGGGTCCACGTGGTCACCTGGGCGAGCCGTTTGCGCGACCAGAAGGTGGGGACGGGGACGTAGCACTCCTTGCCGGCGGCGCAGTACAGGTCGGCCGGTGTGTCGTACCAGATGCGGTTCTTGGCGAAGTCGCCGGAGGCGAAGTTGTCGTTCTCGTCGCCCGCCGAGGTGCAGGCGATCTCGCCTTCCTTGAAGCAGCGTTCGTCGACGTCGAAGGTGACTTTGGCGATCGGGGCGGCGTACGGCTTGTCCTTCTTCAGGCCGTACTCGATGCGCTTGAGGTAGCCGCCGCGGTCGTAGGAGACGGACGACTTGAACTTCTCGTTCTTGGCGTAGCGGTTGGACTCCTTCGCCCACCACAGCGTCATCGCGTTGCCGTCGGTGTCGACGACGAAGTCGAGGTTCCAGCGCCAGGCCTGGTCGCAGAAGGAGCCGGCGAAGTCGCCCGCCTTGTAGCAGGGCTCGCCGGGCTGGTTGCCGGCGACCGGCACGGACAGGACCGAGTCGGTGACCGGGTCGCCGCTCGCCCAGTCGGTGGTCAGCTTGTGCTTGCCGAAGTAGTACTGGGTACCGTCCCGGGTGGTGACGCGCCAGTACTCGCCGTCGGCGTCGCCGTTGCCGAGGCCGGTGTCCTTCAGCAGTTCGACCCGGGAACCGTCGCCGCTCGCGGTCACCCACTTGTCGCCGTACGGGTCCGCGCCGTCGGGCAGGACCAGCTCCGTGGTCGTCCCGCCGAGGGTGAGGGTGGCGTTGTACGAGCCGAAGCAGAGGTCGCTGGTCTTCTTGGTGTTGTTGCCGTTCGTCCGGTCGTCGCGGCACGAGGTGTACGTGCGGGTGATGGAACCCGCGTTGTACTCCCAGCCGTCACCGATCCACGAGGGCTGGTTGTTGGAGGCGGAGGTACGGCCGTCCACGACCTGCGAGTTGTAACCGAAGGAGACCGACGGGGACGGGCCGCCGGGCACGCTCGGGGTCTGCAGGGTGTACGAGTACGTGAAGCCGCCCGAGTTGCCGCCCGCGGACCAGGAACCGGCGCTGACCAGCGGAGTCGCGCCGAAGTCGCCCTTGGAGCCGGACCCGGAGTCGGTGGCGAGCAGGACGGAGGAGCCGGAGGTGCCAGCGGTGGCGGCGGCGAGTGAGGCCAGACGGGTGCCGCCGGTGCCCTCGCGGTACACACCGTCGGTGACGGTGCCCTCGTCGGACGCGGCGGCGGTGGAGGCCGTGGAGGTCTCCTCGGAACTGCCGCCCGCGGCCAGGGCTTCGGTGGCCACGGTCGCCTCGATGCGGCGCTCGTACACCGGGTTGCCGTCGGCGTCGGTGCCGGTCTGCTCGACCACGTTGTCGGTGGTGACCTCGGACGGCTCCGAGCAACCCTCGGTGTCCGGAGTGGTCAGGAAGCATGACGGGTACTGCACGAAGGACAGCCGGTCCGCCCAGTTGGCCCCGTACAACTCGGAGAAGTCGCTGTAGTCCAGGGCGATCACGGCGTCGCCGCTGGCCTCCGCGGGCGGGGTGACCGTCAGGGCCACGCCTTCGATGGCGGTGGCGGCCAGTTCGTCCTGTCCGGCGAGGGAGACCTGCCACTCGCCCTCCAGCGCGGTGGCCTCGTCGGGGGAGGCGGCCTCGGGGGCACCGACCTCCACGGGCAGGGCGGTGCCGTTGTCCTGGGCGATCGGAACCATGTCGCCGGGTGCGAGGCCGGTCAGGTTCTTGACGACCGTGCCGCCGGCGGGGGCGGTGACCTTGCTCGGGTCGTACTCGGCGGGCTGTTCCGCCTCGGCGGTGGTGAGTTCCGCGAGTTCGCCGCCGTTCTCGCCCTTGGCCTGCTTGGCGTCGGGGAGGTCGACCAGGTCGACGCCACTGCGGTCGTCACCCGGAGGCAGCGCGTACGCGGCGGGCAGGATGCCCACGGTCAGAGCCACCACGAGCGAGCCGATGACACCGGCGCGTGTCCGCGCCCGTCTGCGGCGCTCGGCGCGCGTGTTCACGCGCTCCTGCCTGCCGCTCCACGACAGCGATCCCCACACAGCGGCAGCCCCCGCGCACACAGTTCGGTCCATTGATGATCACGAACTCTCGGGGACGTGTTCACGAAAAGTCAACAAGCGGAATGTGGCCGGTGATCTAGGTCACGTAAGCAATTCCCGCAGGCTGCGGTAAATGCAATGCAGGCGATTCAATCTCATTTATTTCGGACCAAACGGAAGGTGATCACCCGGCAAAGATGGGCAAAGCATGATCCTTCGACTGTCCCTTTTCCCAGGTCAGGCACGCAGGCCCGGGGAGTCCGTCGAGGACGTGTGGCGGGCGTGCGCCGCAGATGTGGAGGAGAGGTGTGGCGCGATGCCGCCGCATCGGTCATGCTCTGTGCTCGCTTCCCGAATACCGACAGGAAACGCGGCCGGGACGCGGAGGGACTCACAGAATTCCGGGCGTTCCGGAATTCCAGGGGGAGGGAACGCAGCACCATGGAACGTCGTCGCTTCGGCCTGCCCGCGTCCAGGCGCGGACGGGCGGGGGTGGGCGCCCTCATCGCCGGCGCGCTCGGCGTCGGGCTGCTCACCGTGCCGCTGTTCGACGATCCCGGCGCCGCGGATTCCCCGTCGACCGGGAGGAAGCAGGCCGCCGCCCGACCGCTGACCGAGGAGACCGCCCAGGAAGAGGCCGTCACCACCGGCAAGCGGGTCGAGGTCACCGCTCTGCGTGACGAGACGTCCGAGACGTACGCGCGTCCGGACGGCAGTTTCCAACTGGTCGCGCACGGTGCGCCGGTGCGGGCGAAGGTGAACGGGGTCTGGAAGCCCATCGACACCACGCTGGCCGAGGTGAGCGGTGGCGGGTGGGCGCCCAGGGCCACCGCCGATCGCGTGGTCTTCTCCGGAGGCGGCCGGGGCGGCACCCGCCCCGGCCGCGCGAGCGCGGGCGGCGCCGTCCGCCCGGCGGTCTTCACCACCTCCGACGACGGTGACGCCCTGACCACGGTCGACGCCACCGAGGGCTACACCGAGCTGGCGACGTTGAGCAGCGGCGGGCACGAGATCACGCTGAGCTGGCCGGGCGCGGTGCCCGAGCCCGTGATCAGCGGATCCAGCGCCCTGTACCGCAACGTGTTCGACGGTGTGGACCTGCTGCTGACCGCACAGGCCAGTGGCTTCAGCCACGTGCTGATCGTGCACAGCGCGCGGGCGGCCGCCGCCCCGGCGCTGGCCGAGCTGTCGTACGGTCTGTCCTCCCCGGACCTCACGTTCCATCTGGACCCGGTCACCAAGGTCGTCAGCGGCAAGGACCGGGAGGGACAGGAGTTCGCGTTCTCTCCGACGCCCTATCTGTGGGACTCCGCCGGCCGCAGCGCCGTCACCGAGGGCGACGATCCCGAGCCGACGGAGAGTCCCGAGCCGGCGCCGTCGTACTCGGAGGAGTCCGGCGCTCCGGTGGACGAGGAGACGGCCGCCCCCGAGGACGGCATGGACACGGACGGGCCGACGGAATCCGCCACCGACGGGACACCGGACGCCGACCCCGCGGCGTTCCGGCCGGCCGCCTACCGTGACGCCTCCCTGAGCGACGAGGAAGTGTTCGCGCTCCCCGGGCTCGCCGGCCCCGACCCTGGCACCCATATGGCCGTCGCCGACGCCGAGCTGAGCGATCCGGGCGCCACCTCCACCGGTCTGTCCGTGGTCCCGGACACCGGCCTGCTGGCCGACGAGGACACCGTCTACCCGGTCTTCATCGACCCCACCATCTACGGCAAGACGAAGAACTGGACCACGGCGTACAAGAAGTACCCCAGTTCCAGCTTTTACGACGGCGCCAACTACAACACCGGCACCACCGAGGCGCGTGTCGGCTACGAGTCCACCACCTGGGGCCTGTCCCGCTCCTTCTTCCGGCTCGGCTGGAGCACCAGCATCAAGGGCGCGACCGTCTCATCGGCCACCCTCAAGCTGCGCGAGACGTACTCCTGGTCGTGCTCCGCACGGGAGATGCAGGTGTGGGTGACCGGCGGCATCTCCTCGAAGACGACCTGGAACAACCAGCCGGACTGGAAGAAGGAGATCGGCACCAAGTCCTTCGCGCACGGCTACAACTCCTCCTGCCCGGACGACTACGTCGAGTACAGCGCCAAGTCGGCCGTTCAGGACGCCGCCGACAGCGGGGCGCAGTCGATGACCATCGGACTCCGCGCCACCACCGAGGACTCCGCCTACTCCTGGAAGAAGTTCCGGGCGGAGAGCGACAGCGCGCCCAAGCTGAGCATCGTCTACAACCGCAAGCCCCGGACGCCGGGTTCACCGGCGCAGGCTCCCGGCGGTGGCTGCGACCGCTCCACGCCGTACACGCACATCGGCAAGCGCGATCTCACGCTCTCGGCAACCGCGTCCGACCCCGATGACACCTCCACCCGGCAGGACCTGAAGTACCTGGACTTCGAGCTGTGGCGTACCGGCTACATCGACGACAAGATCCTCGACAAGAACGTCGCGGTGACCAGTGCCGGCAAAGCCTCGGTCACGGTGTCGAAGTCGGCGTTCACCGACGGCTACCAGTACTCGTGGCGGGTCCGGGCGCTCGACTCCACCGGGGCGGCCTCGGCGTACGCGCCCACGGCCGACCCCAAGGTCTGCCGGTTCATCTTCGACAGCAGCAAACCGAACGAACCGCTCGTGAGCTCGACCGACTTCCCGGCAGCCGATCAGGACGGCACGGTCTGGTCGGAGGTGAAGTACGGCACGGCCGGCGAGTTCACCTTCGCGCCCGACGAGGACAAGGACACCACCAGGTACGAGTGGTCGTTCAACAACACGAACTACGACAACTCCAAGACGGTGCCTGCGGGATCGCCGTACACGCGACCGCTGACACCGCCCACCGCCGGTCCCAACGTCCTGTACGTGCGAGTCGTGGACGGCGCGGGCAACCCGTCGCTCGGGACCAAGTACCTGTTCTACGTCACCCCGCGCGACGCCGCCGACAAGCCCGGTGACACCACGGGCGACGGCATCCCCGACCTGTACGCGATCAGTTCGGGCGGCAATCTGCTGATGTACCCGTCGACCAAGGCCGGTGACCTGCACGTCGGCCTGGAGGCGGGCCAGGACGACGGGATCGGACTGCTCTCCGACCCGGACGGTGACGGTGAGGACCACAGGCCCGGGTACTGGAAGGGCGCCGACGGCAAGCCGGCCCTGATCGCACATGGCGGCGATGCGCTGGCGGCCGACGGCGTCGGCGACCTGTTCGCCCGGATGCCCGACGGGAAGCTGTACGTGTACCCGGGTGACGGATACGGCGGTGTCGACATCGCGCAGCGCAGCACCGTCCGGCTGCCCGCCGGCTCACCCGACCCGGCGCTGTTCGACCAGATCATCGTGGGTGACTACGACGCCGACGGCCGGGCCGACCTGTTCGCCACCGGCACCAGTGGCGAGTTGTGGGCCTTCGGCGGCTACACCGGTGCGTCCTTCCTGGAGGTCACCAAGATCGCCTCGACCGCCTGGCTCGACCGGGACCTGGTCTCGGTGGGCGACCATGACAAGGACGGCGCTCCCGACCTGCTGTGGCGCTCCGGTGTCTCCAGCCGGCTCTACCTCCGGTTCGGCGTCGCGGACAGCGCGGGCGGCTCCACCATTGCCTCCCTTGCCACCGCGGCGGACTCCAGGACGGGTGCCGACGAGACGTACGCCGAGGGCTGGTCGACGGCGACCGTGCCGGTCACGCACCTGCGGGGCACTCCGGACGTCACCGGTGACGGCATCCCCGACATCTGGGCACTGGCGAGTACGGGAAGCATCTACTTCTACAAGGGCGGCGCATCCGTCATCGGCACGGGCACCGCTGTCATCAGCTCCGCCAGCGAGTGGGCGACGACGAAGCTGGCCTTCGGGTGAGCAGGCCGTCCACGGTTCCCGGCCACGAAGGGAAGAGGTCGACATGCGACGGGCCTGCGGCTACGTGACGCTGCTTCTGTGCGCGTCACTGTCCGCGTGCAGCACGGTGAGCGGCGGTGGCGGCGCCGGCACATTGCTGAAGCCCACCACTGCGCCGAGTGCCGCGGCGGGCGGCACGGACCTGGCCGGCGCGGCACTGGAGCCCGCGGACGTGAGCGGCCTCGCGGCGGCGAAGACGGCCGGTCGGCCCGAAGTGGAGGCCGCCCGGAGTGGCTGCGCGCCGCTGGCGTACGCCCTGTCCGGCGCGGCGGTGGGTGATCCGGCGGCCACGGTCGTGCGCCGTCTGTCGGGCGAGGGCGTCACGGTCACCACCGTCCTCGCCGAGTACCGTCCCGGCGAGGCCCTCGCGGCCATGGACGCGATCGGCACCGCCCTTGACGAGTGTGCGGACGGCTTCACGGCCACGGTCGACGGTGATGGGCGCGAGGTGGGCGACGTCGTCCCGGAGCTCGCTCCCGAAGGCACGGATCAGGCCATGGGATGGGGGGCGTCCGTGAGGAGTGCGCGGAAGTCGGTGCCGGTGAAGTCGGTCGTCCTGCGAGTCGGTGACAAGCTCGCCTACCTCAGCGGTACGCCCACCCTGCCCGCGGCCGCCATCGAAGCCCAGACGGCGAAGCTCTCCACATCGTGACCGCTCGTCCCGGCCCGTTGTGTCCGGCGTGGAACGCGCACCGGGACCAGCGCGTCCGTCAGCCCTCCAACCGCCGCCGCATACGCGCGAGGCGGTGGTCGAAGTGGATGTTGTACCAGGTCAGCCAGGTGACGAAGGCGATGCCCAGGACGAGTATCCCGATGCCCATCGTCGTCGAGCCGGTGGTCAGGCCGAGGGCGGCCGTGCCGAGGAAGAGGACGGCCATCAGGGGGAGCGCCCACCAGCGGTTGCGCCGCAGCCGGTGCTGGCGGGAGTCGACCAGCGCGGCCAACTGCTGTCGGCGGCGCGGGTCCTGCGGCGGGGGGTCGCCCTTGAGGATCTGGCGTTCCAGGGCGGGGATGTCGTCCGGCTCGGCGCCCGAGGCGGTCGCGTCCCTGCGGCGGATGCGGCGGACCAGCCACGGCACCCAGAAGGCCATCGCCACGGCGCCGAGCACCGCCGAGGGCCAGGACGACAGTCCGTTGGCGGCCAGCCGGACGATCACCCCCGCCACCAGGGCGAACAGGCCGATAGCCCATAAGCTGTCCTGCCATCGCCGCTTCGGACGGTCGTCGTGACGGGCTTCTTGCCGCGCGCTGCCGGCCATGTCCATCCCTTCACAGTCTCGGGTGCTTTGTCGCGTACCCGGGACCGTAAGGCGGGATGCGCGGCGAACTGGCCGCGCCGTACGGCCCGTTGACCTTGCCCCAGCACACCTTTACCTTGTCGACGTTCGTCATGTCAGATGTCGTTCGGTCCGCCGAACGGTGACGTGTCACCTCCACCGAGAGGCACCCGCATGAGCCGCATCGACGATCAACCCGAACCGCCGGGCCGCAGGCTGCTGTTGAAGGGCGCCGCGGCCGCCGGCGTCCTCGCCGCCGTCCCCGGCGTCGCCCACGCCGCCGCGTCCCCGAAGAAGGCCGCCCCGTACGTCAATCCGCTCGTCCGCAACCGTGCCGACCCGCACATCCACCGGCACACCGACGGCTTCTACTACTTCACCGCCACCGCCCCCGAGTACGACCGGATCGTCCTGCGCCGCTCCCGCACCCTCAACGGGCTCGGGAGCGCCGCCGAGTCCGTGATCTGGCGCAAGCACGCCACCGGCGCCATGGGCGCCCACATCTGGGCACCGGAGATCCACCGGATCGACGGCAAGTGGTACGTCTACTTCGCCGCCGCCCCGGCGGAGAGCGTGTGGGACATCCGGATCTGGGTGCTGGAGAACGCCCACCGCGATCCCTTCCGGGGGACCTGGGTGGAGAAGGGGCAGGTCAGGACCGCCTGGGAGACGTTCTCGCTGGACGCCACCACTTTCACCCACCGCGGCAGCCGCTACCTGGCCTGGGCGCAGCACGAACCCGGTATGGACAACAACACCGCCCTCTGGCTGTCCCGGATGGCGAACCCCTGGACCCTCACCGGCCCGCAGGTCAGACTCTCGACGCCCGAGTACGACTGGGAGTGCGTCGGATTCAAGGTCAACGAGGGCGCCGCCGTCATCGCCCGCCACGGGCGGCTGTTCATGACGTACTCCGCCAGCGCCACCGACGCCAACTACTGCATGGGCCTGCTGACCATCGACGCCGACGCCGACCTGATGAACCCCGCCAACTGGGTCAAGTCACCGACACCCGTCTTCACCAGCGACGACACCACCCGCCAGTACGGCCCCGGGCACAACAGCTTCACCGTCGCCGAGGACGGCCGTACCGACGTCCTCGTGTACCACGCCCGCCAGTACAAGGAGATCACCGGCGACCCGCTGCACGACCCGAACCGGCACACCCGCGTCCAGCGACTGGGCTGGCGGGCGGACGGCACGCCCGACTTCGGCGTCCCCGTCGCGGACACGGTGTGAGGGCGGGAACAGTGGTGTACCCGGGTGTCATGAGGCGGAGGAAAGCACCGGTCGCGGTGGGCCTGGCCGTGGCGGCGGCCCTGGCCGTCGTATCGTCCCCGGCCCAGGCGCGTCCGGCGCCGAGCTGCACCGGCACCGTCTGCCACTTCGACGTGCCACCGGGTACGTACGACGTGCGGGTGGTGCTCGGCGGGGACGCCCCCTCCCGTACGTCCGTCAGCGGGGAGACCCGGCGGGCGCTGCTGCCCGAGACGCCCGTGGGGGCGGGGGAGCGGGCCGTCCGCAGCTTCACCGTCGACGTCCGTACGCCGGAGGGGGAGCCCACCGGGCCGGACGGGAGCCCGGGGCTCGACCTGGTGCTCGGCGGGGCGGCGCCCGCGCTCGCCGATGTCCGGGTGAGCCCGGCCCGGCACGCCCGGCAGGTCTTCCTCGTCGGCGACTCCACGGTCTGCGACCAGCCGGGGGAGCCGTACTCCGGCTGGGGGCAGCAACTGCCCCGGTACCTGCGCAAGGGCGTGTCCGTCGCCAACCACGCCGACTCCGGTGAGAGCACGGTCAGCTACCTCGCCGACCCGAGGCTGTGGGACGCCGTCCGGTCGCGGGTCCGGCGCGGTGACCTCGTGCTGGTCCAGCTCGCCCACAACGACAAGACCACGGATGAGGCCACCTACCGGAACAATCTCCGGACCCTGGTGGAGGGCGTGCGGGCCGAGGGCGGGCGGCCGGTGCTGGTGACCCCGATCGTGCGGCGCTGGTTCAACGCCGACGGCACGCTGGACAACGGCACCGCCCTCCTCGTCAACGGCCTCGGCGTCGACCACCCCGCCGTCGTCCGGTCCCTCGCCGCCGACGAGGACGTACCGCTGATCGACCTCACCGCGCGGACCAAGGAACTCGTGGAGTCCCTCGGCGTCGAGGACTCCAAGGCGCTCTACCTCACCGACACCAAGCGCGACAACACGCACACCTCGGAGTACGGGGCCACGGTGTACGCCGGTCTGGTACGGGACGCCCTGGTCGAGCAGCGCCTGGTGCCGGAGGGGCTGGTCAGGGGCGACGGCAACTGACCCGTCCCGGGCGTCGGGGACGGGGTACGGACGCCCCCGGGTCTCCCGCCCCGGTGCCCAGGACACTTCGGCCGGTGCCGAACCGACCGCCGCCTACCGTGCCGTCCATGACCGACGCCCCGTACGCCACCCCCGCCGACCATGCCACCTCAGCCGACCATGCCACCCCCGCCACCCCGACCCCCTTCGCCGCGCTCCACCGGGCCGGGGAGCCCCTCCTCCTGCCCTGCGCCTGGGACCACGCCTCCGCGTACGCCCTGGCCGACCGCGGGTTCCCGGCGCTCGGCACGACCAGCCTCGGGGTCGCGGCGGCGGCCGGGCTGCCCGACGGGACTTCGGCGATCCGGGACCAGACCCTCGCCCTCGCCCTGGCCCTGGGCTCGGGACCCTTCCTGCTCTCCGTCGACGCGGAGGACGGCTTCAGCGACGACGCCGAGCAAGTGGCGCGGTTGGCGAAGGAACTGGCGGCGGTCGGTGCCGTCGGGGTCAACCTGGAGGACCGGCTCGGGGCCGTCGGCCGGCACGCCGCGAAGATCCGCGCCGTGAAGCAGGCGGCCCCCGGCCTCTTCGTCAACGCCCGCACCGACACGTACTGGTCCGGCGACGGCACCGGCACCCGGGAGCGGCTCGACGCCTACCGGGAGGCGGGCGCCGACGGTGTGTTCGTGCCGGGCCTGACCGACCCCGGCGAGATCGCCGCCCTCGTCGCCCACCTCGGCGACGTACCGCTCAACGTCCTGTACGCCCCCGGCGGTCCCGCCCTCCCGCACCTGGCCGACCTCGGCGTCCGCCGGGTCAGCCTCGGCTCGCTGCTCTACCGGCGGGCCCTGGGCGCCGCCGTCGAGGCCGCCGCCGACGTCCGCGCGGGACGGGTGCCGGGCGGGACGACACCGACGTACGAAGGGGTGGTGCGGATGATCGATCGCTGAGTACTGTGCGGCTTTCGTCGACGGACAACTCGCCCCGCGGGGCCGGAAAGTGAGCAGACAGATGCGACCGACGTACGTCCTGGTGCACGGAGCGTTCTCCAGTTCCTTCGCCTTCGCTCCGCTGCAGGCCGAACTCGGGCTGCTCGGGCACCGGTCCGTCGCCGTCGACCTCCCGGGCCACGGGTTCGCCGCGACGTACTCCCGGGCCTACCAGGCCCCGCAGGACCTCGAAGGGCTCGCCACCGCGCCCGGTGCCATCAAGGGCGTCACGCTCGCCGACAACGTCGCGCACCTCATCGGGACCCTGGAGCGGGCCAAGCGGAACGGGCCCGTGGTCCTGGTCGCGCACAGCCGGGGCGGGCTCACGGCCACCGTCGCGGCCAACCAGCGGCCCGACCTCATCGACCGCATCGTCTACGTCTCCGCCTGGTGCCCCGTCGACCTCGACGCCAACGCCTACTACGCCGAGCCCGAGATGGCCTCCGTCGACGCCGCGTCCCTGGCCTCGGCGCTGGCCGGCAACCCGGCCGAACTCGGGCTGCTGCGCGTCAACTTCCGCACCGCCGACCCCGCCGCCCTCGCGGCCCTCAAGGCAGCCTTCCTCGCCGACGGGACCGACGAGGAGTTCCTGGTCTTCCTCAACACCTTCCAGCCCGACGAGAACCTCGACACCGGCACCCCCGAGGACCGGGCCCGCGCCGACACCTGGGGGCGGATTCCGCGGACGTACGTCCGGCTCACCGAGGACACCAGCATCCCGCTCGCCATGCAGGACCGGATGATCCGCGAGGGCGACGCGCTGACGCCGGAGAACCCCTACGACGTCCGCACCCTCACCAGCAGCCACCTGAAGTGGCTGGTCGACCCGGCGCCGGCGGCCCGGGTGCTCGGCGACCTCGCCGTGCCGGCGCCCACCGGGTCATGACCGGCCGGCCCCGGGCCAGTTCGCCAGGGCCACATGCAGCGCCTCGATCGCCTTGTCCCAGGACGCCCGCACGTCCCGGGGGTCGTTGAACGCGCCGGCCGCCTCCAGGGCGCAGTACCCGTGGAAGGTGCTGCGCAACAGGCGGACCGCGTCGGTCAGGTCGGGCTCGGAGAGGCCGTAGGCGCGGAGCATGCCGTAGGTGATGTCGGCGGTGCGGCGCGGGGCGGGGGAGCCGGCCACCAGGGCGGGGTCGAGGCGGATCTGCGTGGCGGCGTACCGGCCGGGGTGGCGCAGCGCGTACGCCCGGTAGGCGCCGGCGAAGGCGGCCAGCGCGTCCTTCCCGGCGCGGCCGGCGACCGCCCGCGCGATCTCCTCGATCTGCTCCGCGCCCGCCCGCAGCGCCATCCGGGTGCGCAGCTCCTGGAGGTTCCTGACGTGCGAGTACAGGCTCGCGTCCTTCACACCGAAGCGGCGGGCCAGCGCGGACAGCGTGACCTTCTCGAAGCCCACCTCGTCGGCGAGTTCGACGGCGGCCGTGACGACGCGGTCGGCGCTGAGTCCGGCGCGGGGCATACGGGACCTCCGGTTACCTGGGGAAAGGCTGAAGCGCAGCCTATAGCGGGGCGCGCGACCTGCTTCGCCGTGTCCGGTACCGCCGTCCCTCACCCCCAGGCCGTTCGACGTTCATCTTCCGGATCGATCCTCCTCGGGCGGCGCGGCCGCGCCGGAAGACCAGGAGAGGCGACATGGGCCACGGACACGGACACACCCACGGGCAGCATCACCATCACGACCACGGCCACGGCCACGGCCACGAGCACGAGGCCACCGCGCCGCTGCCCGCCGCCTTCGACACCTCCGTCCCCGACGAGGCCCTCAGCCCCGAGCAGCAGTCCCGCCGGACCCTGCTGCGCCGCGCCGGACTGCTCGGCGCGGGCCTGGCCGCGAGCAGCGTGCTGGCCGGTGCCGCCACCGCGCCCGCGTACGCCCGTGGCGGCGGCAGCGGCAAGAAGGGGTTCCTGTGGCTGGCCGGTGACCACCACATCCACACCCAGTACAGCAGCGACGGCAAGTACCGGGTGATCGACCAGGTCCGCCAGGGCGCCCGGCACGGCATGGACTGGCTGGTCATCACCGACCACGGCAGCGGTACGCACGCCAAGATCGGCGTGGAGAAGGTCAACCCGGACATCCAGGACGCCCGCCGCGCCCACCGGGACACCCTGGTCTTCCAGGGCCTGGAGTGGAACATCCCGGCCGCCGAGCACGGCACCGTCTTCGTCCACCCGGGCAAGAACGAGGTCTCCGTCCTCAAGCAGTTCGAGTCCGGCTACGACGGTGCCGTCAAGGCCGCCTCCGGCTCCTCGCCCGCCAACGAGGCCCTCGCCATCGCCGGGCTGGCCTTCCTCTCCGAGCAGGTCCGGCGGCGCAAGGTCAAGGACGCCCTGATGCTCGCCAACCACCCGGCGCGCAAGGGCATCGACTCCCCGCACGAGATCCGCGCCTGGCGCGACGCCACCTCCGCGGGCCACCGCATCGCCGTCGGCATGGAGGGCGCCCCCGGCCACCAGGCCGGCGGCCTGCCCGAGCCGCTCGGCCCCGGCGGCGCCCGCGGCATCTACGACAACAGCCCCGGCGCCGACTCCTTCGCCGCCTACCCGCTGGAGTCCTACCGCACCTGGGGCGGCTTCGACTGGATGACCGCCACCGTCGGCGGCCTCTGGGACAGCCTGCTCGCCGAGGGCAAGCCGTGGTGGATCACCGCCAACTCCGACTCGCACCAGATCTACGGCGACACCGCCGCCCGCGGCGGCGGCGACTTCACCGCCAACGGCCGTCACGACGACCCGGTGTACGGCGGCAAGATCGACATCACCGAGAACGACTACTGGCCCGGCTACTACAGCCGCACCCACGTCGGCGCCGACGGCTTCTCCTACGCCGCCGTCATGGACGGCATCCGCGCCGGCCGGGTCTGGGTCGACCACGGCCAGCTCATCTCCGGCCTCGACGTCCGGGTCGTCGGCGGCGGACGCTGGGCCACCCTCGGCGGCGCCCTGCACGTCAAGAAGGGCACCCGGGTCTCCCTCGGCGTGGACGTGGCCCTGGCCGGCGGCCCCAACTGGGCCGGTTTCCAGCCCACCCTGGCCCGCGTCGACGTCGTCCAGGGCGATGTGACGGGAGAGGTGCGGGACAAGGACACCTTCACCGCGCCCACCGCCAAGGTGGTCAAGTCCTACGAGGTGAACAAGAACGCCGGCACGGTCACCCTCACCTACGACCTCGGCCGCGTCGACCGCCCCGTCTACCTCCGGCTGCGCGGCACCGACGGCAACCGGTCCGCCGTCGGCGCGCTGGGCGCGGCCGTCGACCCGCACGGCCCGGCCATCGACGTGGTGGGCGACGCCGACCCGTGGAAGGACCTGTGGTTCTACTCCAACCCGGTCTGGGTGCTGCCCTCGTGACCCCGCCGCCGTACGCCATCGGCGTCGACACCGACGTGACGGCGCTGCGCGACGCCGACCACCTGCTCTCGGACCTGGCGGCCCGGCTCGGCCTGCCCGAGGACGTGTTCGGCTGCACCCACCTGGTCCGGGACGGCGGCCGGCGGCGGGTGGCGCTGTCCCTGGCGGCGGCGGACGCGGCGGCGCTCGGCACCGCCCGCGCGGCACTCACCGGCCAGGGGTACGCGGTGACGGACGGCGCCCCCGACCGGTCCGGACGGGCGGTGCTCTACCCGGGCGCCGCCCGCCTGACCGGCACCCTGATGGTCGCGGAGCTGCTGGAGCGCTCCGCGATCGCCCGGGTCCGCGTGCTCGGCGACCCGGCACCGCCCGACCCGGGACTGCCGCTGGTGACCCGGGAGTTCGTCCGCCCCCGGTGGGAGGACGGCGAACTGGTCCTGGCCGCCATGCCGCACGCCGGCGGCACCCTCGTCCCCTTCGAGGACCCCGCCCCGACGCCCTGCTGCGCCGACCACTGACCGCACCGGAAAACCCGTACCGTCCCCTTCCCCGCGCGTCTTAGGGTGACCCGGCACATCGTCGGGGAAAGGGACTGGATGACGCACGAGGCACACCGCCACCGGACCGGCGGGGACACCGCGCGCACCGCGCGGCCCCTGTGGCGGCAGCGGGACTTCTCGGTCTTCTGGGCCGCGCAGACCCTCTCCGTCCTCGGCGACTCCTTCGCCCTGATCGCCCTGCCCCTGCTGGTGCTGGAGGCCACCGGCTCGATCGCCAGCATGGGCCTGCTCACGGCCGTCGGCGGCATCGCCTCGGTCGGCGCCGCCGTCTTCGCCGGGGCCGTCGTCGACCGCGTCGACCGCCGCAAGCTGCTCATCGGCTGCGACCTGGTCCGCCTGGCGCTGTACGGGGCGGTCCCGGTGGTCTGGCTGGCGGGCCCCCAGCTCTGGCTGCTGTACGTCGTGCTGCCGCTGTGCGAGGCCGTCGGCATGTTCTTCGCCGTCGGCTACGTCACGGTCGTGCGCGGCCTGGTCGGCACCGGGCAGCTCACCGAGGCCAACGGCCGGCTGAACGCCACCGCCGCAGCGGCCGGGGTGCTCGGACCGCTCGGCGCCGGAATGGTGGCCGCCTGGTCGGGACCCGCCACCGCGGTCGGTGTGGACGCCGCCAGCTTCGGCGTCTCGGCCGCCTGCCTGCTCCTCGTCCGGTTCCGGGCCCGCGCCGCGGACGACGCCCCCGGCGAGCGGCGCCCCGGCCTCTGGGCGGACCTGCGGGTCGGGGTGTCCTTCCTGTACGGACACCCGGTGCTGCGCGCCCTCACCGTGCTGCTGGCCGGGTTCAGCTTCCTCACCCTGGGCCTGAACGACCTGGTGATCTACCACCTCAAGCACGACCTCGGCCACGACGACGGCACGGTCGGCACCGTCATGGCGGCCGGCGCGGTCGGCACCATCACCGGGGCCCTGCTGGTCGCCCGGGTCCGCCGGCGGCTCGGCTTCGGCCGGACCTGGACCGGCGCGGTCGCGGTGTGCGGGCTGGCCTTCGCCGGACTGGGCTGGGTGCGCGAGGTGCCCGCCGTCGCCGTGCTGAGCGCGGCCTTCCTGGCCTGCGTCGGCATGGCGGGCACCTGCTCGATGTCGCTGCGGCAGGAGGTCACCCCGGAACACCTGCTGGGCCGGGTCACCTCCGCCTTCTGGACCCTGCACTACGCGGCGGCGCCGCTGGGCGCGGCCGCCCTCACCTGGGCGGCGGAGCACCGCGGCACCACGCCGGTGGCGCTGGTGGCGGGCGCCTGCTGCGTCCTGATCGCGGTCGTCGCGCTGTTCACGCCGGTCCACCGGCCGGGCCGGACAGCACCTGCCCGACGAACGCGTTGGTGAAGGTGCCCGCCGGGTCCAGCTCGCGGACCAGCGCGGCGAAGTCGCCGAGCCGCGGATACCGGGCGGCGAGGACCGCCGGTGCCGTGGTGAACACCTTGCCCCAGTGCGGCCGGGCGTCGAACGCGTCCAGCGCCTCCTCCACCCGCCGCACCACCGGCAGCACCGCCGGGGTGTCCGCGACCCAGGTGAAGTGCGCCGCCACGGTGTCCCGCCCGTACGCCGGGCTCAGCCACTGCGCGTCGGCGGCGACCGTGCGCACCTCGCAGGTCTGCAGCACCGGCGCCACCTCCTCGCGTATCGCGTCCAGCGCGCGCAGCGCGTCCAGGGCGTGCTCGCGCGGCATCAGGTACTCGGACTGGAGTTCGGCGCCGCTGCTCGGGGTGAACTCGGCGCGGAAGTGCGGCAGCCGCTCGTGCCAGGGCCCCGGCACCCCGAACTGCTCGGTGCAGTTCACCGCGGGCATCCCCGGCACCGGGTGCATCTTCTCGGTGGCCGGCGCGGCGTACGGGAAGTCGGGCAGGGGCCGGTCGGTGCGGCGCTTGAGCCACACCTGGCGGAAGCCGGGCGCCCGCCAGTCGGTGAACAGGCTCACGCTGTACGCCGCCGACATCACCGCGGCGAGGCTCTCCGCGTCCAGCGTGGCGAACGGCAGTTCGGTGAAGACGTGCTGCTCGACCTCGTAGGCGGGCTCCAGGTCCAGGGTGAGCGCGGTCACCACGCCCAGCGCGCCGAGCGAGGTGACGGCCCCGCCGAACCGCTCGTCGCCCCGGGCGAGCGCCACCGTCGTACCGCCGGCCGTGACGAGTTCCACCTCGCGCACCACCGAGGCGAGTGAGCCGTTGGTCACACCCGAGCCATGGGTGCCGGTCGCGACCGACCCGGCGACCGAGATGTGCGGCAGCGAGGCCATGTTCGGCAGCGCCAGTCCGTGGGCGTGCACCACCCGGGCCAGCTCCGCGTACCGGACGCCGCCGCCCACCCGGACCGTACGGCCCGCCGTGTCGACGTCGACCTCGCCGGGCAGGCCGGCCAGGGACAGCAGGACGCCCCCGGCGCCGGGCTCGGCTATCTCGTTGAAGGAGTGTCCGCTGCCCAGTACCCGCACCCGGGTGCTCCCGGCGACCAGCGTCCGCAGCGCGTCCAGCGACCGCGGCCGGTGCAGTTCCCCGGCCTTGTACGTGATGTTGCCGGCCCAGTTGGTCACGGTGGTGTCGGTCATACCGCAGCCCTCTCATCGATCCGTCGAGGACCCGCGGTCCTCCGCCGGAAACCTACCTGGCCCCGTGGAAGGGGCCCCGGCGGGGAAGCCGCACCAGCGGGGGCATACCGTGAGAAGTCGAACGCCTGAGCCGGGAGGAGACACGGATGGGCAGCCGTACCGCGCTGGTCGAGGATCTGATGGAGCGCTTTCCGCACGTACCGCGGGAGGCGGTCTTCAAGGAGGACCTGCTCCGCGGCGGGGTGGCCTTCGACCCGAGCGCCCTCAGCGACAACGAGGACGGTGAGGTCAAGCCGAAGTCGTACTTCATCTTCTCCTTCGACCACGGCACCCTGCCCGAGCTGGGCGAGGCCGCGCTGCGCCGCCCGCCCGAGGAGATCATCCTCACCGGCGGCCCCTACGACCTGCGCCGCACGGTCGTCTCGGTGCGGGTCAACCCGTCCTCGCCGTACCGCGTCGCCGCCGGCGAGGACGGGGTGCTCGGCCTCTACCTCGACGGCAGGCGGATCGCGGACGTCGGCGTGCCGCCGATGCCGGAGTACTACCGGCACACCCTCTCCAACGGCAAGTCGGTCATGGAGGTCGCCCCGACCATCCAGTGGGGCTACCTGATCTACCTGACCGTCTTCCGGGTCTGCCAGTACTTCGGCGCCAAGGAGGAGTGCCAGTACTGCGACATCAATCACAACTGGCGCCAGCACAAGGCGGCCGGCCGCCCCTACACGGGCGTGAAGGACGTCGAGGAGGTGCTGGAGGCCCTGGAGATCATCGACCGGTACGACACCCAGAAGGCGTCCACCGCGTACACCCTCACCGGCGGCGCCATCACCTCCACCGTCTCCGGCCGGGACGAGGCCGACTTCTACGGCCACTACGCCAAGGCCATCGAGGAGCGCTTCCCCGGCCGCTGGATCGGCAAGGTGGTCGCCCAGGCGCTGCCCCGCGACGACGTGCAGCGCTTCAAGGACTACGGCGTGCAGATCTACCACCCCAACTTCGAGGTGTGGGACGAGTACCTGTTCAAGCGGTACTGCCCCGGCAAGGAGCGCTACGTCGGCCGCGACGAGTGGCACCGGCGCATCCTGGACTCGGCGGAGATCTTCGGCGCCCGCAACGTCATCCCGAACTTCGTGGCCGGCGTGGAGATGGCCGAGCCGTTCGGCTTCAAGACGGTCGACGAGGCCATCGCCTCCACCACCGAGGGCCTGCGCTTCTTCATGTCGCACGGCATCACGCCCCGGTTCACCACCTGGTGCCCCGAGCCCACCACCCCGCTCGGCAAGGCCAACCCGCAGGGCGCCCCCCTGGAGTACCACATCCGGCTGCTCCAGGCGTACCGGCAGACCATGGAGGACTTCGGTCTCTCCTCGCCCCCCGGCTACGGCCCGCCCGGCGCCGGCAACGCGGTGTTCTCCGTCAGCTCCTTCATGGACAGCCTCCCGGCGGACGAGGCCGTGGAGGTCTGACGGGGCGTACGGGGCGGGTGTGCCGGGCCGCGCGCTCGCCCGTACGGCGCTTGTCAGTGCCGACGGGGACGTGAAAGGCTCGGCGCCTGCCGCGAGGTTCCCCCCAACTCCGTCGTCGTCATGACGAGTTGGCCTCGCTCGTGGACGCGGGAGAGCCATGCCCGACCTGCCGATCCCCGAGGACGCCGCCGAGGCCGCGCTGTTCTCCGAGTGCTGGGACGCCGTCTTCTCCTACGCCGACCTGTGCACGGCCGGGTCGGCCGCCGCGAGCAGGCTGGCCGCGCAGGCGTTCGCGCGGGGCACGCGCGAGGCCCGCGGCACCGGCCGCCCGGCCAGGCTGCCCCGCGTCCCCCTGCTGCTGACCGCCGTACGGGCCACGGCGGCGTCCTGGGAGGCCGCCGGGCGCGGCCAGGAACTCGACCCCGGCCTGAGACTGTGGCTGCACTCCCCGGAGGCCGCCCGCCACACCGGCCCGCCGCCGCGCCGCCCGCTCGCCCTGCGCGCCCTCAGGGAACTGCGGGCCCCGGACGCCGAACTGCTCTGGCTGGCCGACGTGGAGGCGCTGCCGCTGACCGGGGTGGCCCGCCGCCTCGGCCTCGACCCGGCCACCGCCGCCGACCGGCTCGAACGGGCCCGCGCCCGGTTCCGGGACCGCTGCCGCCGCGCCCGCTTCGACGGCCCCTGCCGCGACCACGCCGCGTTACTGGACGCGGTCACCGGCTCGCCCGGCGCCGACCTCCCCGAGGACCTCTCGCGCCACCTCGCCACCTGCGCCGACTGCGCCGAGGCCGCCGCCTGCCTGCGCCCGCACGGCACCGCCCCGGCCGCCGCACTGGCCGCCGGGGTCCTCGGCTGGGGCGGCCCCGCCTACCTGGAACGCCGCCGCCGGGCCGCCGACGCCCGCCTCGGCGCGGCGCCTCCGGGCCCGGCCGACGCCGACGAGGAGCGCCCGGTGCCCGGCGGGCACCGCGCCCGGATGCGCCGCGGCGGTCTGCTGCTCGCCGCCGCGGCGGTGTCCCTGCTGGCCCTCGGCGTCTCCCTGATGCCCCTCGGCTCCTCCTCCGGCACCGCAGCCCCCGCGCCCGCCGGCGGCGCCGGCCGCCGTACGGCCGCCGACCCCGTGCCCGCGCCACCGCCGCCGTCCGTCACCGCGCGGGCCCGCCCGTCCGCCGCCGGGACCACCGGGACGCCCGGGGCCGGCCCCGGCCGGCACCCCTCCGGCCCCGGCCCGGAACCCGAACCCCGGGCCACCGCCACGGCCACCCCGGTCACCGACCCCGACCCCGACCCCGAGCCCGAGCCCGCCCCGACCGCGTCCCCGGACTGCCGCGTCCGCTACGACCTGGTCGACCAGTGGCCCGACGGCTTCCAGGCCGCCGTCACCGTCACCACCGGCCGCGCCCTCGACGACTGGCGGGTGACCTGGACCTTCCCCGACGGCCAGCGCGTCACCCGGATGTGGGACGCGACCGCCACCCAGGACGGCCCCCGCGTCACCGCCGACGCCGCCGACTACAACCGCGCCCTCCCCGCCGGCGGCAGCGTCGGCTTCGGCTTCCTCGCCTCCTGGCGGGACCGCAACTCCCCACCGGGCGACATCACCCTGAACGGGCGTGCCTGCGCGGCCGACTGAACCCTCCGGCCCGGCCAGGAGGGGGGAACCGGACAATCCCCCGCGACCGCTGAATCGTTTGCCCCGTGCCGGGCGCGATGAATGAACCGACCACCGGCGGCGCCGGGTGCGCGGGCCGACCGATGCGGTGCGCCCCCGGCCCGTTCCGCAGGGATTTCCGGCCACTTCTGCGCCTTGCCGACCGATGTGCCGGTTGGCACGAGTTGCCCTGTTATTCCCTGTACGAGCGTGTCCCGCCTGCCGGAGCCTTGCCGTGAGCAGGTGCTCCGGACCGGTGGGTGCCTGCGGGAACGGGGGTCTCGTGGACGAGTCCAGCGCAGCGGCGGACCCGGACGACGCGATCCGCGCGGTGCGCGGCGGCGACGCGACGCCCGGCGGATCGCTGCCGAAGGGCGGGGGAGCAATCCGGCCGATCGGCGAGAAGTTCACCACCGACCCGGCACGCGGCACCGGCCGGATGACCGTGCCGCTCGCCCTCAGCACCGCCCGCGAGCTGACACCGGCCCTGACACTCGACTACGACTCGGGCGCGGGCAACGGACCGTTCGGCATCGGCTGGCAACTCTCCCTGCCGGCCGTCACCCGCCGCACCGACAACGGCCTGCCCCGGTACCGCGACAGCGCGGCCGGCCCCGACGCCGACGCCGACGTCTTCCTCCTCACCGGCGCCGACGACCTCGTACCGTACCCGCCGGGGCAGGACGGCGACGGCTCCGCGCACCCCGGCTACCGCGTGCGCCGCTACCGGCCGCGGGTCGAGGGCGACTTCACCAGGATCGAGCGCTGGACCCGCACCGCGGACGGCGACGTGCACTGGCGGACCCTGTCGGCGGACAACCTGCTGAACGTCTACGGCCGCGACGGCGCGTCCCGGATCACCGATCCCGAGGACCCGCGCCGGGTCTTCGGCTGGCTGCTGTGCGAGACCCGCGACGACCGGGGCAACGCCGTGCACTACCGCTACCTGGCCGAGGACGCCGAGGGCGTCGACACCACCGCGCCGCACGAGCGGTGCCGGGGCGCCGCGGACAGCCCCCGGCGGCGCGTGGCCCGCTATCCGTACAGCGTCCGCTACGGCAACCGGGTCCCGCTGCTGGACGGCGACGGCCGCCGGCCGGTGGACGTGAGCGCGGAACGACTGCGCGACGCGCAATGGATGTTCGAACTGGTCCTCGACTACGGCGGCCACGACGGCGACGCCCCCACCCCGCTGCCCACGGCGCCGTGGCCGTGCCGCGCCGACCCGTTCTCCACCCACCGCCCCGCCTTCGAGGTGCGCACCTACCGGCTGTGCCGGCGCGCGCTGATGTTCCACCACTTCCCCGGCGAACCCGGCGTGGGCCAGGACTGCCTCGTCGCCGCCACCACCTTCGGCTACCGCGCCGACCCCGACGCGCAGGGCGTGCCGGGCGACACCGCGCGGGGCCACATCGGCGGTTCCTTCCTGGAGTCGCTCACCGTCAGCGGCTTCGAGCGCGCCGCGGGCGGCGGGTACACCAGCCGGTCGCTGCCGCCGCTCACCCTCACCTACACGCGCGCCGAGATCAGCACCGAGGTGCGCCGCCTCGACGCGGGCAGCCTGGAGAACCTGCCCGCGGGCCTGGACGAGACGTCGTACGACTGGGTCGACCTCGACGGCGAGGGACTGTCCGGCGTGCTGAGCGCGCGGGAGGACGCCTGGTACTACAAGCCCGGCCTCGGCGGCGGCAGCCTCGGCCCGCTGCGCCGGCTCGCCACCCGGCCGGCCCTGCCGCCGGCCGGGCCGGGCCGGGAACTGACCGACCTCGACGGCGACGGACGGCTCGACCTGGTCCGCCTGGACGGCGAGCCGCGCGGCTTCCACGCCCGGACCGCGGACGGCGGCTGGGAGCCGTTCGTCCCGTTCGTCTCCGCCCCCGCCGTCGATCCCGACACCCCGGCCACGCGACTGGTGGACCTCACCGGGGACGGCCTCGCGGACCTGCTGACCGCCGAGGACACCGGCGTCGTGTGGTACCCGTCGCTCGGCGCGCGGGGCTTCGGCGGACCGCGCACCGCCCCGCACCCCGACGAGGACGGCACCGGACCGCGCCCGCTGCTCGGCGACAGCACCCGGACCCTGTTCCTCGCCGACATGTCCGGCGACGGCCTCACCGACCTGGTGCGGATCGGCAACGGCGAGATCCGCTACTGGCCGAACCTCGGCCACGGCCGGTTCGGCGCCCCCGTCGTGATGAGCGACGCCCCGCCGCTCGGCACCCCCGAGGACTTCGACCCCCGCCGGGTCCGGCTCGCCGACGTCGACGGCTCCGGCACGACCGACCTGCTGTACCTGGCCCGGGACGGCGTGCGGCTCTGGTACAACCGCTCCGGCAACGCCTGGAGCCCGGAGAACCGGCTGCCCGCCCTCCCGCACCTCGGCCACCCCGCCCAGGTCCGGGTCGCCGACCTGCTGGGCAACGGCACCGCCTGTCTGGTCTGGTCCTCGCCGCTGCCCGCCGACGCCGGCGATCCGCTGCGCTACGTCGACCTCATGGGCGGCACCAAACCGCACCTGCTGGTCGGCGCCGACAACCACATGGGCGCCGAGACCCGGGTCGGCTACGCCCCGTCCACCGCCTTCTACCTCGCCGACCGGCGGGCCGGCCGCCCCTGGCACACCCGCCTGCCGTTCCCGGTCCACGTGGTCGAGCGGTGCGAGCACCTCGACCACGTCCGGCGCACCCGCTTCACCACCCGCTACTCCTACCACCACGGCCACTTCGACGGCGTGGAACGGGAGTTCGCCGGCTTCGGCCTGATCGAGCGGCACGACACGGAGGCGTACGAGGGGTACGCCGCCGAAGCGGCCCGCACCGGCGGCGCCCAGGAGACCGACCCGGCCCTCTACCAGCCGCCGGTCACCACCCGGAGCTGGTTCCACACCGGCGCCCACCCGGACGGTCCCGGACTGCTGGAGCGGATCACCGCCGAGTTCTACCTCGGACAGCGTCACCTGCCCGGCCCGGAACTCCCCGGCGGCCTGGACGCCGGCGAACTGCGCGACTGCCTGCGGGCCCTGCGGGGCCGCCCGCTGCGCACCGAGGTCTACAGCTTCGACGGCACCGCCGACCAGGACCACCCCTACACGGTCACCGAGACCGCCTACGCCGTCGAGCGGCTCCAGCCCCGGGGCCCGGCGCGCCCGGTCTTCCTGGTCAACGAGCGGGCCACGATGACCCGCACCTACGACCGCGACCCCTCCGACCCGCGCGTCACCCACCGTGTCGTCCTCGAACACGGCCCGCACGGCGAGGTGCTGAGGTCGGTGTCCGTGGTCCACGGCCGCCGGGTCGCCGACCCCGCGCTGCCCGCCGAGGTCACCCGGGACCAGACGCGCACCCACATCGTGTGCACGGAGACCGAGTACACCCCCGACCTCGACACCGGCTCCCCCGTCCCGGTCCACCGGCTCGGCCGGCCCTTCGAGACCCGCAGCTCCGAGATCACCGGCCTCACCCCGGCCGCGGGCGCCTTCACCCCGCGCGAACTGCGCGAGGGCATCGGCCGGGCCGCCCCCCTCGCCTACGAGGACGAGGCGGACGGCACCGCCGTGCGGCGGCGCCCGCTCGCCGTGGAGCGCACCCTGTTTCGCGACGACGCCCTGGCCCCGCTGCCGCTCGGCCACTGGGACACCCTCGCCCTGCCCTACGAGGGCTACCGGCTGGCCTTCACCCCGCACCTGGTGGCGGACCGGTACGGCGGGCGGATCAGCGACGCCGACCTGACCGCCGCCGGTTACGTGCGCCTCGCCGACGGCGCCGACTGGTGGGTCCCGTCCGGCACCGACGTCCACCCGCCCGGGAACCCCGCCGCCCGCTTCTACCGGCCCGTCGGCACCCGGGACCCGTTCGGCGTGGAGACGGTCACCGACTTCGACGTCCACGACCTGCTGCCGGTCCGCCGCCGGGTCGTCCAGGCCGCCTGGAACACCGTCGAACTGGCCAACGACTACCGGGTGCTGGCCCCGGTCCGGCTGACCGACCCCAACGGCAACCGCTCCGCGGTCGGCTACGACGAACTGGGCCTGGTGGTGCGGACCGCGCTGCTCGGCAAGGAGGGCGCGGGCGAGGGCGACACCCTGGCCGACCCGACCACCCGCCTGGAGTACGACCTCTTCCAGTGGGAGCGGCACCGCGCGCCGAACGTCAGCCGCCTGCTCGCCAAGGAGCGGCACGGCGACCCCGGCTCACCGCTGCGCGAGTCGTACACCTACCTCGACGGCGCCGGCACCCCGGCCCTCGTCAAGAGCCGCACGGCACCCGGCGAGGCGCTGGTCCCGGGCCCCGACGGCACCCCCGTCACCGTGCAGGCGTCCCCGCGCTGGACCGGCACCGGACGGACCGTCGTCAACAACAAGGGCCTGCCGGTCAAGCAGTACGAGCCGTACTTCAGCCCCACCCACGCCTACGACCCCGAGGAGGCGATGCGCACCATCGGCTCCACCGCGATCCGCTTCTACGACCCGGTGGGCCGCCTGGTCCGCACCGAGCTGCCGGACGGCACCTTCACCCGCAGCGACTTCGGACAGTGGTCCACCCGCTTCCACGACGCCAACGACACCGTCCGCCAGAGCCGCTGGTACGAACTGCGGGGCCGCCCCGACCCGCGCACCGAGCCCGAACCGGTGGCCGACGCCGAGCGGCGGGCCGCCTGGCTCGCCGCCCGGCACGCGGACACACCGGCCGAGGCGCACCTGGACAGCCTGGGCCGCCCGGTGCTGACCGTCGCCCGGTACGAGGACGGCACGACGGCGTCGGTACGCTCCGAGACCGACCTGACCGGCCGCCGCACCGCCCTCTTCGACCAACTGGGCCGGGCGGTCGCCTCGGGCTTCACCGGGATGGCCGGCACCCCCTTCGAACTCGACAGCGCCGAACGCGGCCGCCGCTGGACCTTCACCGACATCGCCGGCCGCCTGGTGCGGACCTGGGACGAGCACGGCCAGGAGCTGCGCGCCGAGTACGACGCGCTGCGCCGCCCCGTGACCGGGCTGCGCTCCAGCGGCGGCACCGAGACGGTCTACCAGCACGCCGTGTACGGCGACCGGCACCCCGAGGCCGCCGAGCGCAACCTCCTCGGCACCGTCCACCAGGTCTTCGACACCGACGGCAGCACCCGCGTCCAGCGCGCCGACCTGCACGGCATCCCCACCGAGGTGGAACGCCTGTTCACCCGCGACCACACCGCCGACCCGGACTGGCGCGCGGTGACGGACGCCGCCGGCTACCAGGCGGTCCAGTCGGCCGCGGCCCCCCTGCTGGACACCGGCGCCCCCTTCACCTCCACCACCGCCCACGACGCCCTCGGCCGCCCGGTGCGGCTCACCCTCCCGGACGGCACCGCGCTCGTCCCCCGGTACGACGAGTCCGGGCTGCCCGCCTCCATCGCGGCCCACCTGCCGGGCCGGGCCGCACCGGTCACCTTCCTCCAGGAACAGGAGTACGACGCGCTCGGCCGCCGCCGCTCCGCCCGGTTCGGCAACGACGTGCGGACCCGCTCCACCTACGACCCGGCGACCAGACGCCTGACCGGCCTGCTCACCGGCCCGGCCACGGCCCCGTTGCAGGACCTGCGCTACACCTACGACCCGGTCGGCAACGTCACCCAGGTCCGCGACGGCGCCCAGCAGACCCACTTCTTCGCCAACCAGGTCGTCTCCCCGACCACCCGCTACGAGTACGACGCCCTCTACCAGCTCGTCCGGGCCGCCGGCCGGGAGCACGCGGGCGGCGCCAACGACACCACCCGTACCGACGCCGACGTCGAGGCCGTGAGCGGACTCCCGCACGCCAACGACGCGGCGGCGGTGCGCGCGTACAGCGAGACCTACGAGTACGACCCGCTCGGCAACCTCACCGCCCTGCGGCACCGGGCCGCCCAGGACCTGTGGACCCGCCGCTACCGCTACGCGTACCAGAGCGACCCCGCCGACCGCACCAACCGCCTGCGGGCCACCAGTCGCCCCGGCGACCCGGAGGACGGCCCGTACACCGCCACCTACGACCACGACGCCCTCGGCCGGATGACGCGGCTGCGCGGCACGGCCCCCGACGAACTGGTCTGGGACGCGTTCGACCGGCTGCGCCGGGCGGAACTGGGCGGCGGGGGAACGGCGTACTACCGCTACGGCGCCGGCGGACAGCGCACCCGCAAGGTGATCGAACGCCCCGGCGGGGAGATCGTCGAACACCTCTACCTGGGGCCGCTGGAGATCCACCGCCGGCGGCAGGGCCCGGCCGCCCCCTTCTACGAACGGCACACCCTGCACCTGTCCGACAACACCGGCCGGGTCGCCCAGGTCGACATCAAGCGCCGCGACGACCGCGCCACCGACCCGGCGAACCCCCTGGGCGTCCCCCTGGTGCGCTACCAGTACGGCAACCACCTCGGCTCCGCCACCCTGGAGACCGACGACACCGGCCGCCCCGTCTCCTACGAGGAGTACCACCCCTACGGCACCACCGCCTACCGCAGCGGCCGCCCGGACACCGACCTGAGCCTGAAGCGCTACCGCTTCGCGGGCAAGGAACGGGACGAGGAGACCGGGCTGTACTGCATCGGCGCCCGGTACTACGCCCCCTGGCTGGGCCGCTGGACCAGCCCGGACCCGGCGGGGTTCGCCGACGGCCTGAACCTGTACCGGTACTGCGGCGACAACCCGGTGATGTTCACCGACCCCGACGGGCACGGCAAGAAACGCAAGCCCGAGCCCGGCGACCTCAACCCGGCGGGCCGCCGGAGCGAATACACCCTCAGGGTGCCCAAGGGACGCAAGGCACCGGTGCTCACCGGAGCGGACTTCGAGAAGATCCTGCCGCCGAACAACCCCCGGTTCCCCTACACCCCGGGCAGCGCGGTCTTCGCGGGCTGGGACCGCAGGAGCGACGGCACGCGCTTCCCGGTCTTCAACGCCGAGTGGCTCGACCCGGAGACCGGCAGACCACGGCTGCCCCGGGTGGGCGAGCCGGGCTACGTGGCCACCTGGTCGAGCCAGCACCCTCCCGAGTACGGCACCCCGGGCGACCCGAGCACCATCAAGACGATCAATGAACACGTCGCGCCGCGCGCCCAGGACGCGCTCGTCGGGGACGCCGCCCGCGCCCAGTCCGGCTCCACGCCCACCATGGTGTCGCCGAAGGCGGTGTCGGACACCAAGACCCCCGGTGACAACGCGGCGACCCGGGCACTGAAGGCGCAGCTCGCCGCGGGCAAGCCCATCGACGAGGTCGAGGACATCGCCCTGCCCGGCCTGGCCCGGATGAAGGCGGCCAACCAGGCACACGGCTCCCCGATCCCGCAGGGCTCCGCCGAGCGCGCCACGCTGGCGCAGCTCGACTACAAGTTCGGCGAGGAGCGGCTCGGCGAGGTACAGAACAAGATCGCCGCGCACACCCGGGCCGGTTCCGCCCCCGGCCGCCTGCGGCGCCTCGGGGCCGGGGCGAGCGGCGTGGGCAACACCCTGGCCGAGGCGGTGGTCCCCGGCTTCGGCGAGGCGGTGCTCGTCGGCACGTTCGCGGAGTCCTTCGTGATCGGCACCCTGGGCGTCACCTCGGGCGCGCTGCCCGCGGTGGCCTCGGCGGTCTCCGCGGCGCCGGCCACCTTCGCCTGGTCGGTCACCCTGCCCGCCATGGGCGGCGCGGCCGCCGGCACCGCCGTCGAGGAGACGCTGCGCGAGGCGGGCGCGGGAGAGGCGGTCTCCCTCGGAGCGGCCGTGGCCGGGGCGGCCCTCATGGGCGCGGCCATCGGCACGCTGGTGCCCGTGCCCGGCGTGAGCACGGCGGTGGGAGCCGGCATCGGGGCGCTGATCGGGGTCGCCGGCTACGCGCTGAGCAAATGGCTGTGAGCGGACAGAACCACGACAGGACGAGCTGATCAACCGTCAGGCTGGGAGAGCGACCGATGCGGACGACGACCGACAGATTCAGTGTCACGGGACGCGTCATCAGCGTCTCCGGAGTGCCCTTCCCCGGTCTGACCGTCCGGGTCTTCGTCAAGAGCGGGAACTCCGCGCAGGAGCGCGAGGCCGGGGAACCCGCGACGACCGACGAGGACGGCCGCTACGCCGTCTCCTTCCAGGGACTGGGCGGCGGCAAGGGGACGACGACCCCCCGGTTCCTGTGCCGTATCAAGGTGTTCGACGAGGAGGAGCAGCTCGGCGAGAGCCCGTACGAGCAACTGGAGGAGGAGACCGTCATCGACCTGACGGTCGACCGCGAACCGGCCCAGCGGCCGCTGCGCGTGTACGGCGAGGTCCGTGACCGGACCGGCACCCCGCTGACCGAGGGCGCCGTCGAGGCCGCCGACCGGGACCTGCGCGGCGAGGAGCCGCTCGGCAGGGCGGAGCTGTGCGACGGGACGTACGAGATCCGCTACGGCCCGGACCAGTTCCGCCGCTCCGAGAAGGACAGCGCCGACCTCGTCCTGAAGGTCCTCGGCGCCGACGGGAGCGAACTCCTGCGCACCCCCGTCCGCTTCAACGTCCCCGGCGAACTGGAGTGGAACCTCACCCTCGGCCCGCGCGACTACCCCGGCGCCTCCCAGTGGGAGACCCTCACCGCGGAAGTGACCCCGCTGCTGGACTCCGTCGCCCCGGTGGACCTGCGCGAGGACGACCGGTTCCAGGACATCTCCTTCCTGGCCGGGGAGACCGGCCGCACCCCGCTCGCGATCGGCGTCTGGGTCGGCTGCCACCGGCTCGCCGCGAAGACCGCCCGGGAGGAACTCCCGCTCGCCCCCGAGGAACTCTTCGCCTACCTCGGCCAGGGCCAGCCCTCCATCTTCAGCGAGACCCTGCTGGAGGACATCAAGGACCCCCAGCGGATGGCCGCGTCGGAGGACCGGGCCCTGCGCGCCCTGGCGGAACTCCCCGTCGAGACACAGAAGGCCCTCCTGGAGAAGGCGCTGGCCGAGAACCTCGTGCCGGTCGCCGTCGAGGACCGGGTCCCGGCGATCCTGGACACCCTCGCCCGGATCAAGCTGCGCTACACCGGCGACACGGTGCTCGGTGACGGCCGGGGCACCGTCGGCGACCTGATCGACCTCACCCCCGACGCCGCCGAGCACAAGACGGCGTTCCTGGAGGCGTTCACGTCGTTCTCCGGGTCGGCCGACGACTTCTGGGACCAGGTGAGCCGGGACGAGGTGATCCCGCCGGCGACCGTCCCCCGGGTCCGGCTCTCCCTGGAACTCGGCGGCCTCACCCGCAACCACGTCCCCCTGGTCGGCGCCCTCGCCGAGCGCTTCGGCGACCGGACCGAGGGGATCACCGACACCGCGCCGGCCGCCGAGGAACGCACCGCCTTCGAGCGGTCCCTCGCCCGGCTCTCCCGGGACGACTGGGAGCGACAGCTCCAGCAGCCCGCCCCCGGCGGCGGGCCCATCGGCGTCCCCGACGACACCGAGGGCGACACCGAGGAGGAGAAGCGCCGCACCTACGCCACCGTCCTCGACCGGCAGTTCGAACGGGCCTTCCCCACCGCCTCGTTCACCGGCAAACTCGACCGCGCCCAGCACACGGGCAGGTCCCTGGCCGCCGACGGGGACCGGCAACTGGTCCACTTCCTCGATCACAACCCCGGCTTCGAGCTGGACCGCGTCCGCGTCGACCACTACCTCGACGCGACACCGGGCGCCCTCGACGGGATCGAGGACCCCGCCGCCCTGGTCACCGACCTGAAGTCGGTCCAGCGGGCGTTCAAGCTCGACCCCACCTACACCGCGGTGGCCACCCTGCGCGACCGGGGACTCGACTCCGCGCAGGCCGTCTACTTCCTGGGCCGCGGCCAGTTCGTCGCCGCCGTCACCGGCGCGCCGGCCGCGCGGAACGGCATCCTCGCCGACCGGGTCGCCGCGGCACAGGACGCGGCCCCGCTGTCCGACACCGCCGCCGTACGGCTGTACCGCAAGGCCGAGACCGTCTACGCCCAGTCCCTCGCCCTCTACGGCGAGTACAACCTGGCCCTGACCGGCGCCACCCCCTTCGCCCTGCCCGACCGGTCACCGGACGCCGACACCCAGGCGCGGATCAGGGCCCTGCCCAATCTGCGGACCCTGTTCGGCTCCGTCGACTACTGCGCCTGCGCGGGCTGCCGCTCGGTGCACAGCCCCGCCGCGTACTTCGTCGACGTGCTGCGCTTCCTCGGCCAGCGCGGCACCCAGGGCACCGGCCCGCACGCCGGCCGGAGCGTGCGGGACGTGCTCCTGGCCCGCCGCCCCGACCTCGGCGCCCTCGAACTGAGCTGCGAGAACACCGAGACACCGCTGCCGTACGTCGACCTGGTCAACGAGATCCTGGAGGACGTCGTCGCCCCCGAGGCACCCGTCCTGCTCGACGTCTCCCTCGCCGGCGAACTCGGCGCCGGCCAGATCTCCCCGGTCCTGCGCGACGCGCTCGCCGCCCGGGGCGTCACCGTCGCCGCCGACGCCCGGGTACAGGCCCCGGACAGCCGCGGCCGGTGGACCGTCCGCGACAGCGGCCACGCCTGGACCATCTCCCGCGACCCGGTCGAGGGCGGCGAGGAACTGCGCGTCCGGGTCTCCCGCCAGACCTTCGCCGCCGCGGCCGAACTGCGGGCCAACCCCGAGTACACCGACCAGGGGGCCTACCGCAGGCTGCGCCAGGAGGTCTTCCCGCTGCACCTGCCCTTCGACCTGGCGCACCTGGAGACCCGCAGCTATCTCGACCACCTCGGCGTGCCCCGCCCGGACCTGCTCGACCTGCTGCGCCGCGGCGGCCCCGGCGCGCTGTCCGCGACCCAGCTCGCCGCCGCCCGGCTGGGCCTGACCGAGACGGCCCGGCTGATCGTCACCGGCACCCTGCCTGGCCGCGCGCCCTGGGAGTTCTACGGCCTCGCCGAGACGGACAACGACATCCCCGACCCCGACGACCCCACCCGCCGCGTCACCGGCACCTGGACCGAGGTCCTCGCGCACGTCCCGGTCCTGCTGCACCGCACCGGCCTCGCCTACACCGGACTGCTGCAACTCCTGGAGACGGCCTACGTCAACCCCGCCGGCGCCCTGCGCATCGCGCGGACCGGCGAGGCCGCGGGCCCCGAGTGCGACGTGTCCGCCCTCACCGTCGCGGAGCTGGACACCGACGCCCTCGACCGCGTCCACCGGTTCGTGCGGCTGTGGCGGGCGGGGGAGTGGACCATGCCCGAACTCGATCTGCTGCTCCCCCCGAACGAGAACACCCTCGCCTCCGCCGCCGAACCCGGAGTCATCACCTCCCGGGCGCTGCGCGAACTGGCCGGCCTGCTGAAGCTGCGCACCCGCCTCGGACTCGACTGGACCGAGCTGCGCAGCCTCTTCCGCGGCATCGAGCACCGCCCGCACCGGGTCTGGGGCGACGAGGGCGCCGCCCAGGCGGAGACCCAGTACCAGCGGCTGTTCCGCAACCGGCTCGTCGGAGCCGTCGCCCGGTTCCCCGCCGACCCCGCGGACCTCACCGGCACGGTCGGCGACCAGGTGCCCGGCATCCTCGCCGCGTTCCGCATCCGGGAGGGCGACCTCCAGCTCATCCTCGACGACCTGGAGGCCACCGCCGGCACCCCGCTCGACCTCGGCCTGCTCAGCGCGGTCCACCGGGTCGCCGTGGCCGCCAAGGCACTGCGGCTGACCGTGGACCAGTTCCTGCGGCTGGTCCGCCTCTGGGACGACGACCCGTTCGCCGGCCCCGACGGCCTGCTGGACCTCGCCGACCTCGCCGCCCTGGTCGCCGCGTCCTCGCTGACGGTGGCCCAGCTCGACCATCTGCTGGCCCACCGGATCGTCCCGCACTCCGCCACCGCCCTGGAGAGCAGGACCGTCACCGCCTTCCTCACCGAGCTGCGCACCGGCCTGGAAAAGATCACCACCGAGCTGCGCCGCGCGGCAGAGGAGAGCCCGGAGTCGTACGTCCGGGCCCGGCTCGGCCTGCTCGCCGGGCTCGTCACCGACGCCGACCAGGTCGCCGCCCTCGCCCTCGCCGACGGCACCTGGCAGGGCACCCAGGCCCAGCGGGACGCGCTCATCGAGCGGTACTTCACCGGCGTCCTGGACCTCGCCGAGGCCCGCACCCGGCTCGCCGCCCTGCCCGCCGGGCTCGACCCGCTCCGGCGCCAGCAGGCCGTGGACGCCCGCTTCGGCTACCTCCAGCCCGCCCTGGAGACGTATCTGCTGACCACCCGGCGCGAGGCGTACATCGCCCAGAGCTGCGCCGACCTGCTGGGCCTGGACGTGCCCACGGCCAACGTCCTGCTGGGCGCGCTGCACCGGCCCGGCGCCGCCGGCACCCTGCTGCGCGACCTCGACGACCCCCGCCTGCTCGAACGGCTGCCCGATGGCGGGTACCGCTACCCGCCTGCCGAGGCCGACTTCCCGGACGCCTTCGGGGCGCTGCGGCTGCTGCACAAGGACGCGCTCCTGGCCGGCGCGCTGAAGCTGACGGCGGACGACGTGCGGTGGTGGCTGGCGGACGGCCGGGCGGGCGCCCTGGGCTGGCCGCACCCGGGGGACTTCCCGGTGGACGGCACCGGCACGCCGGTACCGCTCCGGGAGTGGGTCTCCATGGCGCGGTTCTTCACCTGGCGGGCCGCGCTGCCCCCGGCCCCGCTCACCGCGCTGGAGTTCGCCGCCCGGGTCCTCGACCCCGCCGTGCCCCCGGCCGCCGTCCTCACCGACCTGGCGGCCCTCACCGGCTGGCCGCCCGCCGACCTCGACGCCCTGGTGACCGCCTTCGGCTGGCGCGACGCCGGCGGACCGGACGTGGTCAAGGACAGCCTCGCCGACTCGGCCGCACTGCTGCGCCTGGCCGCCGCCGCCGCCGTGCTCAGGCGGGTGGGCGTGACCGCCGAACGGGCCCTGACCTGGGCCGTCGCCGAGCCGGGGGAGGAGACCGCGGAGAGCCTGAAGCAGACGGTGAAGGCCAAGTACGACCTCGGCCAGTGGCAGGAGGTCATCCGGCCGCTCCAGGACGTCTTCCGGGAACGCAAGCGCAAGGCGCTCGTCGACTGGCTCGTCGCCCACCCCGACGAGGACGCCGGCCAGACCTGGACCGACAGCAACGGGCTGTACGCGCACTTCCTCATCGACGTCGAGATGAGCCCGTGCATGCTCACCTCCCGCCTCAAGCAGGCGGCCGCCTCCGCCCAGTTGTTCGTGCAGCGCGTCCAGTTGAACCTGGAGACCGACATCCTGGCCGCCACGGACCTCGACCCGCGCTGGAAGCAGTGGTCCTGGATGAAGCGCTACCGGGTCTGGGAGGCGAACCGGAAGGTCTTCCTCTACCCGGAGAACTGGCTGGAACCGGAGCTGCGCGACGAGAAGTCCCCGTTCTTCCGCGACCTGGAACAGGAGCTGATGCAGAACGAGGTCACCGCCGAGAGCGCCGAGGAAGCCTTCCGCACCTACCTGGAGAGCCTCGACCGGGTCGCCAACCTGGAGATCCGGGCCCAGCACACCGAGGTGGCCGGCCCCGACGAGACCTATCTGCACGTCATCGGCCGCACCCGCTCCAGCCAGGGCGCCGAGTACTACCACCGGCGCCAGGTCAACGGGGCCCGCTGGACCCCCTGGGAACGGATCGACCTGGAGATCAACTCCAACCACCTGGTGACCGCCGTGCACCACCGCCGGCTCCATCTGCTGTGGCCCCAGTTCCTGGAACGGGCCGTCACGCAGAACTCCGTCCGCACCCCCAGCGCCAACTCCTCGGCCACGCTGGCCCAGCCCGACCGGTTCTGGGAAGTACGGATGTTCTGGAGCGAGCTGAAAAAGGGCGGCTGGAGCCCCAAGGTGCTCTCCGACCGGGCGGGCACCATCTGGCAGTACGCGGCGGGCGCGAACACCCCGTACAACGTCGCGCTGCGCGCCCGTGCCCTGCCCGACGGCATCCGCACCCAGCTCCACGTCAGCCGGGACGCCGGCGAGACCGCCCCGCGCAGCATCCTCGCCTTCGACAAGACCGGACGCCAGATCAACCCGGTCGACCCCGCCCCGTTCTACGAGCACCTCTCCTCTCCGGCCGGCAGCAAGCTGCGCGACGGCCTGATCCAGCACAACACCGGGGCGCTGTACTTCTCGTACAACTCGCAGTCCGAGATCGACGTCAAGCCGCACTTCCTCCCGGCGCACTTCCAGGCCCTGTCGCTGTCCCTGGCCGGCGCCGTCGAGCCCGGCGGCACGTACTCCGTCCTCGACTCCGCGGCACAGGACATGCCCAGGGACGGCACCGGCACCTCCTTCCTGTGGGACTCGCGGCACACCTACCTGATGTCCTTCTCCACCTGGACCTGGTGGTTCTGGTTCGGCTTCGACTGGACCGGCTGGACCTGGGCGAGCGTCCGGTTCGACATCCACTACCACCCGTACACCGACCTGTTCGTGCGCGAACTCAACACCAGCGGCGTCAAGGGCGTCCTCAACCGGCGCGTCCAGACCGCCCCGCACAGCCTGCCCGGGGCCCCCGCCCCCTTCGACTTCGGCACCTACCAGCCCGACTTCTTCTACGTCCCCCCGCCCTGGCCCGTCGAGGACGTCGACTTCGGCTACCAGGGTGCCTACGCCCCCTACAACTGGGAGCTGTTCTTCCACGTCCCGCTGCTGCTGGCGCAGAAACTCGCCGCCAACCAGCGGTTCGAGGAGGCCCTGGAGTGGTTCCACCACATCTTCGACCCCACCAGCACCGACACGGCCACCCCCGATCCGGACACCCCGCAGCAGAAGTTCTGGATCACCAAGAAGTTCTACGAGACCACGACCGCCCAGTACCGGGCCCAGCGGATCGAGAACATCCTGCGTGCCGTCGCCCAGGGCGACGCGGAACTGCGCGCCCAGGTCGCGGAGTGGCGGAACAACCCGTTCGACCCGCACCTGATCGCCCGGATGCGCACGGTCGCCTACCAGAAGAACGTGGTCGTCAAGTACATCCAGACCCTGATCGCCTGGGCCGACCAGCTCTTCGAGCAGGACACCCTGGAGACCGTCAACGAGGCCACCCAGCTCTACGTCCTCGCCGCCTCCGTGCTCGGCCCCCGCCCGCGCGGCGTGCCCCGCACGACACCGGACCAGGCCAGGACGTACTACCAGCTCCAGACCGAGCACATCGACGACTTCGGCAACGCCCTCGTCGAGATCGAGAACCTCCTCGCGGACGCCGACCCCGGCGGCGTCGAGGGAGACGGGGAAGGACCCGAACTGCCCCGCCTGGACGTCCCGTACTTCTGCGTCCCGAACAACGCCAAGCTGCTCGGCCTCTGGGACACCGTCGAGGACCGCCTGTTCAAGATCCGCCACTGCATGAACCTGGCGGGCGTCGAGCGCGGCCTGCCGCTGTTCGAACCCGAACTCGACCCCGGCGCCCTGATCGGCGCGGTCACGGCCGGGGGCGACGTCGCGGCCGCCGTCGCCGACCTCAACGCGCCGCTGCCCCTGTACCGCTTCTCCTTCACGCACCAGCGGGCCCAGGAGATGTGCGAAGAGGTCAAGTCCCTCGGCACCGCCATGCTCACCGCCCTGGAGAAACGGGACGAGGAGGCCATGGCCCGGCTGCGCTCCACCCACGAACAGCGGGTGCTCGCCCAGGCCCGGCTGGTCCGGGTCGCCCGGGTGGAGGAGGAGACCCGCGCCCGGGAGAGCCTGGAGGAGGCCCAGAAGGTCGCCGTCCGGCGCCGCGACCACTACCAGGGCCTGCTCGCCGACGGCTGGAACGGGTGGGAGAAGGCATGGCTGGGCCTCACCATCGGCGCGATGGGCCTGGAGACCGCGGGCACCGTCCTGAACCTGCTCGCCTCGCCCATGTCACTCATCCCCAACGTCACGGCCGGCGCCTCCGGTTTCGGCGGCTCCCCGCACCTGACGCTCAGCGTCAGCGGCAAGCAGGCCAGCGACGCCCTCGGCAAGACGGCCGACGCCCTGCGGGGGCTGTCGAACATCGCCCAGATGGGCGCGGGCATGACCAACACCATCGGCTCCTACGAACGCCGCGCCCAGGACTGGCAGTTCCAGTGCGACCTCGCCGTGCAGGAGATCGCCCAGGCCGACCGGCAGATCGCCGCCGCCCAGGTGCGCATCCGCGTCGCCGAGCAGGAACTGACCGAGCACGACCGGCGCATCGAGCAGGCCGCCGGCGAGGACGAGTTCCTGCGCGGCAAGTTCACCAACCGGGAACTGCACGACTGGACGGTCACCCAACTGTCCGCGCTGTACTTCCAGAGCTACCGGCTCGCCCACGACATGGCCCGCCGCGCCGAACGCTGCTTCCGCTACGAACTCGGCCTCGCCGACTCCGACTACGTCCGCTTCGGCTCCTGGGACAGCCTGCGCAAGGGCCTGCTCTCCGGCGAACGGCTCGCCCACGACCTGCGCCGCCTGGAGACGGCGTACTACGAGCGGAACCGCCGCGAGTACGAACTCACCAAGCACGTCTCGCTGGCCCAGCTCGACCCGGTGGCCCTGCTGAAGCTGCGGCAGAACGGCGAGTGCTTCATCGACATCCCGGAGTCCGCCTTCGACATGGACTACCCCGGTCACTACTTCCGCCGCCTGCGCACGGTCGGCCTGACCCTGCCCTGCGTCAGCGGCCCCGCCACCACCGTCGCCTGCACCCTCACCCTCACCGGCAACCGGCTGCGCAAGGACCCCACCCTGCTGGCCGGGAAGTACGCGCGGGACACCGCCGCCGGGGACCCGCGCTTCCGCGACGAGGTCGGCGCGGTCCAGTCGATCGCCACCAGTACCGCGCAGTCCGACGCGGGCCTGTTCGAGCTGAGCTTCCGCGACGAGCGGTATCTGCCCTTCGAGGGCGCGGGCGCCGTCAGCTCCTGGCACCTGCGGCTGGGCAAGGACCTGCCGCAGTTCGACTTCGCCTCGGTCTCCGACGCCGTACTGCACCTGCGCTACACCGCGCGGGAGGGCGGCGCGGTGCTGCGCGCCCAGGCCGCCGCCGAACTGCGCCAGACCCTCGGGGAGCTGGCGCTCGCCGAGTCCCGGCACGGCCTGTACCGGGTGCTCGACCTGCGCCGCGAGTACCCGGACGCCTGGTACCGCTTCCTGCGCCCGCCCGGCGCGGACGACGACCAGCGACTGGACCTCGGCGACCTGACCGGGCGCCTGCCCTTCTTCACCCGCGGCTTCGCCTCCCGCAAGGCCCGGGGCATCGAGGTCGTCGTCCACCCCGCGGACCCGTCCCACACCTTCGAGGCCCAGCTCACGCCCCTGGGCACGGACCCGGCGGACCTGCTCCAGGTCGTGCCCGACCCCTCCTTCCAGGGCCTGCACCGGGGAGCCAGGGACCTGACCGGCGGCGAGGCGGACCTGGACGACTGGACCCTGAAGCTCCGCCGCACCGGCGCGCCGGACTTCAGGTCGCTGCCGGCGGACGCGGTGACGGAGGTGTTCCTGATCGTCAACTACACGGTGGCCTGACCGCCGTTCAATTAGGTGGCGCCGAAGCCCGGGGTCCCCTACTGTCGGTGCTGTTCGAGCGGCGACCGGGGGTCGCCGCGGGTGACCCGGTTCGAGCGAGGAGGTGTGACCGATGGCTGTCGTTGCGACGGGCGCTGCCCGCATCCGGAAGTTCTCTCAGTCCACCTCCGTGGCCACCGGCTGACGACACCGCGCATCCGCGCGCCGGGGCCGCCCCTTCGAAGGGTCACCCCTTGACTTTCCCCGCCATCTCCACCGCACTGACCGCCCACGGCTGGGACACCGCCTGGGCCGACGCGTTCACCCCGTACGCCGCCCAAGGGCTCGTGCCCGGCCGGGTTATCCGGGTCGACCGCGGCCAGTGCGACGTGATCACCGCCGACGGCGTGGTCCGCGCCGACACCGCGTTCGTCACCCCGCCCGACCCGCTGCGCGTCGTCTGCACCGGCGACTGGGTCGCCGTCGACCCCGGCGGCAGCCCGCGCTACGTGCGGACGTATCTGCCGCGCCGCACCGCCTTCGTGCGATCCACCTCCTCCAAGCGGTCCGAGGGGCAGATCCTCGCCGCCAACGTCGACCACGCCGTGGTCGCCGTGTCCCTCGCCGGCGAACTGGACCTGGCCCGCGTCGAACGGTTCCTGGCACTGGCCTGGGAGTCCGGGGCCCAGCCCCTCGTCGTGCTCACCAAGGCCGACCTGGTGCCCGACCCGGCCACGCTGGCGCACCTCGTGCGGGACGTGGAGACCAGCGCGCCCGGCGTGCCGGTGCTCCCCGTCAGCGCCGCCCACGGGGAGGGCCTGGACGTCCTCGCGGCGGTCGTCGCGGGCGGCACCGCGGTGCTGCTCGGCCAGTCCGGCGCGGGCAAGTCCACCCTCGCCAACGCCCTCCTCGGCGAGGAGGTCATGGACGTCCGGGCGATCCGCGACGTCGACGGCAAGGGCCGGCACACCACCACGACCCGCAACCTGCTCGCCCTGCCCGGCGGGGGAGTGCTCATCGACACCCCCGGGCTGCGGGGCGTCGGCCTGTGGGACGCGGGCAGCGGCGTCGGACAGGTCTTCGCCGAGATCGAGGAGCTGGCCGCCGACTGCCGGTTCCACGACTGCGCCCACGAGCGCGAACCGGGCTGCGCGGTGCTGGCCGCCGTGGACCGCGGTGAGCTGCCCCAGCGGCGGCTGGAGAGCTACCGCAAGCTGCTGCGGGAGAACCAGCGCATCGTCGCCAAGACCGACGCCCGGCTGCGCGCGGAGATCCGCAAGGAGTGGAAGCGCCGGGGCGCCGAGGGGCGGGCGGCCATGGAGGCCAAGCGGGGGCGCCGGCGCTGACCCCTTCCGGGTGTGACGTCCGATATCCGCCAGTCCCGGTGCCGGGACTGGCGGACACTGGACCATGTGAAGGACAGTGCGAGGAGCCCGGTGGTCCGCTCCGCGACGGACCCCGCTAGGGACGACGACAGCAGGTACGAGGCCGTGCGCAGCCGGGACGCCCGGTTCGACGGGGCGTTCTTCTTCGCCGTCGAGACCACCGGCATCTACTGCCGGCCGAGCTGCCCCGCCGTCACGCCCAGGCGGCACAACGTGCGGTTCTTCCCGACCGCCGCCGCCGCGCAGGGCGCGGGCTTCCGCGCCTGCCGGCGGTGCCGCCCGGACGCCGTGCCCGGCTCGGCGGACTGGAACGCCCGCGCGGACGTCGTGGGCCGCGCCATGCGGCTGATCGGCGACGGCGTCGTGGACCGCGAGGGCGTCGCCGGGCTCGCCGCCCGGCTCGGCTACAGCGCCCGCCAGGTGCAGCGCCAGCTCACCGCCGAACTGGGCGCCGGACCGGTCGCCCTCGCCCGCGCCCAGCGGGCGCACACCGCGCGGGTACTGCTCCAGACCACCGGGCTGCCGGTCACCGAGATCGCCTTCGCGTCCGGGTTCGCCAGCGTCCGGCAGTTCAACGACACCATCCGCGCGGTGTACGCGGCCACCCCGACCGCGCTGCGCGCCGCCGCCCCGGTCCGCGACCGGGCCACCCCCGGCGCCGGCATCCCGCTGCGGCTCGCCCACCGCGGCCCCTACCAGGCCGGGCCCGTCTTCGACCTGCTCCGGCGGGAGGCCGTCGCGGGCGTCGAGGAGGTCGGCGGACCGCCCGGCCGCCGCGTCTACCGCCGCACCCTCCGCCTGCCCTACGGCACCGGCATCGCCGCCGTCGAAGAGCGCGGCGGCGCCCCCCGCGCGGGCGGCGGAGGCTGGCTGGAGGCCCGGCTGCACCTCACCGACCTGCGCGACCTGACCACCGCCGTGCAGCGGCTGCGCCGCCTGTTCGACCTGGACGCCGACCCGTACGCCGTCGACGAACGTCTCGGCGCCGACCCCCGGCTCGCCCCGCTCGTCGCCGCCCGCCCCGGCCTGCGCTCGCCCGGCGCCGCCGACCCGGAGGAACTCGCCGTCCGCGCCCTGGTGGGCCGCACCCGCGCCGGGGAACTGGTCCAGCGGTACGGCAAGCGCCTCGACGCGCCCTGCGGCGCCCTCACCCACCTCTTCCCCGAACCGGCCGTCCTCGCCGAGGCCGAGCCCGGCGGCCCCCTCGGTGCCCTCGCCGCCGCCCTCGCCGACGGCGCCGTACGCCTCGACGCGGGCGCCGACCGGGACGACACCGAGCACGCCCTGCTCGCCCTGCCCGGCCTGGACCCGGCCACCGCCGCCGCCGTCCGCACCCGCGCCCTCGGCGACCCGGACGCCGCCCCGCCCGGCACCGACGTACCCGACACCTGGCGCCCCTGGCGCTCGTACGCCCTGAACCACCTGCGCGCAGCAGGGGAGTTGGAGTAACCCGATGTCCACCCGTACCTACTGGACCGAGCTGGCCAGCCCCGTCGGCCCGCTGCTGCTGACCGCCGACCCGGACGGGGCGCTGACCTCGCTGTCCGTGCCCGGCCAGAAGGGCGGGCGGACCGTCCAGGACGACTGGCGGCCCGACCCCGGCCCGTTCCGGGAGGCGGCCGAGCAGCTCGCCGCCTACTTCGCCGGGGAGCCCACCGGGTTCCGCCTGCCGCTGCGCGCCGAGGGCACCGCCTTCCGCACCCGGGTGTGGGACGCCCTCGACGCCGTTCCGTACGGCAGGACCACCACCTATGGCGAGATCGCCGCCCGCATCGGCGCCCCCCGGGCCGCCGTCCGCGCGGTCGGCGGGGCGATCGGCGCCAACCCGCTGCTGATCCTGCGCCCCTGCCACCGGGTGATCGGCGCCGACGGCACGCTGACCGGGTACGCGGGCGGGCTGCCCCGCAAGCTGCGGCTGCTCACCCTGGAGGGCGTCCTCGCCGCGTCACCCGGCGAGGACGGCACCCACCCAGGCCCCGGTGATCAGCAGGCAGGCGAACAGTTCCGCCAGCACGCCTGAGCCGCCCGAGCGCATCGCCGTGCGCAGCGCCGCCACCGCCGCGCCGTGCCGGCCCAGCCTCAGCCGCTCGGCCAGATAGATCCCGCCGAGGAAACCGGGCACCGCGCCCGCCACGGGCACCAGCGCGAATCCCAGCAGCGCGCCGCCGCCCCCGTACGCCAGCAGCCTGCCGTCGGGGCCGGGCGCGCCCCGCCGCCGGGGCGGCAGCGCCCAGCGGACCGCCTGGGACAGCAGCAGCACCCCGGTGGCGCCGACCAGCACCGCCCAGGCGAGCGGGCGGGTGTCCTTCAGCGCCCACCACAGGACCCCCGCCCACACCAGCCAGGCCCCCGGCACCCCGGGCAGCAGGACGCCGCACAGCCCGAGCAGCACGACCAGGCCGGCCAGCAGGAGGTCCAGCACTCCCATCCCACCAGCTTGCCGCCGTCCGGCCCGGTCCGCAGTTCAGCGCTCCCGGGCCACCCAGCCCCGCTCGTAGGCGTGCCAGCCCAGTTGCAGCCGGGTGGTCACCCCGGTCAGTTCCATCAGCCGCTTCACCCGCCGCTGTACGGTGCGCAGGCCCAGGTCGAGCTGTTTGGCCACGCTCGCGTCGGTGAGGCCGGCCAGCAGCAGGGAGAGGATCTCCAGGTCCGTGGCGTCGGGCCCCTGGGGGCGCTGCTCGCCCACCCCGGCCGCGCCGAGCCGGAGCGGCAGCCCCTCCCGCCACACCTTCTCGAACAGGCCCATCAGCAGTTCGAGGAGTCCGCTGGCGTGCACGACCAGCGCGGCGGGCTCCGCGGCCCGCGCGGTGAGCGGCACCAGGGCGAGCGTGCCGTCGGCGACGACCAGCTTGGTCGGCACCCGGTCCACCACCCGGACCTGCTCGTCCCGGCCGAGCGCGGCGGTCAGCTCCGTGATCCCGTCGGGCTGGTCCAGCACGGCCCGCTCGACGACCACCCGGTAGCGGACCCCGCGCCCGGCGGCCTGCTCCTCGGCGTCGTTCTCCATGCCGGTGACGGCGACCGGATTGCCGGTGACCAGCGCGCACACCTCCTCGGCCGCGCCCAACTGCAACTGCAGGAAGCGCTGGGCGACCGCCGCCGCGCCGATCACCACCTCGACCAGGTCGTGCACCGCGGGCTCGGCCGCCGCGGCCCGGTACTCCTCGGCCAGCAGCGCGGCGGCCAGCTCCGCCTTCTCCAGCTCGTGCCGCTGCTGGGCGAGCAGCGCGCCCAGCGCCACGCCGGGCGGCGCCGCCACCCAGCGGCCCGGCCGCGCCGACGACTGCGCCGCGAGGCCGGTCTGCTCCAGCTTGCGCAGCGCCCGCTCGGTGTCCCGCTCGCCCAGCGCCAGCTTCCGGGCGAGATCGGGCACGTCGGCGGCGCCCACGGCCACCAGCGCCCGGTACGCCGACTCGTGCGGCTCCTCCAGCCCCAGCACACCCAGCATCAGACGTCGTCCCTCCCCTGGTCCCCGGCCCCGGACCCGCGTCCGTGGCGGAAAACGGCCACGGCGCAAACCCGCCTTCGCCCATCATCGCCGCAGGCCCCCTCGCTCTGCCAAGGTGGGCTCATCGTCGCCGGGCGGTTCTCCCGTGGGGGGTGGGACCGCTCGGCGGCTGCCGGGCCGCGCCCGATTTTTCCGGTCGCCCCGTGTTCATCGGGCCCGCCCGGTGGACAATTGGCGGCATGAGCCAGCAGGGGGGAAGTCCCAGGGGCCACGAGGACGAGTGGTGGCGGCAGTTGTACGACGCCTCCGCGGACGACACCGGGCCCACGGCAGCACCCGATTCCCTGGACGACCGCTTCGCGTCGGCCGCCGGCACGGTGGACGCCCCGGGCGGCCCGGGGACGTCCGCCGCCCCCGCGGGGCCGGTCCCGGCGCCCCGCCGCGGCGGGACCGGGCCGGCCCCGCGCCCGGCGGCGCCGCCCGACCCCGGGCGGTTCGGGTTCGACCCGGCCGCACGGCGGCCCGCGTGGCGCGCCCCCTGGGAACCACCGACCGACCCGGACCCCGGCCCCGTGACCTTCCCGACGGCACCGGCCGCGGCGGACCCGCCCCGCGCGGCCGGAGACGCCCCGTCATCCGGGCCGCCGGACGCAGGCGTGCCGAGCCCGCCGGACGGCGCGTCCCCGGGCCCGTGGCAACCGGCTGCCGCCGGCCCGTGGCGGGTGGCGGGCCCGCGCCCGTGGGAAAAGGCGGACCCGCGCCCGTGGGAAACGACAACCCCCGGCGGCTCGCAGGGCGCAGCCCCCGGCCCGGAGGGCGCAGCCCTCGGCTCGCAGGGCGCCGCACCCGTCCCGGAGGGCGCCGCACCCGTCCCGGAGGGCGTGGGGGCCCCAGGCCCGCAGGGCGCAGCCCCCGAATCACAGGCCGCAGCCCCCGGCCCGCAGGGCGTGGGGGGCCCAGGCCCGCAGGGCGTAGACCCCGGCCCGCAGAAGGCGGCGACCCGAGCCTCCAAGGACGCGGCAACCTCCGGCCCGCAGGCCACCGCACCCGGCCCGCAGGCCACCGCACCCGGCCCGCAGGAGGCGGGGGCCTCAGGCCCGAGGGACGGGGCAACCCCCGGCCCGCAGGGCGTCGCCCCCGGACCACAGGCCACCGCACCCGGACCGCAGGGCGCCCCGGCCCCCGCCCCCCGAGACGTCCCGTCCCCCGCCCCGCAGGGTCACGTCGGTGGTGGGGCGTTCGTCTGCGAGGCCGGGCACGCCGTGCTGCCCGTCGCCGATCCGGAGGCGCTGGACGGTCTGGTGGCGGACACCGTGCTGGAGGGGGCCCGGTCGGGGGCCGGCACCCTGCGGGCCGCGTCCGTGCGGGGCGAATCCGCCCGGTTCCGGGGTGATCCGCGCCGCGACGCCCTGCTGACCGCCCGGTTCGGCACCGGCGAGCAGGCCCTGGTGCTGGTGGCGATGGCGACCGGCGCCCCCGGTGCCGTCGGCGCCCACCGCGCCGCCGCCGAGGCATGCCGCTGGATCGGCCGGGCCGTCGGCCGCAGCCACGCCCGCCTCGTCGCCGACCTGCGGGCCGCCCGCCGCGGCGACCTGAAGTCGGGCCTGCACCGCCTGACCGACCGCAGTCTCGGCCGGCTCCGCGCCGGCGCCGCCGAACAGGGCCTCGCGCCGGACGAGTACACCGCCACCCTGCGCTGTCTGCTGCTCCCCGCCGATCCGGCCTGTCGCACCCGGGTGTTCTTCGGCGTCGGCGCGGGCGGCCTGTTCCGGCTGCGGGACGGCGACTGGCAGGACATCGAACCCGCCGCCGCCGAGACGGCCGGCGCCCCCGTGGTCGGCTTCGGGTCACCGCCGGCCGAGACCCCCGAGGGCGACCGGCTCACCCTGGATCTCGGCATCACCACCCCGCCCGGCCCGTACGACCAGCCCGCCGCACCGCCCCGGGAACCCTTCCGCTTCCGGGCCTCCGTCGCCCGCCCGGGTGATGTCCTGCTGCTGTGCACCCAGGGCCTGGCCGGCCCCCTGCGCGGCGAGTCCGGCCTGCGCGCGCACCTCGCCGGACGGTGGTCCGGCCGCACCCCGCCCGGCCTCGCCGGATTCCTCGCCGACACCGGCACCCGGGTCGAGGGTTACGCCGACGACCGTACGGCCGCCGCCGTGTGGGAGGCGTGACGGCGTCCGCTGTGCCTCCATGGAACCCGAGGGATCACCAGCGGACCGAAGGGGCACACGCACGCCATGGGCAAACAGACCGTAGCCGAGCAGTTCGTCGACATTCTCGTCCGCGCCGGTGTCCGCCGTCTCTACGGCGTCGTCGGCGACAGCCTGAACCCGGTCGTGGACGCCGTCCGCCGCCACTCCGGCATCGACTGGGTGCATGTGCGCCACGAGGAGACCGCCGCCTTCGCCGCCGGCGCCGAGGCGCAGATCACCGGCAAGCTCACCGCCTGCGCCGGCTCCTGCGGCCCCGGCAACCTCCACCTCATCAACGGGCTCTACGACGCCCACCGTTCGATGGCACCGGTCCTCGCCCTCGCCTCGCAGATCCCCTCCAGCGAGATCGGCCTGGGCTACTTCCAGGAGACCCACCCCGACCGCCTGTTCACCGAGTGCAGCCACTACTGCGAGCTGATCTCCAGCCCCCAGCAGATGCCCCGCCTGCTGGACACCGCCATCCAGCACGCGGTCGGCCGCTCCGGCGTCAGCGTGGTCGCCCTGCCCGGTGACATCGCCGGACAGCCCGCCCCCGAGCAGGCCCCCGAGACCGCCCTGGTCACCTCCCGGCCGACGGTCCGCCCCGGCGACGAGGAGATCGACCGGCTGGTCCGCCTGATCGACGACGCCGACAAGGTCACCCTCTTCTGCGGCAGCGGCACGGCCGGCGCGCACGCCGAGGTGATGGAGTTCGCCGGCAAGATCAAGAGCCCGGTCGGCCACGCCCTGCGCGGCAAGGAGTGGATTCAGTACGACAACCCCTACGACGTCGGCATGAGCGGCCTGCTCGGCTACGGCGCCGCCTACGAGGCCACCCACGAGTGCGACCTGCTGATCCTGCTCGGCACCGACTTCCCGTACAACGCCTTCCTGCCCGACGACGTCAAGATCGCCCAGATCGACGTGCGGCCCGAGCACCTGGGCCGCCGCACCAAGCTGGACCTCGCGGTGTGGGGTGACGCCAAGGAGACGCTGCGCTGCCTGATCCCGCGGGTGAAGGAGAAGAAGAGCCGCAAGTTCCTGGACCGGATGCTGAAGAAGCACGCCGACGCGCTGGAGGGCGTGGTCAAGGCGTACACCCGCAAGGTGGAGAAGCACGTCCCCATCCACCCCGAGTACGTGGCGGCCGTCCTGGACGAGATGGCCGACGACGACGCGGTGTTCACCGTCGACACCGGGATGTGCAACGTCTGGGCCGCCCGCTACCTCACGCCCAACGGGCGGCGCCGGGTCATCGGCTCCTTCTCGCACGGCTCGATGGCCAACGCGCTGCCGATGGCGATCGGCGCGCAGTTCACCGACCGCAAGCGGCAGGTCGTGGCGATGTCCGGCGACGGCGGCTTCTCCATGCTGATGGGCGACTTCCTCACCCTGGTCCAGTACGACCTGCCGGTGAAGATCGTGCTGTTCAACAACTCCTCGCTGGGCATGGTCGAACTGGAGATGCTGGTCGCCGGACTGCCCTCGCACGGCACCGCCAACACCAACCCCGACTTCGCCGCCGTCGCGGAAGCCTGCGGCGCCTACGGCGTACGGGTGGAGAAGCCCAAGGACCTCCCCGGCGCGCTGAAGGCCGCGTTCAAGCACAAGGGCCCGGCCCTCGTCGACGTCGTCACCGACCCCAACGCCCTGTCCATCCCGCCGAAGATCAGCGCCGACATGGTGACCGGTTTCGCCCTCTCCGCCTCGAAGATCGTCCTGGACGGCGGCGTGGGCCGGATGCTCCAGATGGCCCGCTCCAACCTGCGCAACGTGCCCCGGCCCTGATCCGCCGGGAAGCCGATCCGGCCGACGGTGTTCGGCCATTCCGATGGCCGAACACGCGGTCGTCGTACGCCAGGCCGAGTGTGGCGGGCCGCACCGGGCATGGATGCTCGTGAACGTGTTCGAGCAGGAGGGGCGACGGCGGCGACACGCGGACGGGGGACATGGAGCGGCAGACCACGAGGGACACGGTGGAGGAGAAGGCCGACGACACCATGGGAGCGGAGTCCCGGCTCAGGCGCAGACTGGGACGGGCCGACCTGCGGGCGGTGCCCGAGGTCCGGCGGGCGCTGCGCGCGCTGCTGTGCGACCAGGGGTGGCCGGGACGGTCGGAGGTCGCGGAACTGCTCACCAGCGAACTGGTGACCAACGCGCTCGTGCACACCGATCACGACGCGATCCTGACGGCCACCGTCGGGCCGGGCGCGCTCCGGGTGGAGGTGCGGGACTTCGTCGGCCGGTGGCCGCGGACCCGGCCCGCCGAGCACCGGGACGGCACGCACGGCCGGGGCCTGGTCCTGGTGCGCTCCCTCGCGGACGCCTGGGGCGTACGGGCGCACGGGGTGGGCAAGTCGGTCTGGTTCGAGCTGAACGCCGAGGGGGCGTGACCCGAAGGTCACGCCCCCTCGCACCGGACCGGGCGGCGCGCTAGCCGAACTGCTGCTCCAGGTCCTTCAGTTTGCGCTCCAGGGAGTCCAGCCGCGGCAGCGCCTGGGTGTCGTCCTCCGCGGTGAGGTCGACGGTCACCGGGTCACCGGCGCCGCGCACGGGCTGCAGGGACGGACGCTGACGCGCGGGCAACTGCTCCTTGGTGGTCGATATGACAGGCTCCGCGGAGACCCGGTCGGAGCCGCGCTCCACCGCCTGCACCTCGACCTCGACCTGTCGGCCGCCCCGCCCGGGGAAGCCGCGGTGGCCCCGGCTGATCGCCTTCAACTGGGCCCGCTCCATGCGCTCCTTCTCGCGCCGGCGCAGCTTGGCCTCGTCCTTGCGGCGCTGGTCGTCGCGGACCTCCTCGACCGCCTCGTCCAGGCTGCGCACCCCTTCCAGGAGCATCAGCGACCAGGCGCGGTAGGTCTCGCGCGGGGCGCGCAGCCAGCGGACGATACGGATCTGCGGCAGCGGACGCGGCACCAGGCCCTGCTCGCGCAGCGCGGCCCGGCGGGTCTGCTTCAGCGCCCGGTCGAACAGCACGGCCGCCGACAGGGACATGCCCGCGAAGAAGTGCGGGGCGCCCGCGTGCCCGGCGCCCCGGGGGGCGTGCACCCAGTTGAACCAGGCCGCCGCGAGGGCGAAGGTCCACACCAGAATCCGGGAGCCGAGCGCCGCGTCACCGTGGCTGGCCTCGCGGACCGCGAGGACGGAGCAGAACATCGCGGCGCCGTCCAGGCCGAACGGGACCAGGTACTGCCAGCCGTCGCTCAGGCCGAGGTTCTGCTCGCCGAACCCGACCAGGCCGTGGAAGGAGAGGGCCGCGGCGACCGCGGCGCAGCAGAAGAGGAGGACGTAGGAGACCGTGCCGTACAGGGCCTCCTTGCGCCGGCGGCGCTCCTCGGCGCGCTCCCACGAGTCGTCCGCGCTCGCGTCCTTCCCCGAGGTGCGCTTGCCGCGCGCGAGCACCGCCACCGCCGCCAGCATGCCCAGGAGCAGTACGGCGCCCGGAAGCAGCCAGTTCAGCGATATGTCGGTCAGTCTCATCTAGGGGTCCCTTGCAGTGGGATAGGGCGTAACGCCCGCCATAGTGGCCCAATCCCGTCGGCCCTCAGGGGGTTTCGCGGCAAGAGGCCGCCAAGGGGGTGCGAGGGAAAGCCCTGGGCGGCGTTCTGCTCGAACTGCCGCTTGAGGGGCGGGAGTTGAGTTCGAACAAGACTACCCGTCCGGGTGGTTCCACGGAAAGTTCCCGTGACGCGTGAGGAATCTGTGCAACCACGCATGATCTTAGGCGACGCGGGGGAGTGCTCCGGCCCGACGGGGCGTCAACTCGCGGTGGCGAGCAGCTTGTCGACGCGGTCCGCCTCGCAGGTGCGGGGGCAGGTGGCGCAGGTGTCCTCGGGGCGCAGGGTGTAGAACATGCAGCAGCTCGCCCGGTCCCGGGTGTGCAGCGGCTTGCCGTCCGGGCCCTTCAGCTCCCGGAACGCCGCCGCGCCGACGTACGGCCGGGTCGCGCCCGGCAGCAGCAGCTCCAGCTCCTGACGGGCCCGCTCCTGCTCGCCGAGGAGGTGGGCGACGTACCACAGGCCCTCGACGATCTCGTCGGTCGCCATGCCCCACAGGGCCCGGCCGCGCCGCCGCATCCGCGGCCCGAACCCGGTGAGCACCGGCTCCAGGTGCTCGGCGACCGCGGCCCGCACCTCGGCCCGCAGCGCCTCCTCGTCGGCGACCACGCGGGCGCCGGGCAGCGCGGCGGCCGGGTCGCCGGGCAGGCAGGCGAAGCCCTCGGGCCGGACCGCCAGGTGCCCGAGCGGCAGGCCCTCGGCGCGGCGGTCGTAGGCGACGTGCGTCACCGGGTAGCGGGGCACCCGGCGGTGGGTGAACCAGGGGACGGTGACCAGCAGGCAGGCCGGCCAGGCGTACCGGTGCAGGCCGAAGCTGGCGACCACGTCCGGCCGGGCGCGCTGCCCGTAGTCCCGGACCACCTGGGCGTCGTCCCAGGCCACGAACGTCTCCAGCGCGGCCCCGCCCTCCGCGAGCGCGGCGGCGGCCACCCAGTCGCCGCCGCTGGGCAGCGGTTCGCCGGCGGACAGTTCGGTGACGGCGAGTCCCGGGAGGGCCTCGGTCAGACGCGCGTAGGCGTCCGCGACGGCCGAGCGGGGGACGGACATGCGGGACCACCGATCCACGTCGTTCGAACGGGCGAGCAAGAGGTAAGCCTTACCTTACCCAAGATCTCCCGGATGTGAACCGGTGGCCGGTACGACCTAAAGTGCTTGACGGATCAGTGACAACCGGTCGTAATGACCCCAAGTACCGACACGTCGTAGGAGGACCCGGTGGAGCAGGGCGCGCAGGGCTCCGGCGGCGCGGGAACCGCCGCGTTCGGCCGCGCGGCCGGGGCCCGGGTGCCGGCGCAGGCCCGCACGGGCGGGGCCGGGCGGGAGACCGCCGGGGACCGGCCCGCCGCCGGGGACGCCGCCCGGGGCGAGCACACCCACGGCGAGACCCCGCCGGCCGGCCCCCGGCCGCTCGTCCAGCGCTCCTCCGTGCGCGGGCAGGTCCTCGCCGCGCTGCGCGCCGCGCTGGTCGCCGGGGAGCTGCGGCCGGGCGAGGTGTACTCCGCGCCCGCGCTCGGCGAACGGTTCGGGGTCTCCGCGACGCCGGTGCGCGAGGCCATGCAGCAGCTCGCCCAGGAGGGCGCCGTCGAGGTGGTCCCCAACCGGGGGTTCCGGGTCGTCGAGCGGGGCCCCCGGGAGCTGGCCGAGCTGGCCGAGGTCCGGGCGCTGATCGAGACGCCGGTGGTGCTGAGGCTGGCCCGGACCGTGCCCGCCGAGCGCTGGGCCGGGCTGCGCCCGCTGGCCGAGGCCACCGTCCGGGCCGCGTCCGCCAACTGCCGGGCGGCCTACGCCGAGGCCGACCGCGCCTTCCACCGCGCGGTGCTCGCCCTGGCCGGCAACGAGCAGCTCCTGCGCATCGCCGACGACCTGCACCGCCGGGCGCAGTGGCCCCTGGTCGGCGGCCCCGCCGCCCGCGGCCGGGCCGACCTGATCGCCGACGCCCACGACCACACCGCCCTGCTGGACGCCCTGATCGCGGGCGACCAGGAGGCGGTACGGACCCTGGTGGAACGGCACTTCGCGCAGGGCTGAGCCGCACACGCCCCGCTCCCGCACCACCCGCGCGCACCGCCTCCGGCCGCCTTCGGCCGACCGCCTCCGCCGCCGCGGGCGGACCGCCTCCGCCCGCCGCGGGCCGACCCGCCTCCGGCCGCTTCCTCCCGCTGCGGGCCGGCCGTCTCCGGCCGCCTCCGGCCGGCCGCCTCCGCCCGCCGCGGGCGGACCGCCTCCGCCCGCCTCCGGCCGGCCGCCTCCGCCCGCCGCGGGCGGACCGCCTCCGCCCGCCTCCGGCCGGCCGCCTCCGCCGCCGCGGGCGGACCGCCTTCGGCCGACTGCCTTGGCCGCCGCGGGTGGACCGCCTCTGGCCGCCGCGGGCCGACCGCCTCCCCCCCGTCGTGGGACTCTCCCCCCGCCGCCATGGGCCTCTCCGGCCGCCGTCGCGGGCCGTCCGTGACCGGCGGTGGGAGAGAGGGAGGGCGCGAGGCGCTCCGTCAGGCCGCCCCCGGTGACGGTGTCAGGTGGGCCGCGAGCCAGGTGGGGACGCCGCCCAGGAGGCGGAAGAGGCGGCGGGCCTCCTCGCGCAGCCGGGTCGCCTCCGGTTCGGCCTCCGTCTCGGCGAGCGAGGCCAGCGCCGGGGCCGTACCGACGAGGTAGCCCAGTTCCTCGCGGATGCGCAGGGACTCGGCGAAGCCGTGCCGGGCCTCGGCGATCTCCCCGTCGCGCAGCGCCAGCCCGGCCAGGTGCCGCCAGGTGAACGACAGCAGCAGCGGATCGGCGTGCGCGGTGGCCCCGGCGTGCGCCCGCCGGTACGCCGCCCGCGCCGCCTGCGGGGAGCGGGTGAGGTTCTCCGCGAGCAGTCCGCGCCGGAAGTCCAGCAGCGCCCGCCCCCGCGCCCCCGGCGCGATCAGCGCCGCCGCCCGGCCCAGCGCCGCCCGCGCCTCGTCGGCCCGGTCCCGCACACCGTGCAGGGTGGCCGCGTAGGCGAGCTGCCCGCGTTCGCAGGCGGCGGCCCCGCGCTCCTCGTCGCCGTGCGCGAGCGCCTCGGCGGTGCGCAGCGCGTCCTCGGCCTCCTCCCAGCCCTGCTCGGTGTAGAGGCACCGCTCCACCAGCAGCGCGGCCCGCTGGAGCGCGGCGGGCGCGGTGTCCGGCCGCAGCAGGGCGGCCGCGTCGGCCCAGCAGGCGCGCGAACGCAGCCGCCATATCGCGGTCTGGAGCGGATCGTCACTTGCGGTGGTTCCCGTACCAGACATGGCGGGGTGCGCCACGTTGCCCTCCCTAGCACGCCGTCGAGCCCGAGTGGTGGGCGCATCTCAGCACGGAACGCCGGGCGCGGCCAAGAGGGTGGGTGAAAGAATTCACAAAGTAGTGGCGCTCGGGGACCGCGGGGCGGCCCGCCGAGAGGTCAGCTCATGCGCAGTGCCAGGAAGAAATCCAGCTTGTCCTCCAGCTTCGACAGGTCGCGCGCCGTCAACTGCTCGATCCGGCCGACGCGGTAGCGCAGCGTGTTGACGTGCAGGTGCAGCCGGGCCGCGCAGCGGGTCCAGGAGCCGTCGCAGTCGAGGAACGCCTCCAGCGTCGGAATCAGCTCCGCGCGGTGCCGCCGGTCGTACTCCCGCAAGGGGTCCAGGAGCCGGGCGGTGAAGGCGCGGCGCACGTCGTCGGGGACGAACGGCAGCAGCAGGACGTGCGAGGCGAGTTCCTGGTGGCCGGCCGCGCAGACCCGGCCGGGGCGGGCGGCGGCCACCCGCCGGGCGTGCCGGGCCTCCTCCAGCGCGCCGCGCAGCCCCTCCGCCGAGTGCACCGCCGCGCTGACGCCGATCGTGACCCGCCCGTCCCCGTCCAGCCCCGCCGCCAGCGGCTCCCGTACCGCCTCCAGGAGCGCGTCGGCGACGACGCCCGCCTCGGAGCCGTCGTGCCCGCCCGCGACGGCCGGCAGCGGGACCAGCGCGACGGCCTCGTCGCCGGCGTGCGCCACCGCGATGCGGTCGGAGTGCTCGGGACCGGTCGCCCGGGGGTCGACGAGGACCTCTTCGAGCAGCGCCTGGGCGCCGCGGCCGCTGTCCGGCCCCCCGGCGTCCCGGTCGTCCCACTCCACCCGGGCCACCACCACCTGCCAGTGCGGGGCGGCGCCCAGCCCCGGCAGCAGCACCGGCGCCGCCACCCGCAGCCGGGCCGCGATCTCGGCGGGCACCGCCCCCGACTGCACCAGCTCCAGCACCTCCTGCGCGAGGCGCCGCCGGACCGTGCGGGCCGCGTCCCTGCGGTCCCGCTCGACGGCGATCAACTGGGTGACGCCGTGCAGCAGGTCCAGCCGTTCCTCCGCCCAGTCCCCGGCGTCCGCCTCGACCGCCAGCAGCCAGTCCGACAGCACCGTCTCCCGCACGTCCCGCGCCACCCGCGCGCCCTGCGGGTCCCGCCCGCCGCCGCGCACCGGGAAGAGGCTGTAGACCGTCCCGGCCAGCGCCACCCGGTGCGGCGCCCGCCGCCCCGCGCGGGTGGCCGCCAGGTGCTCCGCCGCCAGCCTCGCGCACACCTCGGGGGCCGGCGCGGGGCCCGCCACCCTGGCGGCGGCGACGGTCCGCCCGGTCGGCGACAGCACCCAGGCCCGCAGGTCCAGGTCGGAGCCGAGCAGGTCAAGGACGACGTCCGGGCCGCCGCCCGCCGGTCCGGAGGTCATCATCCGGCGGTGCCGGTCGACGACGGCGGCGAGGTCCCCGGCGCGCTCGCCGGAGACCTGCCGCACCACGTGCTCGGTGATCGTCGCGAACGCCACCGACTCGTGCACCGCGAACAGCGGCAGCCGGTGCCGGGCGCACGCCACCACCAGGTCCTCGGGCACCTCGCCCAGCTCCGCCTCACCGGCGGCGAGCGCGGCCACCCCCGCCTGCGCCAGAATCCGTACGAACGGCTCGGAGTCGGCGGCGTCACGGCGCCAGGCGAGGCCGGTCAGCACCAGCTCCCCGCCGGAGAGATAGCGGCTGGGGTCCCGCAGGTCGGTGGTCATCACCCCGCGCACGGCGCGGTCCAGCTCGCTCTCGCCGCCGAGCAGTCTCAGGCCCAGCGCGTCCGTGTCCAGCAGTGCGCGCAGCCGCATTCTCGTCGCCGCCGTTCTCTGTCTCGAAGCGTGTTCCAGGTCACGCGGCTGTGTCGCGCGTTTCCACAGGAGATCGAGGAGGTTACCGAGGACCTCCGTTCATATGAATCTACAAGACGATTGCCCTGGCCAGCCAACTCCTTCATGGTTTCTGCGACTGACCCCGGTGGCGCACGGAGCTGTGTACTGAGCCCACTCAGCGTGAACAGCACATGAACGAGCCGGGCCCGCCGCACACGGATTGGCTCAATCCCCACGCCCCACGAGACGAAGAAGAGAGCCGGTCATGGACTTCCTTCGCCCCGCCAGTTGGGAGGAGGCGCTCGCCGCTAAGGCCGAGCACCCCACCGCTGTGCCGATCGCGGGCGGCACCGACGTGATGGTCGAGATCAACTTCGACCACCGCCGGCCCGAGTACCTCATGGACCTCAACCGCGTCGGCGAACTGGCCGAGTGGGAGGTCGGCCAGGAGAGCGTACGGCTCGGTGCCTCCGTGCCGTACACCCGCATCATGGAACACCTGCGCGCCGAACTGCCGGGGCTCGCCCTGGCCGCGCACACCGTCGCCTCCCCGCAGATCCGCAACCGCGGCGGCGTCGGCGGCAACCTCGGCACCGCCTCCCCGGCCGGCGACGCCCACCCGGCGCTGCTCGCCGCAGGCGCCGAGGTCGAGGCGGTCTCGGTGCGCGGCACCCGCATGATCCCCATCGACGCCTTCTACACCGGCGTCAAGCGCAACGCGCTCGCACCCGACGAGCTGATCCGCGCCGTGCACGTCAGGAAGGCCGACGGACCGCAGCAGTTCTCCAAGGTCGGCACCCGCAACGCCATGGTGATCGCCGTGTGCGCGTTCGGCCTCGCGCTGCACCCCGGGACCCGGACGGTCCGCACCGGCATCGGGTCCGCCGCGCCGACGCCGGTGCGGGCCACGGCCGCCGAGGAGTTCCTGAACGCGGCCCTGGCGGAGGGCGGCTTCTGGGACAACGGCAAGGTCGTCACCCCCTCCGTCGCCAAACGGTTCGCCCAGCTCTGCTCGGCCGCCTGCAACCCGATCGACGACGTCCGGGGCACCGCGAGCTACCGCCGCCACGCGATCGGCGTGCTGGCCCGCCGCACGCTGACGTGGACCTGGGAGTCGTACCGCACCGCCGAGCGAAAGGGAGGCGCCGCCTGATGCGCGTCAACTTCACCGTCAACGGACGTCCCCAGGAGGCCGACGACGTGTGGGAGGGCGAGTCCCTCCTGTACGTGCTGCGCGAGCGGCTCGGCCTGCCCGGCTCCAAGAACGCCTGCGAACAGGGCGAGTGCGGCTCCTGCACGGTCCGCCTGGACGGCGTGCCCGTCTGCTCCTGCCTGGTCGCCGCCGGCCAGGCCGAGGGCCGCGAGGTCGTCACGGTCGAAGGGCTGGCCGAGTACGCCAGGGAACGGGCCGGCGACCCGGCGCGGGAGAGCGGGCTCGCCCCGATCCAGCAGGCGTTCCTCGACGCCGGCGCCGTCCAGTGCGGCTTCTGCACGCCCGGCCTGCTCGTCGCCGCCGACGAGATGCTGGAGCGCAACCCCGACCCGAGCGACGCGGACATCCGCGAGGCGCTCTCCGGCAACCTGTGCCGCTGCACCGGCTACGAGAAGATCATGGACGCGGTGCGCCTGGCCGCCGCCCGCCAGTCCGAGGGGGTCTGACCATGGCAGCCAACGGCGCACCCACGAAGCTCACCCAGGAAGCCCCCGCCAAGGGCGGCATCGGCGAGTCCACGCTCCGCCCGGACGGCACGCTCAAGGTCACCGGCGAGTTCGCCTACTCCTCCGACATGTGGCACGAGGACATGCTCTGGGGCCAGATCCTGCGCTCCACCGTCGCGCACGCCGAGATCGTCTCCATCGACACCTCCGAGGCGCTCGCGCTGCCCGGCGTGTACGCGGTCATGACCTACGACGACCTGCCGACCGGCGTACGCCACTACGGGCTGGAGATCCAGGACACCCCCGTCCTCGCCCACGGCAAGGTCCGCCACCACGGCGAGCCGGTCGCCCTCGTCGCCGCCGACCACCCCGAGACCGCCCGCCGCGCCGCCGCGAAGATCAAGGTCGAGTACCGGGAGCTGCCCGTCGTCACCGACGAGGCGTCCGCGACCGCACCCGGTGCCGTACTCGTCCACGAGCACCGCACCGATCACCACATGGGCCACGTCCCGCACCCCAACATCGTCCACCGCCAGCCCATCGTGCGCGGCGACGCCGGGGCCGCGGCCCGCCGGGCCGACGTGATCGTCAAGGGCGAGTACACCTTCGGGATGCAGGACCAGGCGTTCCTCGGCCCCGAGTCCGGACTCGCCGTGCCCGAGGAGGACGGCGGCGTCCACCTCTACATCGCCACCCAGTGGCTCCACTCCGACCTGCGCCAGATGGCTCCCGTGCTCGGGCTGCCCGAGGACAAGGTGCGGATGACGCTCTCCGGCGTCGGCGGCGCGTTCGGCGGGCGCGAGGACCTGTCCATGCAGATCCACGCCTGCCTGCTGGCACTGCGCACCGGCAGACCCGTCAAGATCGTCTACAACCGGTTCGAGTCCTTCTTCGGCCACGTCCACCGCCACCCCGCCAAGCTGTACTACGAGCACGGCGCCACCCGCGACGGCAAGCTGACCCACGTCAAGTGCCGGATCGTCCTGGACGGCGGCGCGTACGCCTCCGCCTCCCCGGCGGTGGTCGGCAACGCCTCCTCGCTCGGCGTCGGACCCTACGCCGTCGACGACGTCGACATCGAGGCGATCGCCCTCTACACCAACAACCCGCCCTGCGGCGCGATGCGCGGCTTCGGCGCGGTCCAGGCGTGCTTCGCCTACGAGGCGCAGATGGACAAGGTGGCCCGGGAACTCGGCCTGGACCCGGTGGAGTTCCGGCAGCGCAACGCCATGGAACAGGGCACGCTCATGCCCACCGGGCAGCCCGTCGACTCACCCGCGCCGGTCGCCGAACTGCTGCGCCGCGTCAAGGCGATGCCGATGCCGCCGGAGCGCCAGTGGGAGTCCAGCGACGGAGCGGACGTACGCCAGTTGCCCGGCGGCCTGTCCAACACCACGCACGGCGAGGGCGTCGTGCGCGGGGTCGGGTACGCGGTCGGCATCAAGAACGTCGGGTTCTCCGAGGGCTTCGACGACTACTCGACCGCGCGGGTGCGCCTGGAGGTGGCCGGCGGCGAGCCGGTGGCCACCGTGCACACCGCGATGGCCGAGGTCGGCCAGGGCGGCGTCACCGTGCACGCCCAGATCGCCCGCACCGAGCTGGGCGTCGCCCAGGTGACCATCCACCCGGCCGACACGGCGGTGGGCAGCGCCGGTTCGACCTCGGCGTCCCGGCAGACGTACGTCACCGGCGGCGCGGTGAAGAACGCCTGCGAGCTGGTGCGGGAGCGGGTGCTGGAGATCGGGCGCCGCAGGTTCGGCTCGTACCACCCGGCCTGGGCCACCGCCGAACTGCTGCTGGAGGGCGGCAAGGTGGTCACCGACGGCGGCGAGGTGCTCGCCGACCTGGCGGACGTCCTCGAAGGCGAGGCCGTCGAGGTCGAGGAGGAGTGGCGGCACCGGCCGACCGAGCCCTTCGACCCGCGCACCGGCCAGGGCAACGGGCACGTCCAGTACTCCTTCGCCGCGCACCGCGCGGTGGTCGAGGTCGACACCGAACTCGGCCTGGTCAAGGTGATCGAACTGGCCTGCGCGCAGGACGTCGGCAAGGCGCTCAACCCGCTCTCCGTCGTCGGGCAGATCCAGGGCGGCACCACGCAGGGCCTGGGCATCGCCGTGATGGAGGAGATCGTCGTCGACCCCGAGACGGCCAAGGTGCGCAACCCCTCCTTCACCGACTACCTCATCCCCACCATCCTCGACACCCCGACCATCCCGGTCGACGTGCTCGAACTCGCCGACGAGCACGCCCCGTACGGGCTGCGCGGCATCGGTGAGGCCCCCACCCTGTCCTCCACCCCGGCGGTCCTCGCGGCCGTCCGCGACGCGACGGGCCTCAGCCTGGACCGCACCCCGGTCCGCCCGGAGCACCTCACCGGAACGGCGTAGCTCCGCCCCCCGTCGCGGGCAGGCGTGCCGCAGGGCGGCACGGGTGGGCGCGACGGCATCCCGGCGCCGGGCAACGGCCTCATCCACGGTCACCCCGGCGCCGGCCACCTCAAGGTGCGGTTAACGGGCCGTCCCCCGACTGCGGCACCTCCCAAATCCCGTGACCACACATGGCACGGGTGCCCCTGTGAACCTTGGGAGACGGCACCATGACCCAGCAGTCAGCGGAGCCCACGACCACCGCCGAGGACGCGGGCGCGGGCTCCCGCGTCCCGGCGGGCCGGTCGTGGCTCGACCGCTACTTCCACATATCCCGGCGAGGATCGACCGTGGCGCGCGAAGTGCGCGGCGGCGTCACCACCTTCATGGCGATGGCGTACATCCTCCTGCTCAACCCCCTGATCCTGTCCGGCGAGGACGCGGCCGGGAACACCCTCGCCACCAAGGCCCTGATCACCGCCACCGCCTCCGCCGCGGCCCTGAGCACCCTGCTGATGGGCTTCGTCGGCAAGGTGCCGCTCGCGCTCGCCGCCGGCCTCTCCGTCTCCGGCGTGCTCGCCTCGCAGGTCGTCCCCGAGATGACCTGGCCGCAGGCGATGGGCATGTGCGTGGTCTACGGCGTGGTGATCATGCTCCTGGTGGTCACCGGCCTGCGCGAGATGATCATGAACGCGATCCCGCTCGCGCTCAAGCACGGCATCACCATGGGCATCGGCCTGTTCATCGCGATCATCGGCTTCTACAAGTCCGGCTTCGTCCACCAGGGCAAGGCCACCCCGCTCACCCTCGGCCCGGCGGGCGAACTCGCCGGCTGGCCGGTGCTGCTGTTCTGCGGCACCCTCCTGCTGATCTTCATGCTCCAGGCGCGGAACGTCCCCGGCGCCATCCTCATCGGCATCGTCGCCGGCACCGCCGTCGCCGCCCTGCTGAACGCCGGCGGGGTGGTCGGCGCCGGGCAGTGGGCGGGCGGTGCCCCGGAGCTGCACGGCGGCGCGGTCTCCAGGCCCGACTTCTCGCTCTTCGGCGACGTCGGGTTCGGGGGCTGGGGCGAGGTCGGCGCGATGACCGTCGGCATGATCGTGTTCACCCTGGTGCTCGCCGGGTTCTTCGACGCGATGGCGACCATCATCGGCGTCGGCACCGAGGCGCGACTCGCCGACGACCAGGGCCGGATGCCGGGCCTGTCCAAGGCGCTGTTCATCGACGGCGCCGGCGGCGCGATCGGCGGGGTGACGGGCGGCAGCGGCCAGACGGTGTTCATCGAGTCGGCCACCGGCGTCGGCGAGGGCGCCCGGACCGGACTCGCCTCGGTGGTGACCGGCGCCCTCTTCGCGGCCTGCCTGTTCTTCACGCCGCTCACCGCGATCGTCCCGCAGGAGGTCGCGTCGGCGGCGCTGGTGGTGATCGGCGCGATGATGCTGATGAACGCCCGGCACGTGGACTGGGCGGACCGGGCGACCGCGATCCCGGTCTTCCTGACCGTGGTGCTGATGCCGTTCACGTACACCATCACCACCGGCGTCGCCGCCGGCGTCATCGCCTACACGGCGATCAAGGCGGCGCAGGGCAGGTTCCGGGAGGTCGGCGCCTTCATGTGGGTGCTGACGGCCGTCTTCCTCGTGTACTTCGCCCTGAACCCGATCGAGAGCTGGCTGGGCGTGCGTTAGCCGTCCGGCCGGGGAACCCGTCCCTCCACCCCGATCTTCCCGAGGAGACCGACAGATGCTGGACATCGCCGAGGAACTGCACCGGTGGATCGGGCAGGGACGCGACTTCGCGGTGGCCACGGTGGTGGCCGTCAGCGGCAGCGCCCCGCGCCGGCCCGGCGCCGCCCTCGCGGTGGACGCCGACGGCACGGCGGTCGGGTCGGTCTCCGGGGGCTGTGTGGAGGGCGCCGTGTACGAGCTGTGCCGGCAGGTGCTCCAGGACGGCACGACCGTCCTGGAACGCTTCGGCTACAGCGACGCCGACGCCTTCGCCGTGGGCCTGACCTGCGGCGGGGTCATCGACATCCTGGTCACCCCGGTCCGGGCGGACGACCCCGCCCGGCCGGCGGCGGCGACCGCGCTGGCCGCCGCCGCGTGCGGGGAGGCGGCGGCGCTCGCCCGGATCGTGGCGGGCCCCGCGCACCTGTTGGGCCGCGCGGTGACGGTGCGGCCGGACGGCTCCCGCGACGGCGGCTTCGGGGCGCATCCCGCGCTGGACGCCACGGTGGCCGCCGAGGCGCGGGCCTTCCTGGACGCCGGGCGCACCGGCACCCTGGAGATCGGCGAGCGGGGCTCGCGGTGCGGGGCGCCGCTCACCGTGCTGGTGGAGTCGTCGGTGCCGCCGCCCCGCATGATCGTGTTCGGCGCGATCGACTTCGCGTCGGCGCTGGTCCGCGTCGGCCGGTTCCTGGGCTACCGGGTGACGGTGTGCGACGCCCGGCCCGTCTTCGCGACCGAGGCCCGCTTCCCCGACGCCGACGAGGTCGTCGTCGCCTGGCCGCACGAGTACCTGGAGCGGACCGGGGTGGACGCCCGCACGGTGCTGTGCGTGCTGACCCACGACGCCAAGTTCGACGTACCGCTGCTGAGGCTGGCGCTGAGGCTGCCGGTGGCGTACGTCGGGGCGATGGGCTCGCGCCGCACCCACCTGGACCGGGAGGCGCGGCTGCGCGAGGTCGGCGTCGGGGACCTGGAACTGGCCCGGCTGCGATCCCCGATCGGCCTGGACCTGGGCGCCCGTACGCCCGAGGAGACCGCGCTGTCCATCGCGGCCGAGATCGTCGCGGCCCGGCGCGGCGGCAGCGGCGTCCCGCTGACCGGGGCGCACACCCCGATCCACCACGACGAACCGGCCCCGGTCGCCCAGATGTCCTGACCCGGCCGCCCGGCCGCCCGGCCGGCGCCCCGGCCGTCGTCCGTCGCGGCCGTCCGTCCGCCCCGCCGTCACGGCCGCCGCAGCAGCCGGTTGACCGCGCGGCCGAAGACGTACCGCCCCGTGCGGGCGACGAGGGCGTCGAAGAGGGGCGGGAGCGGGCGGATGCCCAGTTCCTCGCGCCACACCACCCGGGTCCGGCCGCCGGGGCCGGGCCGGACGTCGATCTCCGCCCAGCCCCGCACCAGCTTGCCGCGCTTCTCCAGCCGGCAGTGGCCGGGCCCGCCGTCCAGCGGGGGCCGCCAGACGGTCACCTCCATGGGGTCCTCGAAGGCCAGCGGCCCGAGCCCGGTGCGGGCCACCACGAGCGTGCCCGGACCGGTGGGCCCGGCGGGGGCGACGGTGACCCGGGTCAGCGGCACCGCGTCACCGTGCCGGTGCCACGCGGTGAGCCGGCGCCAGGTCTCGGCCGGCGGCAGCGGAGCCGTGCGCTCCAGCGAGAAGGTGACCACGCGACGATCGTAGGGACTCCCGGACCGCCCCGCCGTCGAAGCCTTGTTCGAGGGATGCGCATTCGAGATACGGAGGGCACTCACCGGGTTACCCGCCGGAGACGGAAGTGACGGCGAGCGTGAGGAGAGTCCCGTGAGTGAACGCCCCGAGGGCGGCCGGCGCTGGCGCCGGGCGCTGGTGACCGGCGGAGCCGGATTCGTCGGGTCCCATCTGTGTGCCAGACTGCTCGGCCCCGGCACCGAGGTCGTCTGCCTGGACAACCTGGCCACCGGCACCCGCGCCAACGTCGCCGAACTGGAACACCGGCCCGGCTTCCGCTTCGTCCGGGCCGACGCCACCGACCCCGCCGCCCTCACCGGCCTGCCCGGCCGGTTCGACCTGGTCCTGCACTTCGCCTGCCCCGCCTCGCCCGCCGACTACCTCCGGCTGCCCCTCGAAACCCTCGACGTCGGCAGCACCGGCACCCGCAACGCCCTGGAGCGGGCCCGCGCCGACGGCGCCCGCTTCCTGCTCGCCTCCACCTCCGAGGTCTACGGCGACCCGCTGGAGCACCCCCAGCGCGAGAGCTACTGGGGCAACGTCAACCCGGTCGGCCCGCGCAGCGTCTACGACGAGTCCAAGCGGTTCGCCGAGGCCCTGACCACCGCCCACCACCAGGTGCACGGCACCGACACCGCCATCGTCCGCATCTTCAACACCTACGGGCCCCGGATGCGCACCGGCGACGGCCGCGCCGTGCCCACCTTCATCGCCCAGGCCCTGGACGGAATGCCGCTCACCGTGGCCGGCGACGGCGGCCAGACCCGCTCCCTGTGCTACGTCGACGACACCGTGGACGGCGTCCTCGCCCTCGCCGCGTCCGGCGAGCGGGGCCCGGTGAACATCGGCGGCGGCGAGGAGATCACCATGCTGGAGCTGGCCCGCCGGATCATCGACCTCACCGGCTCCGGCTCCCGAATCCGCTTCGTCGAACGCCCCGTCGACGACCCCGGGCGCCGCCGCCCCGACACCACCCTGGCCCGCGAGAGACTCGGCTGGCGGCCCCGTACCGGCTGGAACGAGGGACTGGAACGCACCATCGGCTGGTTCGCGCACACCGTCGCCGCCTGAATCCGGGCAAAGCGTTACGGATGGTGATTTTTCCTGTCTTTTTCGGAGTTGAGCTGTCTCCAAGTGTTTGAGACAGCCGCCCCAAGGCACCCGCGACCCGGAAGCGACACAGGACGGAGCATCCCCCATGCGCATCCTTGGTATCAACGCCCTGTTCCACGACCCCGCCGCCGCACTGGTCATCGACGGCAGGACCGTTGCGGCCGCCGAGGAAGAGCGCTTCAGCCGCCGCAAGCACGGCAAGCGGCCGGTGCCGTTCTCCGCCTGGGAGGTACCGGAACTCTCCGCCCGCTGGTGCCTGGAGCACGCCGGCGTCGAGCCCGGTGACCTGGACGCCGTCGCCTACTCCTTCGACCCCCGGCTCGCCCGGCCCGCCGCGGACATGGGACTCGACGACCCCTGGGACCCGCTGCGCCTGGAGTACGCCCGCCGCGCCCCGCGGTTCCTCGCCGAGGCGCTCCCCGGACTCGACCCCGACCGGGTCGTCTTCGTCCCGCACCACGTCGCCCACGCCGCCTCCGCCGGACCGGCCTCCCCGCACCCCGACAACGACGTCCTCGTCCTCGACGGGCGCGGCGAGTGCGCCTCCCACCTGGCCGGGCGCTACCGCGACGGCAAGCTCGACACCCTCGCCGCCCAGGCCCTGCCGCACTCGCTCGGCCTGGTCTACGAGGAACTGACCGAACACCTCGGCTTCCTGCGCAGCAGCGACGAGTTCAAGGTCATGGCCCTCGCCTCCTACGGCAAACCCCGCTTCCTGGACACCCTGCGCGAGCACGTCCACGCCACCGGCGACGGCGGCTTCCGCGCCCACGGCGTCGACTGGGCCGCCCTCGCCCCCGCCCGGGGCAAGGGCGAGGAATGGACCCAGGACCACGCCGACCTGGCCGCCAGCGCCCAGGCGGTGCTGGAGGAGACCCTGCTGGAACTGGTGCACTGGCTGCACCGCGAGGCCGGCGGCGAGTTCCTCACCATGGCCGGCGGCGTCGCCCTGAACTGCGTCGCCAACTCCGAGATCGCCGAACGCGGCCCCTACCGGGACGTCTGGGTGCAGCCGGCCGCCGGTGACGCCGGGACCGCGCTGGGCGGCGCCCTGCACCTGGCCGCCGCCCAGGAGGGCACCGCCCCCGAGCCGATGCCCGGCGCGGACCTCGGCCGGGGCTGGAGCGACGAGGAGATCCGCGCCTGGCTGGAGACGGCCGCCGTCCCCTACGAGGAACCGGACGACATCGCCGAGACGGTCGCCGAGGAACTGGCCCGGGACGGCGTCGTCGCCTGGTTCCAGGGCCGCAGCGAGTACGGCCCCCGCGCCCTAGGCCACCGCTCCCTGATGGCCCACCCCGGCCGGGCCGCGAACCTCGAACGCCTCAACCAGGTCAAGGGCCGCGAGGAGTTCCGCCCGGTCGCCCCGATGGTGCTCGCCGACCGCGCCGGCCGCATCTTCTCCGGCGGCCCGATCCCCAGCCCGTACATGCTCTTCGTGCACGACGTCGCCGCCGAGTGGCGCGACCGCATCCCGGCCGTCGTGCACGTCGACGGCACCGCCCGGGTCCAGACCGTCGAGGAGCGCCGCGAACCGCTGGTCGCCCGGATGCTGGCCGCCTTCGAGCGGCGCACCGGACTGCCGGTCGTGGTCAACACCAGCCTCAACACCGCCGGGCGGCCCATGGCCGACGACCCGCGCGACGCCCTGGAATGCTTCGGTTCCGCGCCCGTGGACCTGCTGGCCATCGGACCGTTCGCGGTGCGCCGGGGGAAGGCGTTCGCATGACGGACACCTCCACGACCGGGTACGCCGTCGTGATCCCGACCCTCGCCCGCGCCACGCTGGCCGACTGCCTGGCCGCGCTGGTCGCCGCGCACGGCCCCGAACCCGACGAGATCGTCCTCGTGGACGACCGGCCCGGCCCGGACCCCGACCCCGGCGCGCTGGAGCACCCGCTCGGCGTCCTGGGCGACCTGCGCGAACGCACGGTGGTGCTGCGCGGCGGCGGACGCGGACCGGCCGCCGCCCGCAACACCGGCCTGAGCGCGGTGGTCTCCCCGTGGACCGCGTTCCTCGACGACGACGTGCAGGTCGGCCCGCACTGGCGGGACCAGCTCGTCCAGGACCTCGCCGAGGCCGCCCCGGACACCGCCGGCGTCCAGGGCGTCATCGCCGTACCCCTGCCCGGCGAGCGCCGCCCCACCGACTGGGAGCGCGGCACCGCCGGACTCGCCACCGCCCGCTGGATCACCGCCGACATGGCCTACCGCACCGAGGCGCTCAAGCAGGTCGGCGGCTTCGACGAACGCTTCACCCGCGCCTTCCGGGAGGACGCCGACCTCGCCCTGCGCGTCCTGGACGCCGGATGGCGCATCCGGCAGGGCCGGCGCACCACCCGGCACCCGGTGCGCCCCGCCGGCCGCTGGGTCTCGCTCGGGCAGCAGCGCGGCAACGCCGACGACGCCCTGATGCGGCGCCTGCACGGCCCCGACTGGTGGGCCAAGGCGGTCGCGCCCCGGGGCCGGTTCCGCCGGCACGCCGCGATCACCGCCGCCGGCGCCGCCGCCCTGCTGCTCGCCGCCGCCGGCCGCCCCCGGGCCGCCGCGGCCGCCGGGCTCGCCTGGGCGGCCGGCACCGCCGAGTTCACCTGGGCCCGCATCGCCCCCGGACCGCGCACCCGGCACGAGGTGACCACCATGCTCGCGACCGGCGTCCTCATCCCGCCGGCCGCCACCTGGCACCGGATCAGCGGGGAGTGGCGCCACCGGTCCGCCCCCGCCTGGCAGGAGATGACCGCATGAGCCCCGTCAAGGCCGTCCTGTTCGACCGCGACGGCACCCTCGTCCACGACGTCCCCTACAACGGCGACCCCGACCGGGTCCGCCCCGTCGACGGCGCCCGCGAGGCCCTCGCCCTGCTGCGGCACCGCGGCATCGCCACCGGCGTCGTCACCAACCAGTCCGGCATCGCCCGCGGCCTGATCACCGACGCCGACGTGCGCCGCGTCAACCACCGCGTCGACGAACTGCTCGGCCCGTTCGACGTGTGGGCGATCTGCCCGCACGGCCCCGACGCGGGCTGCCACTGCCGCAAACCCGAACCCGGGCTGATCCTGTGGGCGGCCGGACGGATCTGCACCCACCCCGCCGACTGCGTCGTCGTCGGCGACATCGGCGCCGACGTCGAGGCCGCCCGCCGGGCCGGCGCGCACGGCATCCTCGTGCCCAACCAGGCGACCCGCCCGGAGGAGACCTCCGCCGCCGACCACGTCGCCGCCGACCTGATGACCGCCGTACGCGCCGTCCTCGGCGGGCCCCGCAAGGGCCGGGGACCGGCCGGCGAGGACCCCGTCGAGGCCGCCTGGGCCATGCCGCCCGCGCCGCCCGCCGATCCGTGCGGGAGGCCGGGATGAGAGCGATCGTGACCCGGCTGGACAGCTTCGGGGACGTCCTCCTCGCCGGCCCCGCGGTGCGCGCCGTCGCCGCCCGCGCCGACCACGTCACCCTGCTGTGCGGCCCGCGCGGCGCCCCCGCCGCCCGTCTGCTGCCCGGCGTCGACGAGGTACTGGTGTGGGACGCGCCCTGGGGCGGCTTCGCGCCGCCCGCCGTGGACCGCGCGGAGATCGACGCCCTCGCCGACCGGATCGACGCCGACACCGGGCTGATCCTCACCTCCTTCCACCAGTCGCCGCTGCCCACCGCCCTGGTGCTGCGACTGGCCGGGGTGCGCCGCCTCGCCGCCGACAGCGTGGACTACCCCGGCTCGCTGCTCGACCTGCGCCACCGCCGCGCCCCGGACGCCCACGAGGCCGAGGCCGCGCTGGACCTGGCGGAGGCGGCCGGGTTCCCCAGACCCGACGACGGCAGGCTGCGGGTGCGCACCCCGCCGGCCGTCACCGGCCTGACGGGCACCGGCCCGTACGTCGTGCTGCACCCCGGCGCCAGCGTCCCCGCCCGCGCCTGGAGCCCCGAGCGCGCCGCCGAGGCGGTCCGGGAACTGGCCGCCGCCGGACACCGCGTCCTGGTCACCGGCGGCCCCGGCGAGCGCGACCTCACCGCCTACGTCGCCGGCCGGCACGGCACCGACCTCGGCGGCCGCACCGAGGCCCCCGAACTCTCCGGCGTGCTGGCCGGCGCGGGCGCCGTCGTCACCGGCAACACCGCGCCCGCCCACCTCGCCGCCGCCGTCGGCACCCCCGTCGTCTCCCTGTTCGCCCCGGTCGTCCCCGCCGGACGCTGGCGGCCCTACGGCGTCCCCTACGTGCTGCTGGGCGACCAGGACGCGCCCTGCGCCGGCAGCAGGGCCCGGCAGTGCCCGGTCCCCGGCCACCCCTGTCTGAACACCGTCACCGCCACCGACGTCGCCGCCGCCGTCGAGAAACTCCTGGGGGACGCATGAGGCTCCTCATCTGGCACGTGCACGGGTCGTGGACCACGTCCTTCGTGCAGGGCCCCCACACCTACCTGGTCCCCGTCACCCCGGACCGGGGCCCCGACGGCCTGGGCCGCGCCCGCACCTGGGACTGGCCCGGCTCGGTGCTGGAGGTGCCGCCCGAGCGGCTGCGCGAGGAGCACATCGACCTCGTCGTCCTGCAACGCCCGCACGAACTCGGCCTGGTCGACCGGTGGCTGGGCCGCCGCCCCCCGCTGGTCTACCTGGAGCACAACGCCCCCCACGGCGACGTGCCCGACACCCGCCACCCCGCCGCCGGCATCCCCGGCGTCACCCTCGTCCACGTCACCCACTTCAACCGGCTGATGTGGGACGCGGGCGCCACCGAGACGACCGTCGTCGAACACGGCATCGTCGACCCCGGGCACCGCTGGACCGGCGAACTCGACCGCGCCGCCGTCGTCGTCAACGAACCGGTCAGGCGCGGCCGGACCACCGGCACCGACCTGCTGCCCGTCTTCGCCCGCGCCGCCCCCCTCGACGTGTTCGGCATGCGCACCGAGGGACTCGCCGAGCACATCGGCGTCGACCCCGGCCGCTGCCGCACCCAGGACGCCGTACAGCGCGACCTGCACGCGGAACTCGCCCGACGGCGGGTGTACGTCCACCCCGTGCGCTGGACCTCCCTCGGCCTGTCCCTGCTGGAGGCCATGCACCTGGGCATGCCCGTGGTCGCCCTCGCCACCACCGAGGTGACCGAGGCGGTCCCGCCCGGCGCCGGGGTGGTCTCCAACCGCATCGACGTACTGACCGACGCCGTACGCGACTTCCTCGCCGACCCGGCGCACGCGCGCGCGGTCGGCGAACGGGCCCGTGCGGCGGCCCTCGCCCGCTACGGGCTGTCCCGCTTCCTGGACGACTGGGAGCGGCTGCTCAAGGAGGTGACCCGATGAGGATCGCCATGGTGTCCGAGCACGCGAGCCCCCTCGCCGCGCTCGGCGGCGTCGACGCCGGCGGCCAGAACGTGTACGTGGCCCGCCTCTCCGAGGAACTGGCCGGGCGCGGGCACGAGGTGGTCGTCTACACCCGCCGCGACTCGCTCGACCTGCCCGACCGGGTGCCGCTGCCCGGCGGCGCCGTCGTCGAGCACGTCCCGGCCGGGCCCGCCGAGACCGTCCCCAAGGACGGCCTGTTCCCGTACATGCCGGCGTTCGGCGCCCATCTGGCGCGCGCCTGGGGGCAAGAGCGGCCCGACGTGGTCCACGCCCACTTCTGGATGTCCGGACTCGCCGCCCAGATCGGCGCGCAGCCGCACGGCGTCCCCGTCGTGCAGACCTTCCACGCCCTGGGCACCGTCAAGCGGCGCCACCAGGGGATGCGGGACACCAGCCCGTACGAGCGGATCGGCATCGAGCGGCAGATCGGCCGCACCTGCGCCCGGGTCCTGGCCACCTGCACCGACGAGGTGGTCGAACTCGGCGACCTGGGCGTGCCCCCGCGCCAGGTCTCCGTGGTGCCCTGCGGCGTGGACGCCGAGCACTTCCGGCCCGCCGCCGGTGCCGGCCGCGCCCCCGAGCGGCGCCGCCGGCACCGGCTGCTGTCCTGCGGCCGGCTCGTCCCCCGCAAGGGCTACGACCTGGCCGTACGCGCCCTGGCCCACCTCCCCGACACCGAACTGCTGGTGGCCGGCGGCCCCCCGGCCGGCGATGTGTGGGCCGACCCGGAGGCCGAGCGCCTGGCCGGGATCGCCCGCCGGGCCGGGGTCACCGACCGGGTCCGGCTGCTCGGCGCCGTCGACCCGCGGGACATGCCGGCCCTGATCGGCAGCGCCGACCTGGTGCTGTGCACCCCGGTGTACGAGCCGTTCGGCATCGTGCCGCTGGAGGCGATGGCCTGCGGCGTGCCGGTCCTGGCCACCGACGTCGGCGGCCACCGCGACTCCGTCGCCGACGGCGTCACCGGCCGCCTCGTCGCCCCCGGCGACCCCGGGGCCGTCGCGGACGCCGCCCGCGCCCTGCTCGCCGACCCCGGACTCCGCCGCGAGCAGGGCCGGGCCGGCCGCGACCGGGTCCTGACCCACTACACCTGGCGGCGCGTCGCCGACGGCGTACAGCGGGTCTACCGCCGGACGCTCGCCGAACACGAACTGTCGAAGGAGGTGGCGTGATGACCGTGCACCCGCCCGTGGCCGGGCACTGCGACGAACTCCAGGACGCCCTGACCGCGTTCCGGGCCCGCGCGCACATCACCGAACGCTGGGGCGAGACCCTCGCCGGCGTGCTGTCCGGCGGCGGCCGGCTGCTCGCCGCGGGCAACGGCGGCAGCGCCGCGCAGGCCCAGCACCTGACCGCCGAGATCGTCGGCCGCTACCGCGACGACCGGCCGCCGTTCTCCGCGATCGCCCTGCACGCCGACACCTCCGCCACCACCGCCATCGCCAACGACTACGGCGTGCACGAGGTCTTCGCCCGCCAGGTCCGCGCCCACGGCCGCGAGGGCGATGTGCTGATGCTGCTCTCCACCTCCGGGGCCAGCGCCAACCTGCTGTCCGCCGCCGACGCCGCCCGCGCGGCCGGTCTGCGGGTGTGGGCGCTCACCGGCTGCGAACCCAACCCGCTGATGCTGGGCAGCGACGAGGCCCTGTGCGTCGAGGCACCCAGCGGCGCGACCGTCCAGGAACTCCACCTGGTCGCCGTGCACATGATCTGCGCGGCCTTCGACGCGGCCCTGGACCGCCCTACCGGCCGGGGGCGGGCCCATGGCTGACAGGACCCCGCTGGTGGTGGTCGGCGACGCCCTGCTCGACCGCGACCTGACCGGCTCCGCCGACCGGCTCGCGCCCGACGCGCCCGTGCCGGTGGTGGCGGAGTGCGCCGAGCGGACCCGGCCCGGCGGCGCCGCGCTCGCCGCCTACCTCGCCGCCCGCGACGGCCGCGAGGTCACCCTGATCACCGGCCTCGGCGACGACCCCGCCGCCCGCCAGTTGCGGGCGCTCCTCGAACCCTGGCTGACGCTGATCGCCCTGCCGCAGGCCGGTACGCTGCCGGAGAAGACCCGCGTCCTCGCCCAGGACCGGCCCGTAGTCCGCCTGGACCGGGGCGGCGGGCACGCCCGCGCCGCCACCGACGAGGCGCGCGCCGTGCTGCGCGCCGCGCAGGCCGTGTTCGTCTCCGACTACGGCCGCGGCACCGCCGACGCGCTCCGCGCGGAACTCGCCGACCGCCCGCCGCTGGTCTGGGACCCGCACCCGCGCGGCGGCGCCCCCGTCCCCGGCACCCGGCTGGTCACCCCCGCCGAGAAGGAGGCCCACGGCTTCGCCCCGCGCGGCGAGGCCGTGGGCGGCGGGCTGCGCGCCGCCGCGCACAGCGCCGCCGCCCTGGTACGCCAGTGGCGGGTCGCCGCCGTCGCCGTCACCCTCGGCTCGCGCGGCGCCCTGCTCTCCTACGGCGAGCACCCGCTGCTGGTGCCCGCGCCCGGCGCCCACCACGGCGACTCCTGCGGGGCCGGCGACCGGTTCGCCGCGACCGCCGCCGGACTGCTCGCCGACGGCGCCCTGGTCGGCGAGGCCGTCGAGGGGGCGGTCGCCGCCGCCACCGAGTTCGTCGCCGCGGGCGGCGCGGGCGCCCTGCCGCGCGCCGACTCCCGCGCCGCGCAGGACCCGCCCGCCGACGCCGACGACCCGCACGCGCTGGCCGCCCGGGTCCGCGCCCGGCACGGCACGGTCGTCGCCGCCGGCGGCTGCTTCGACCTGCTGCACGCCGGGCACGTCGGCCTGCTCCAGGCCGCCCGGCGGCTCGGCGACTGCCTGGTGGTGTGCGTCAACTCCGACGCCTCCGTCCGCCGCCGCAAGGGCGAGGGCCGCCCCGTCACCCCCCTCGCCGACCGCGTCCGCGTGCTGCGCGCCCTGGCCTGCGTCGACGCGGTCGCCGTCTTCGACGAGGACACCCCCGAGCGGCTCCTGGCCGACCTGCGCCCCGATGTGTGGGTCAAGGGCGGCGACTACGCCGGGGCCGACCTCCCCGAGGCCGCGCTCCTTCAGGAGTGGGGCGGCCAGGCCGTCCTCCTGCCGTACCTCGACGGCCGCTCCTCGACCGCGCTGCTGGCCCGCGCCGCGCAGGGGGTGCGATGACCACGCCGGTCCGGCCCCGGGTCCTCGTCCTGCGCGCCCTCGGCCTCGGCGACCTGCTCGCCGGGGTCCCCGCGCTGCGGGCGCTGCGCCGGGCGTACCCGCGCCACGAGATCGTGCTGGCCACCCCGGCGGAACTGGCCCCCCTGGCCGACGCCACGGGGGCCGTCGACACGCTGCTGCCCGCCGCCGCGCCCGGCCGGGCGGTGCCGCGCGCCCTGGACTGGACCGGCCCGCCGCCCGAGGTCGCCGTCGACCTGCACGGCAACGGACCGCCCAGCCACCGACTGCTGGCGGACCTGCGCCCGCGCACGCTGATGGCGTTCGCCCACCCCGGCACCCCGGAGATCGACGGACCGCCCTGGTACGCCGAGGAACACGAACGCGACCGCTGGTGCCGCCTGCTGGCGGCGTACGGCATCGACGCCGACCCCGCCGACCTGCTGCTGCCCCGCCCGCCGGACCCGTCCCCGGCGCCCGGCGCGGTGGTGCTGCACCCGGGGGCCGGCGCCCCCGCGCGCCGCTGGCCGGTGGAGCGGTACGCGGCCGTCGCCCGGGAACTGCGCGCCCGCGGCCTGCGGGTCGTGGTCACCGGCGGCCCCGGCGAGAGCGCCCTGGTGGCCCACCTCGCCGAGCAGGCCGGGCTGCCCGGCACCGACGTCCTCGGCGGCGGCCTGCCCTACCCGGTCCTGTCCGCCCTGGTCGCCGAGGCCCACGCGGTGCTCAGCGGCGACACCGGCATCGCGCACCTGGCCGTCGCGCACGCCACCCCGTCCGTGACCCTGTTCGGCCCGGTGCCGCCCACCCGCTGGGGCCCGCCCGGCCACCCCCGCCACCGCGCCCTGTGGCACCCCGGCCCGGACGGCGACCCGCACGGCCGCGACACCGACCCCGCCCTGCTGCGGATCACCGCCGACGAGGTCCTGGCCGCCGTCGGCACCCTCGACGCCCTCTGCGAGGCAGCCCCGTGAACCACGCCCTGTCCACCACCCGCGAAGACGCCCGCACCGACCGGCCCGGCCACGCCCCGGTGGGTGTCGTCATCGCCACCCGCAACCGCTGCGCGAGCCTCGCCGTCACCCTGCGCCACCTGCTCGCCCTGCCCGAACGCCCGGAGATCCTGGTCGCCGACAACGCCTCCACGGACGACACCCGCGCGCTGCTGGCCCGGGACTTCCCGCAGGTCCAGGTCCTGCCGCTGCCCCTGAACCGGGGCGCCACGGCCCGCAACGACGGCGTGCGCGCGCTCAGCACCCCGTACGTGGCGTTCAGCGACGACGACTCCTGGTGGGCGCCCGGCGCGCTCGCCACCGCCGCCCGCCTGTTCGACGAGCATCCCCGGCTCGGCCTGATCTCCGCCCGCACCCTGGTCGGCCCCGCCGGGTACGCCGACCCGCTCAACGGCGTGCTCGCCGCCTCCCCGCTCGGCGCGGCCACCGACCTGCCCGGCACCCAGGTCCTCGGCTTCCTCGCCTGCGCCTGCGTGGTCCGCCGCGAGGCGTTCCTGGACGCGGGCGGCTACCACCCGCTGCTGTTCTTCGGCGCCGAGGAGACCCTCCTCGCCTACGACCTGGCCGCCCGCGGCTGGGGCGTCACCCACTGCCCCGAGGTGACCGCCCACCACCACCCCGCCCCCGGCCCGCGCACCGACCGCCCGGCCGTGCTCCGCCGCAACGAACTGCTCACCGCCTGGCTGCGCCGCCCGCTGCCGCACGCGCTGGCCCGCACCCGCGCGCTGGCCGCCGAGGCCCGGCACGACCCGCACGCCCGGCGCGCGCTGCGCGAGACGCTCACCAGGCTGCCCGCCGCGCTGCGCGCCCGCCGGCCGCTGCCCCCGCACGTGGAGCGGGCCGCCCGCCGCCTGGACGGGGCCGCCGGATGAGCGACCCCCGCAGCACGGTCGTCGTCATCACCCACAACCGGCGCCCCGAACTCCTGCGCACCCTGGACCGACTCGCCGAACTCCCGGAAAGACCCCGGGTGATCGTCACCGACAACGCCTCCACCGACGGCACCGCCGGCGCCGTCGCCCGCCACCACCCGGAGGTGACCCTGCTGCGCCCCGGCCGCAACCTGGGCGCGGTCGGCCGCAACCTCGCCGTCCGCCGGGTCCGCACCCCGTACGTGGCGTTCTGCGACGACGACTCCTGGTGGGCGCCCGGCTCGCTGTCCGGCGCGGCCGACCTGCTCGACGCGCACCCGGCGCTCGGCGCCGTCACCGCCCGGATCGTGGTCGAACCGGCCGGCACCGAGGACCCCATCGTCGAGGAACTGCGCGACTCGCCCGTGCCCGGCCCCGGTTGGCTGCCCGGACCGGCGCTCGGGTCCTTCCTGGCCGCCGCGACCGTGCTGCGCGCCGACGCCTTCCGCGCCGCGGGCGGCTTCCATCCCCGGCTCTGGCTGGGCGGTGAGGAGGAGCTGCTCGCCGCCGACCTCGCGGCGGACGGCTGGTGGCTGACGTACGCCGACCACCTGACCATCCACCACCACCCGTCCGCGGTGCGGGACGCCACGCTCCGCCGGGCGCACGGCATCCGCAACACCCTGTGGTTCACCTGGCTGCGCCGGCCGGCCGGTTACGCCCTGCGCCGCACCCTGCACCTGGCCCGCACCGTCCCGCGCGACACCGCCTCGCTGCGGGCCTTCGCCGAGGCGACCGCCGCCCTGCCGTGGGTGCTGCGCGAGCGCCGGGTGCTGCCGCCCGAGGTCGAGGCCCGGCTGCGCACCCTGGAGCCGTCCCAGCGCGACTCCACGGCCCGCAGCTACACGGGCTGACCCGCGCGGCGGCTCAGCCCTCGGTCCACCGGCACAGCAGCCGGAACACCGCGAACAGCGTCACCGGCCACACGGCGGCGAACGCCCAGACCACCCCCGGTTCGGAGGTGACGATGCCGGTCACCATCAGGGTCACGGCGAGGACGCAGAGCAGGGCGACGGTCAGGGCGCGCGGGCGGTAGGACGCCAGGCGCGCGAGGCCGGGCCCCGGGCCCGGCCGGAAGGTGCGCAGTTCCCGGTCGAGCCGGCGGTCGCGGCACAGCTCCCGCTCGACCTCTTCGAGGATGCGCTGCTCTTGCTCGGAAAGTCGGCCGATGCTCACGGTGGTGATCCCTCCAGGAAACGACCCGACACCACCCGGAGTGCCCGTCCCGCCGGGGGTCCTAACGAAGGACCCCGGCCACTGCGTCCAGCAGGCCGTCGGCCGCGTCCGGGAGCCCGGCGCAAAAGCCCGCGCGGGCCCGCCGGGCCGCCTCCCGGCCGTCCGTGAGGCACCACCGCCACCAGTGCTCCAGCACACCGGCACCGACCCGCTCCGCCGGTATCAGCGCGGGCCAGCCGCAGGCCCGTGCCTGCGCGGTCACCTTCGCGCCGCCCGCGACCGGGTCGACCGCCAGGGCCGGGGTGCCGGCCCGCAGGGCGAGGACCAGCCCGTGCAGCCGGTCGGTGACGACCAGGTCCAGCCTGGCCAGGACGGCCTCCAGATGGGCCGGGGTCGCGCACAGCCGCCAGTCGCGGGTGTCGAGCCTGGTCTCCAGTTCGAGACGGGCGCAGTCCTGGCCGGCCAGCCAGCCCGTCACCGCCCCGGCGACCTCGGCGTGCCGCCGCCGGTCCCCGTACTCCCGCTGCCCGTGGGTGAGGATCACCCCGGCCACCGGGCGGGCGGGCAGCGCGGGGGCGCGGGCCGCGAGGTCCGGGGCCGGCTCGGCGCCCGGCGCGTCCCGCGGCAGCACCCGGTGGAAGCCGGTGACGGCCGCGGCGCCGGGGTCGACGACCGAGACGCCGACGGCGATCCGCGTACAGTGCGCGAACCGCCGGTGCAACTCCTCGACCTGCCTCCCGTGCACGGGCCCGCACACGAAGACGAGATGCGTGTACGCCGCCGGGTCGAGGTCCTCGAAGTGCCGGCCGTCGGGCCGGAAACCGGGGCTCCACACCACGTCGTGGTCGAGCCCGGCCGACCGCAGCACCGCCCGCACCCGGTCCAGGGCCAGCACGTCCCCGGCGGTCGCCTCCCCGTGCAGGAAGCTGAACCAGCCGGTCACCAGGATCTTCCGTCGTCCGTGCACAGTGCCCCCGGGTGCCCGCCCCGCCCCGGACCACTCACCCCGCCCCGGACCACTCACCCCGCCCCGGACCGCTCACCCCGGGGCGCCCTCGCGGACCGTACCTGTCCGCGGGCGGCGCTACCGTGCGGGTATGACGACCAAGGCGCCCACGGCCCCCGTCCTCGGCATCCGTGCCCTGAACCGCGCGACCCTCGCCCGGCAGTTGCTGCTGCGCCGCGCGGACCTGTCCGCCGAGGCCGCCGTCACCCACCTCGTCGGCCTCCAGGCGCAGAACGTGAAACCGCCGTACTACGCCCTCGCCGCCCGCCTGGCCGGCTTCACCCCCGAGGCCCTGTCCGCGCCGATGGCGGACCGCCGGGTCGTCCGCATCGTCACCCTGCGCTCGACCATCCACACCCACACCGCCGACGACTGCCTCACCCTGCGCCCCCTGGTGCAGGCCGCCCGGGACCGGGAGCTGAACCAGTTCCGCGGGGGCCTGACGGGCGTCGACCCGGACCGGCTCGCCCGGCTCGCCCGCGACCTGGTCGAGGCCGAGCCGCGCACCATGCGGGAGCTGCGCGAGGCCCTCGGCGCCCAGTGGCCCGACGCCGACCCGGGGGCCCTGGCGGTGGCCGCCCGCTGTCTGCTGCCGCTGGTGCAGATCACCCCGCGCGGACTGTGGGGCAGGAGCGGCCAGGTCACCCTCACCACCGCCGAGCACTGGCTCGGCCGCCCCGCCGCCCCCGTCCCCGCGCCCGACGCCACCGTGCTGCGCTACCTCGCCGCCTTCGGCCCGGCCTCCGTCAAGGACATGCAGACCTGGGCCGGACTGACCCGGCTGCGCCCCGCCTTCGAACGCCTGCGCCCCCGGCTGCTGACCTTCCGCGACCCGGCCGGCACCGAGCTGTTCGACCTGCCCGACGCGCCCCGCCCCGACCCGGACACCCCGGCCCCGCCGCGCTTCCTGCCCGAGTTCGACAACCTCCTGCTGTCGCACGCCGACCGCACCCGCGTCGTCCCGCCCGCCCACCGCGGCCGGGCCTGGCAGGGCAACCTCGCCCACCGCACCCTGCTCGTCGACGGCTTCCTGGCCGGGCTGTGGCGCCTGGACGCCGACGCCCTGGTCATCGAGGCGTTCGGTGAACTCACCGCCGTACAGCGCCGCGAGGTGGCCGAGGAGGCGGAGCGACTGCTGGCGGCGATGCACCCGGACGCCTCGTACGGCATCCGCTTCGGGCCCGTGCGGGCGTGACGCCCTTGTCGGATGGTAAGACCTCCGTCACGGGAACACCGACGACGGCCGAGCCGCCCGGACCCGGCCCGGCACCGAGGAGGAGAGCACGATGACGACGGCGACGGAGAGCTTCCGCAGGGCACGCGACTTCCTGCTGGAGCACCGCGAGGACTACGAGGCCGCCTGCGCCGGCTTCGAGTGGCCCCGCCCCGAGCACTTCAACTGGGCGCTGGACTGGTTCGACGCCATCGCCGCGGACAACGACCGCACGGCCCTGCACATCGTCGAGGAGGACGGCACCGAGACCCGCCGCACCTTCGCCGAGCTGTCCGCCCGCTCCGACCGCGCCGCCAACCGGCTGCGCGCGTGGGGTGTCGGCGCCGGGGACCGGGTGCTGGTCATGCTGGGCAACCAGGTCGAGCTGTGGGAGACGGCCCTGGCCGCGATGAAGCTGCGGGCCGTCGTCATCCCCGCCACCCCGCTGCTCGGCCCCGCCGACCTGCGCGACCGCGTCGAGCGCGGCCGGGTCCGGCACGTCCTGGTCCGGGCCGCGGACACCGGCAAGTTCGACCAGGTCCCCGGCGACTACACCCGGATCGCGGTCGGCGGGGCGCCCGCGGGCTGGCTGCCGTACGAGGAGGTGGACTCCGCCTCCGACGCCTTCACGCCGGACGGGCCCACCCGGGCCGACGACCCGCTGATGCTGTACTTCACCTCGGGCACCACCGCCCGGCCCAAGCTGGTCGAGCACACCCATGTCTCGTACCCGGTCGGCCACTTGGCGACGATGTACTGGATCGGCCTGACCCCCGGTGACGTGCACCTGAACATCTCCTCGCCGGGCTGGGCCAAGCACGCCTGGTCGAACCTGTTCGCGCCGTGGAACGCGGAGGCGACCGTCTTCGTGCACAACTACACGCGGTTCGACCCGGCCCGGCTGATGAACGAGATGACCCGGGCCCGGGTGACCACCTTCTGCGCCCCGCCGACCGTCTGGCGGATGCTCATCCAGGCCGACCTCACCCAGCTCACCACCCCGCCCCGCGAGGTCGTCGCGGCCGGTGAGCCGCTCAACCCCGAGGTGATCGAGCAGGTCCGCCGGGCCTGGGGGGTGACCGTCCGGGACGGCTTCGGGCAGACCGAGACCGCCGTGCAGGTCGCCAACAGCCCCGGCCAGGTCCTCAAGACCGGCTCCATGGGCCGCCCCAGCCCCGGCTACCGGGTCGAACTCCTCGACCCGGTCACCGGCGAACCCGGCGCCACCGAGGGCGAGATCGCCCTGGACCTGTCGGCCCGCCCGGTCGGCCTGATGACCGGCTACCACGGCGACCCCGAGCGCACCGCCGAGGCGATGGCCGGCGGCTACTACCGCACCGGCGACATCGGCTCCCGGGACGCCGACGGCTACCTCACCTACGTGGGCCGCGCCGACGACGTGTTCAAGGCCAGCGACTACAAGATCAGCCCCTTCGAGCTGGAGAGCGCCCTGCTGGAGCACGAGGCGGTCGCCGAGGCCGCCGTCGTCCCCGCCCCCGACGAACTGCGCCTGGCGGTGCCGAAGGCGTACATCGTGCTGGCCGCCGGCTGGGAGCCGGGACCGGACACCGCCAAGGTGCTGTTCGAGCACTCCCGCGAGGTCCTCGCCCCCTACAAGCGCGTCCGCCGCCTGGAGTTCGCCGACCTGCCCAAGACCGTCTCCGGCAAGATCCGCCGCATCGAGCTGCGCGAGGCGACGGCGGCCGGCTCGGCGGCGGAGTACCGCGAGGAGGACTTCCGGTGAACTCCTACGCGCACGGCACCGGCACGACACCCCTGCTGGGCCACACCATCGGGGCGGACCTGGACCGGGTGGTGGCCGCCTGGCCGGACCGCGAGGCCCTGGTCGACGTGCCGTCCGGACGCCGCTGGACCTACGCCGAGTTCGGCGCGGACGTCGGGGAACTGGCCTCCGCGCTGCTGGCCTCGGGCGTCCGCAAGGGCGACCGGGTGGGTGTGTGGGCGGTCAACTGCCCGGAGTGGGTGCTCGTCCAGTACGCCACCGCCCGGGTCGGCGCCGTCATGGTGAACATCAACCCGGCCTACCGCACCCACGAGGTCGTGTACGTCCTGAGACAGGCCGGCGTCCGCCTGCTGTTCGCCTCGCTCAGCCACAAGGGCAGCGACTACCGGGCGATGGCCGAGGAGGTGCGCGGCAGATGCCCCGACCTGCGTCAGACCGTGTACTTCGGCGACCCGAGCTGGCGGGCGCTGCTCGACCGGGCCACCCCCGGCCCGGCGTACGAGGAGCTGTCCTGCGACGACCCGATCAACATCCAGTACACCTCGGGCACCACGGGCTTCCCCAAGGGCGCGACCCTCTCCCACCACAACATCCTCAACAACGGGTACTTCGTCGGTGAGCTGGTCGGGTACACCGAGCAGGACCGGATCTGTCTGCCGGTGCCCTTCTACCACTGCTTCGGCATGGTCATGGGGAACCTGGCGGCCACCTCCCACGGCGCCTGCATCGTCATCCCGGCCCCGTCCTTCGACCCGGGGGCGACGCTGGAGGCGGTCCAGGCCGAGCGGTGCACCTCCCTGTACGGCGTGCCGACCATGTTCATCGCCGAACTGCACCTGCCGGACTTCGCGGCGTACGACCTCTCCTCGCTGCGCACCGGCATCATGGCGGGCTCGCCCTGCCCGGTGGAGGTGATGAAACGGGTGGTCGCCGAGATGCACATGGCCGAGGTCGCCATCTGCTACGGCATGACCGAGACCTCCCCGGTCTCCCTCCAGACCCGCAGGGACGACGACCTGGAACACCGCACCGGCACCGTCGGCCGGGTGCTGCCGCACATCGAGGTCAAGGTGGTCGACCCGGCGACCGGCGTCACCCTGCCGCGCGGCGCCGCCGGCGAACTGTGCACCCGCGGTTACGGCGTGATGCTCGGCTACTGGAACGAGCCGGACCAGACCGCCGAGGCGATCGATTCCGGCCGCTGGATGCACACCGGGGACCTGGCGGTGATGCGCGAGGACGGGTACGTCGAGATCGTCGGCCGCATCAAGGACGTGATCATCCGGGGCGGGGAGAACATCTACCCGCGCGAGATCGAGGAGTTCCTGCACACCCACCCCGGCATCGCGGACGTCCAGGTCGTCGGGGTGCCGCACGAGCGGTACGGCGAGGAGGTGCTCGCCTGCGTGATCCCGGCCGACCCGGCCGCGCCGCCCACCCTTCAGGAGGTGCGCGCCCACTGCGAGGGCAGGCTGGCCCACTACAAGGTGCCCACCGGGCTGCGGATCGTGGACTCCTTCCCGATGACCGTCTCCGGCAAGGTCCGCAAGGTCGAACTGCGCGAGCGCTACGGCGCCTGACCTCCGGCTGTCTCCTGCGGCCGCGGCGCCCGGCGCCGCGGCCGTTCCGTCTCTTGACGCCCCTCAGCTCGCCCACTTACATTACTTCCAGATAGTAGAAGTCAAATTTCGCTATACGGAATTGCTCACCGCGGGCGCGACGGGAATGCGAATCCGACAGCCGAAGCAGGAGTACTCGATGGCTCGTATGACCGCTGCCCGCGCGGCAGTTGAGATCCTCAAGCGCGAGGGCGTCTCGGACGCGTTCGGTGTGCCCGGCGCGGCGATCAACCCGTTCTACGCGGCGCTCAAGGCGTCCGGCGGCATCACCCACACCCTCGCCCGCCATGTCGAGGGCGCGTCCCACATGGCCGAGGGCTACACCCGTACCCACCCCGGCAACATCGGCGTCTGCGTCGGCACCTCCGGGCCGGCCGGCACCGACATGATCACCGGCCTGTACTCGGCGACCGGCGACTCCATCCCGATCCTGTGCATCACCGGCCAGGCCCCGACCGCGGTGATCCACAAGGAGGACTTCCAGGCCGTCGACATCGCCTCCATCGCCGCGCCGGTCACCAAGATGGCGGTGACCGTGCTGGAGGCCGCGCAGGTCCCCGGCGTCTTCCAGAAGGCGTTCCACCTGATGCGCTCCGGGCGTCCCGGGCCGGTCCTGATCGACCTGCCGATCGACGTCCAGCTCACCGAGATCGAGTTCGACCCGGAGACCTACGAGCCGCTGCCGGTCTACAAGCCGGCCGCGACCCGCCCCCAGGTCGAGAAGGCGCTCGGGATGCTCAACGCCGCCGAGCGCCCGCTGATCGTCGCGGGCGGCGGGGTCATCAACGCCGACGCCGCCGCCCTGCTGGTCGAGTTCGCCGAGCTGACCGGCATCCCCGTGGTGCCCACCCTGATGGGCTGGGGCGCGCTCCCCGACGACCACGAACTGAACGCCGGCATGGTCGGCCTGCAGACCTCGCACCGCTACGGCAACGCGACCTTCCTGGAGTCCGACTTCGTCCTCGGCATCGGCAACCGCTGGGCCAACCGCCACACCGGCAAGCTCGACGTCTACACCGCCGGACGGAAGTTCGTCCACGTCGACATCGAACCCACCCAGATCGGCAAGATCTTCGCCCCGGACTACGGCATCGCCTCCGACGCCAAGGCCGCCCTGGAGCTGTTCATCGAGGTGGCGCGGGAACTGGAGGCGGCCGGCAAGCTGCCCGACCGCTCCGCCTGGGCCGCGTCCGCGCAGGAGCGCAAGGCGAGCCTCCAGCGCCGTACCCACTTCGACGACATCCCGATCAAGCCGCAGCGCGTCTACGAGGAGATGAACAAGGCGTTCGGACCGGAGACCCGGTACGTCTCCACCATCGGCCTCTCGCAGATCGCCGGCGCCCAGATGCTGCACGTCTACCGCCCCCGGCACTGGATCAACTGCGGCCAGGCCGGCCCCCTCGGGTGGACCGTCCCCGCCGCGCTCGGCGTCGCCAAGGCCGACCCCGGGGCCCAGGTCGTCGCCCTCTCCGGGGACTACGACTTCCAGTTCATGCTGGAGGAACTGGCCGTCGGCGCGCAGCACCGGATTCCGTACGTGCACGTGCTGGTGAACAACTCCTACCTGGGCCTGATCCGCCAGGCGCAGCGGGCCTTCGACATCGACTTCCAGGTCAAGCTGGAGTTCGAGAACATCAACTCGCCCGAGCTGGGCGTCTACGGCGTCGACCACGTCAAGGTCGCCGAGGGCCTGGGCTGCAAGGCGATCCGGGTGACCGACCCGGCCGAGCTGGGCGCCGCCTTCGAGCAGGCCAAGAAGCTCGCCGCCGAGTACCGGGTGCCGGTCGTCGTGGAGGCGATCCTGGAGCGCGTCACCAACATCTCCATGTCGGGCACCAACGACATCTCCAACGTGGTGGAGTTCGAGGAACTGGCCACCGAGCCGGGCCACGCCCCGACCGCCGTCCGGACGCTGAAGGTCTGACGCCGCACGGGCGATGGGAAGAGGGCGGTCCGTTCCCCCCGGGACGGGCCGCCCTCCCGTCTGTTCAGCCCTCGCCGCCCGAGTGGTCCCGGGGGCCGGCGGCGTCCTCGTACGCGCCGGTCCCCGGGCGCCGCGCGAACCGGCCCCGGCGGCGCGGGCGTACGCCGCCCCCCGGGTCCGTCCCGGGGCCGGACAGCAGCCCGGCCCGCCCGGCGAAGCGCGGCAGCAGCAGGCGCAGCGCGGCCTCCCCGTGCAGGGCGACGGCGAGCAGCGTGTCCTCGTCGCCCAGCCCGTGCGGGGCGTCCGGCAGCGGGTACCGCTCCCGCAGGAACGCCACCCGGCGGCGGGCGGTCCGGTTCGGGGCGAGCCGCGGGCGGCCGAGCAGTCCGGCGTCCGCGAGCGGGATGCGGGCCAGGGCCAGCGCGAGCTTGACGTCCGGATGGCGGACCAGCTCGCGTACGGTGAGCGGCTCGCGGAGGCAGTCCATCACCGTTCCCACGAACGGGGGCACCTCCTCGTCCACCGCTTCCGGCGCGCACAGGGTCCCCTGCGGGCCGGTCTCGACCAGGCCCCGCAGCCGAAGGGCCACCACCGCCACCGTGACGGCCGCCCGCGGGCCGCCGGCCAGCAGCGCCGTCTCGTACGGCTCCAGTCCGAAATCCGTGCCGGTGTCCATCGGCCCCACCCCCCGTGTGTCCGGGTATGTGCCCGGCCGCGGGGGTGCTCCAAGCGCGCGGGCGCCGGTTTCAGAGGAAGACTTGAGGCAGCCCGGCGGGACGCCGAGAAGCGCCGGACGCGGGGGTTCCGCATCCGGCGCTCCTGGGACCGGTGAGGGTGCTGCCGTGCTGCCGTGGTGGTGGCCGTCCGACGGCGCGAGGCTGGGCGCGACAGGTCGTTCGCGCCGCCGGACGGAGCTGTGGGGGGCCGTGGGGCGGCCCCGGCCGGGACCGCGGCGGGCGGCGACGGGACCGGGTCCGCTCCCCTCAGGTCGTAGGAGCGGGCGCCGGGCCCTTCACCACCGCACTGGCTCGCCGGCCGCCGCGGTCCTCGGGTCCCGCCCGCGGCGCGCCGGTGGCCACCCCTCATCCGGGCCGGCCGGTGCTTCCGCGGGCCACGCGTACGGCCCCGACCTCCCGTCGGGTGCCGTCCGCGAGCCGGTGGGGTCAGTCCTCGCGCAGGGCGCGGACCGCCGCCTCCACGCGCTTGCCGTACTCGGGGTCGGCGGCGTGGAAGTGGGCGAGGTTCTTCTCGATCACGTCGTCGCGGGAGACCTGGGACAGGCCGCCGGCGATGTTCGCGACCAGGCGCTTCTTCTCGTCCTCGGTCATCAGCCGGTACAGCTCACCGGCCTGGAAGAAGTCGTCGTCCTTGGTGTGCAGCGGCGCCTCGTGGGTGCCGGTGTGCCCGGAGACGGGCAGCGGCGCGGCCAGCGGGCGGCCGGTCTCGACGGGGCCGTCGTAGGAGTTCGGCTCGTAGTTCTTGGCGTAGCGGGGCTGGTTGTTGGCGGCCATCAGACCGTCCCGGCCGTAGTTCTCCGCGGTCGTGGCGCGGGGCGCGTTGACGGCGAGCTGGGTGTGGTTGACGCCCAGGCGGTAGCGCTGCGCGTCCGCGTAGGCGAACAGGCGGCCCTGGAGCATCTTGTCGGGGGAGGGGCCGATGCCCGGCACGAAGTTGTTCGGGGAGAACGCGGCCTGCTCGACCTCGGCGAACACGTTGTCCGGGTTGCGGTCCAGGACCAGCCGGCCCACCCGGCGCAGCGGGTAGTCCTTGTGCGGCCACACCTTGGTCACGTCGAACGGGTTGAAGCGGTAGTCGGCCGCCTCCGCCGCCGGCATGAGCTGCACGTGCAGCGTCCAGGACGGGTGCACCCCGCGCTCGATGGCCTGGAGCAGGTCCGTCTGGTGGGAGGCCGGGTCCTGGCCCGCGGTCTCGGCCGCCTGCTCGGCGGACAGGCAGCGGATGCCCTGGTTGGTCTTGAAGTGGTACTTGACGTAGAACGCCTCGCCCGCGCTGTTGGTCCACTGGTAGGTGTGCGAGCCGAAGCCGTCCATGTGCCGGTAGGAGGCCGGGATGCCGCGGTCGCCCATCAGCCAGGTCACCTGGTGCGTGGCCTCGGGGGAGTTGGCCCAGAAGTCCCAGACGTTGTCCGGCTCCTGGCGGCCGGTGAACGGGTCACGCTTCTGCGAGTGGATGAAGTCGGGGAACTTGATCGGGTCCTTGATGAAGAACACCGGGGTGTTGTTGCCGACCAGGTCGTAGTTGCCCTCGCGGGTGTAGAACTTCACCGCGAAGCCGCGCGGGTCGCGCACCGCGTCCGCGCCGCCGAGCGAGTCGGCGACGGTGGAGAAGCGCACGAAGACCTCGGTGCGCTTGCCGACGGTGTCCAGGAACTCGGCGTGCGTGTAGTCCGTGACGTCGTCGGTGACCTCGAAGTGGCCGTAGGCGCCGGAGCCGCGGGCGTGCACCACGCGCTCCGGGATGCGCTCGCGGTTGAACCGGGCGAGCTTCTCCAGCAGGTGCTGGTCCTGGATCAGGAGCGGTCCGCCGACGCCGGCGGAGGCGGAGTTCTGGTTGTCGGCGACCGGGGCGCCGGACTCGGTGGTGAGCACGCGCTGCGACATCGTGGACCTTCCGTGCGGGTGTCAGCGAAAACGTCAAGCGGAAAACCGTTTCCGCTTCGTGGAGCCTAAGTTTGAGGTGTTAGAACGTCAACAGTTTGTTGATAAAGGTTCCGGGCGGCGCCACCGCCTGGGCGCGACAGGACAGATGTCGGCGGCGGCGCCGCCCGGAGGTCCGGGTGCGTCAGACCTGGGCGCCGGAGAGGCGCTCCACGGCCCGCAGCAGGGCGGAGTGGTCCAGGCCGCCGTCGCCCTGGGCGCGCAGGGACGCCACCAACTGGGCGACCACCGCGCCGACCGGCAGGGCCGCACCCACGTTGCGGGCGGCGTCGGTGACGATGCCCATGTCCTTGTGGTGCAGGTCGATGCGGAAGCCCGGCCGGAAGTCGCGGTCCAGGAAGTTGTCCTTCTTCCGCGTCAGCACGGTGGAGCCGGCCAGCCCGCCGTTGAGGACGTCCAGCGCCGCCTTGAGGTCGACGCCCGACTTCTCCAGGAAGACCACGGCCTCGGCGCACGCCTGGATGTTCACGGCGACGATGAGCTGGTTGGCGGCCTTCACGGTCTGGCCCGAGCCGTGCGGACCGCACAGCACGATGGTCCTGCCCAGCGCCTCCAGCAGCGGCCTGGCCTCCTCGAAGTCGGCCTGCTCGCCGCCGACCATGATGGACAGCACGGCCTCGATGGCGCCGGCCTCGCCGCCGGACACCGGGGCGTCGAGCACCCGCACGCCCTTGTCCTGGCCGGCCTTCGCCAGGTCGACGGAGGTCTGCGGGGTGATCGAGGACATGTCGATCAGCAGCGCGCCGGAGCGCGCGTTCTCCAGGATGCCGTCGGGGCCGTAGGCGATGGCCTCGACCTGCGGGGAGGCGGGCACCATCGTGACGATCACGTCGGCGTCCCGGACGGCCTCGGCGATCGAACCGGCCGCGGTGCCGCCGGCGGCGGCCAGCCGGTCCAGCTTCTCCTGCTCCAGCGTGTAACCGGTGACCTGGTAACCCGCCTTGATCAGGTTCTCGGACATGGGGGAGCCCATGATGCCGAGACCGATCCAGGCGACCTTGGGAAGAGTGCTCATGGTGAGGGTGCCTCTCGAACGACTCGAATGACGGGGACGGTGGTCAGCGGGCGGCGCGTGCCCCGGGGGGCAGCCAGCCGAAGGACTCGGCGCTGGGGCGGTCGCCGGGCTTGTACTCCAGCCCGACCCAGCCCTCGTAACCCGCCTTCGCCAGCAGGCCGAGCAGCTCCTCCAGCGGCAGCGAGCCGGTGCCCGGGGCGCCGCGGCCGGGGTTGTCGGCGATCTGCACGTGGCCGGTCTTCGCCGCGTACCGCTCGATCACCTCCGGCAGGTCCTCGCCGTTCATCGACAGGTGGTACAGGTCCATCAGGAACTTGGCGTTGCCCAGGCCGGTGGCCTCGTTGACCTTGTCGACGACGCCGACCGCGGCCGGCGCCGACACCAGCGGATACCGCGGCGACTCGGGCTCGTTGAGCGCCTCGATCAGCAGGACGGCGCCGATCCGGTCGGCCGCGCGGGCCGCGAGGACCAGGTTCTCCAGCGCGAGCGCGTCCTGCTCGGCCGGGTCCACGCCCTCGACGCGGTTGCCGTACAGCGCGTTGAGCGCCGTGCACCCGAGCGACTGGGCGAAGCCGGCGGCCACGTCGATGTTGGCGCGGAACCGGTCCGACTCCGCGCCGGGGACCGACAGGGCGCCGCGGTCGGGGCCGGGGAGCCGCCCGGCGTAGAAGTTCAGGCCCGTGAGCCGGACGCCCGCGTCCTCGATCGCCCGCTTCAGGGCGTCCAGTTCGGACTGCTCGGGGGTGGGGGAGTCGATCCACGGCCACCACAGCTCGACCGCGGTGAAGCCGGCCGCGGCGGCGGCCGCGGGGCGCTCCAGGAGCGGGAGTTCCGTGAAGAGGATCGACAGGTTGACGTTGAAGCGCTGGTCTGCGAATCCCATGGGGGTCCCGCGCTCCCTTCCGTGGTCGTGATTCCGTATTACGGAAGTTCATTTCTGCGTAATGGAAGATTGCCGTCGGGTGTCCGGGGTTGTCAAGAGGGGTCGGCACAATCCGGCGCCGCGCGTTAGGTTGAGCGCGTGCGATTGAGAGTGGAGTTCACGACCGAGCCCTTCGACCTCGACGAGGCGCCCGCCCACGCGCTGGTCGCCCGCGAGGTCATCGAGGCGGCGGGGCTGGACGAGGTGGACGTCGGCCCCTTCGGCAACACCGCGGAGGGCGGCGCGGACACGGTGCTCACCGCCCTGGACGCCCTGCTGCGCCGGGCCCTGGACGCGGGCGCCACCCGGATCTCCCTCCAGGTCAACGTCCTCGGGGCGGACGAGCGGTGACCGGCGGCTCGGCCGAGTCGTTCATCGCCGCCGTCAAGCCCCTGGTCGACGCCATCGGCGGCGAGCTGGTCCCGCCCGACGAGGCGGGCCAGGACGACGTGGTGCTCTCCTGGGCGGGTGCCGAGGCCGTCGCCGTACGGCTGCCGCAGCTCGCCGACTCCCTCGACCACATCCTGGCCGCCCTGGAGCGCCGGCAGGGCAGGCCCCTGGCCGATCTGGACCGCAAGGCCAAGCAGGAGGTGGTCCGGATGCTGGAGGCGCGCGGCGCCTTCTCCGTGCGCCACGGCGTGGAGACCGTCGCGAGCGCCCTCGGCGTCAGCCGCTTCACCGTCTACAACTACCTCAACCGGGAGAAGGGCGTCTGACCTGTGCTTTCGTCCCGTAGCACAGGCCGCCGTCCGGCAACCGGACGGAGGCTTTGTTTACCGCGAATTTTCAACAAACTGTTGACGCTGTGTTTCGGAGCGCGTTAGCTATCGGCACGCCAGTTCAGCACAAGGCCACGGAGGCTCTCCCGTGACGTCCACTTCCCCGCCGCCGGGCCTGGCCCGTTTCAACACCCTCGAGGAAACCGCGGCGTTCGCCGCGCTCCACGAGGCGTGTGCCTCCACGGCGTGGGTACGCCGGCTGCTCGCCGCCCGCCCCTGCGCCACCGTCGAGGACCTGTACGCCGCGAGCGACGCCGCCATGGCCGAGCTGACGGCGGCGGACCTCGCGGAGGCGATGGCCGGGCACCCGCCGATCGGCCGCCCCAAGCCCGGCGACCCCACGTCCGCCCGGGAGCAGAGCGGCATGGCCGGCGCCTCCGAGCAGCTCAAGGCGGAGATGCTCGAACTGAACCTCGCCTACCAGGAGAAGTTCGGCCATGTGTTCCTCATCTGCGCCACCGGCCGGAGCGCCGAGCAGATGCGGGACGCCGTGAAGGAGCGGATCGGCAACTCGCCCGAGCAGGAGCGGGAGACCGTCCGCACCGAACTGGGCAGGATCAACCGCATCCGGCTGGCCCGACTCGTCGAAGAGGACGCCCGACCATGAGCACCAGCACCACCGCCTCCGTGTCCACGCACGTACTGGACACCAGCGCCGGCCGCCCCGCCGAGGGCATCGCCGTCCGCCTCGCCGCCCGCGCCGGGCACGAGGGGGACTGGCGGGACCTCGGCGGCTCGGCGACCGACGCCGACGGGCGCTGCAAGGATTTCCCGGCACTGCCGGAGGGCACGACCCATGTACGGCTCGACTTCGCGGTGGAGCCGTACTTCATCACAACCGCGAATCAGCAAGCCGATACGCAGCAGGACGCCCCCGCGAATCGGGACAGCGGTGCGTTCTTCCCCGAGGTGGCCATCACCTTCGCCGTCAAGCCCGGCGAGCACTACCACGTACCGCTGCTGCTCAACCCGTTCGGCTACTCCGTTTACCGAGGGAGCTAGCTAAATGCCCACGATCCTGGGACAGAACCAGTACGGCAAGGCCGAGAACCGAGTCGTCAAGATCACGCGGGACGGCGCCACCCATCACATCAAGGACCTCAACGTCTCCGTCGCCCTGTCCGGCGACATGGAGGAGGTCCACTACTCCGGCTCCAACGCCAACGTCCTGCCGACCGACACCACCAAGAACACGGTGTTCGCGTTCGCCAAGGAGTACGGCATCGAGTCCGCCGAGCAGTTCGGCATCCACCTCGCCCGGCACTTCGTCACCTCGCAGCAGCCGATCCACCGCGCCCGAATCCGGATCGAGGAGTACGCCTGGGAGCGGATCGAGACCTCGGACGCCAACTCGCGGTTCATCGGCGCCGACGAGGTCAAGCACTCCTTCGTCCGCAAGGGCCAGGAGACCCGCCTCACCCAGATCACCTACGACGGTGAGAAGTGGGAGGTGATCTCCGGTCTGAAGGACCTGGTGGTGATGAACTCGACCAACTCCGAGTTCTGGGGCTACGTCAAGGACAAGTACACGACCCTCCAGGAGGCGTACGACCGCATCCTGGCCACCCAGGTCGCCGCCCGCTGGCGGTTCAACTGGACCGACGACGAGCAGAAGGCGCCCAACTGGGAGAAGTCCTACGAGCAGGTGAAGAAGCACATGCTCCAGGCCTTCGCCGAGACGTACTCGCTCTCGCTGCAGCAGACGCTGTACCAGATGGGCTCGCGCATCATCAACAACCGCGGCGAGATCGACGAGGTCCGCTTCTCGCTGCCGAACAAGCACCACTTCCTCGTCGACCTGGAGCCGTTCGGCCTCAAGAACGACAACGAGGTGTACTTCGCCGCCGACCGCCCGTACGGCCTGATCGAGGCCACCGTACTGCGCGACGGCTGCGAGGCCCGAATCCCGGTCGACATGACCAACCTCTGACGCGGGACGCGGGTCCCCGGTCCCGGCACCGGGACCGGGGCCCGCCACACCGGAGGGAACACCATGGCACAGCCTGCAAAGGGGCCGGCGAAAGCCCCCTGTTCCACCCCGCCGGAGCACATCGAGGACGCCGTCACGTCCGTGCACCCGGTGGACGAGAAGCTCCACCCCTCGCGGCTCGTCCCCGCCGCGCTCCAGCACATCGCCGCCATGTACGCGGGCGTCGTCACTCCTCCGCTCATCATCGGCCAGGCCTGCGGTCTCGACCTCGCGGCCCGCACCCGGCTGATCGCCGCGTCGCTGCTCATCGCCGGTGTCGCGACCCTGGTACAGACCCTCGGGGCAGGCAGGTTCGTCGGCAACCGACTGCCGTTCGTCAACGCGGCCTCCTCGGCCGGCATCGCCCCGATCCTGGCGATCGCCGAGACCAACGACAAGGCGGACCAACTCCCCGCCATCTACGGCGCGGTGATGGTCGCCGGGGTCTTCTGCCTGGCCATCGGCCCGTTCTTCGGGCGACTGCTCCGCTTCTTCCCGCCCCTGGTCACCGGCGTGGTGATCACCCTCATCGGGGTCACCCTGATGCCGGTGCCGGTGGGCTGGGCCCAGGGCGGCGACGAGACCGCGGCCGACTTCGGCTCCATGTCCAACCTCGCGCTCGCCGCGTTCACCCTCGCCGTGATCCTGCTGATGCAGCGCTTCGGCCGGGGCTTCCTCAAGCAAGTAGCGCTGCTGGCCGGCCTGTTGATCGGCACCCTGGCCGCGATTCCGTTCGGCATGGCCGACTTCTCGGCCATCGGCGCCGCGCCAGTCGCCGCGCTGCCCACGCCGTTCGCCTTCGGCGCCCCGGTCTTCCAGCCCGCCGCGATCCTGTCGCTCTGCATCGTGATGCTGGTGCTGATGACCGAGTCCAGCGCCGGCATGCTCGCCCTCGGCGAGATCTGCGACCGCCGCGCGGACGCCGAGGTCATCACCCGGGGCCTGCGCACCGACGGCATCGCCACCCTGGTCGGCCCCGTCTTCGGCGGCTTCCCCACCTCCGCCTTCGCGCAGAACGTGGGCGTCGTCTCCCTGACCCGGGTGCGCAGCCGGTACGTCGTCGCCGCGGCCGGCGCCACCCTGCTGGTCCTCGGCGCCTTCCCGGTCCTGGGCGCGGTCGTCTCCCTGGTGCCGATGCCGGTCCTGGGCGGCGCGGGCATCGTGCTCTTCGGGTCGATCGCCGTCAGCGGCATCCGCACCCTGTCCGAGGCCGGACTGGACGACAGCTCCAACATCATCCTGGTGGCCGTCGCCCTGGGCGCCGGGATCATCCCGCTGGCCGCGCCGACCTTCTACGCCGACTTCCCGGCCTGGGCGCAGACCGTGCTCGGCTCCGGCATCAGCGCCGGCGCGATCGTGGCGGTCGCGCTCAACCTGTTCTTCCATCATCTCGGCACCCGGAGCGGCTCCACGGCTCCGGCACTCAAATCCTCCTAGGGTCCTGCCGTGCCCTGCCCACGATGAGAAAAGGACGCATCATGGCAGCAGTCCAGCGCATGGTGATCGAGAACGGCGCGGTGGCGACCGTCGACGCCCGGGACACCGAGTACGCCACGGGATACGTCGTCGTCGCCGGCAACCGCATCGAGTCGGTCGGCGCGGGCACGGCCCCCGAGGGCCTGGAGAACGTCGTCCGCCGTATCGACGCCTCCGGTCATCTCGTGACCCCCGGACTGGTCAACACCCACCACCACTTCTACCAGTGGATCACCCGGGGACTGGCCACCGATCACAACCTGTTCGACTGGCTGGTCGCGCTCTACCCGACCTGGGCGCGCATCGACGAGGAGATGGTCCGGGCGGCCGCGAACGGCTCGTTGGCCATGATGGCCCGCGGCGGCGTCACCACCGCCATGGACCACCACTACGTCTTCCCGCGCGGCACCGGCGACCTGTCCGGCGCGATCATCGGCGCCGCCCGGGACATGGGCGTCCGCTTCACCCTCGCCCGCGGCTCCATGGACCGCGGCGAGTCCGACGGGGGACTGCCGCCGGACTTCGCGGTGGAGAGCCTGGACGACGCCCTCGCCGCCACCGAGGAGACCGTCCGGCGCCACCACGACCCGGCCTCCGACGCGATGACCCAGGTCGCCGTCGCGCCCTGCTCCCCGTTCTCCGTCTCCACCGAACTGCTGCGCCGGGGCGCCGAGCTGGCCCGCCGGCTCGGGGTGCGGCTGCACACCCACGGCTCGGAGACGGTGGAGGAGGAGAAGTTCTGCCACGAGCTGTTCGGCATGGGCCCGACCGACTACTTCGAGTCCACCGGCTGGCTCGGCGAGGACGTGTGGATGGCCCACTGCGTCCACATGAACGACGCCGACATCGCCGCCTTCGCCCGGACCCGGACCGGCGTGGCCCACTGCCCCTCCTCCAACGCCCGCCTCGCGGCCGGCATAGCCCGGGTCCCGGACCTGCTCGCCGCCGGTGTCCCGGTCGGCCTCGGCGTCGACGGCACCGCCTCCAACGAGTCCGGCGAACTCCACACCGAACTGCGCAACGCCCTGCTGATCAACCGCCTCGGCGGCCACCGCGAGGCCGCGCTCACCGCCCGGCAGGCGCTGCGCCTGGGCACCTACGGCGGCGCCCAGGTCCTCGGCCGGGCGGCGCAGATCGGCTCCCTGGAGCCGGGCAAGCTCGCCGACCTGGTGCTCTGGCGGATGGACACCCTCGCCCACGCCTCCATCACCGACCCGGTGACCGCCCTGGTCCTCGGCGCCGCCGCCCCCGTCACCGCCTCCTTCGTCGACGGCCGCCAGATCGTGGCCGACGGCCGCCTGCTCACCGCCGACGAGGACGCCATCGCCCGTGCCACCCGCGACGAGGCCCGCCGCCTCGCCCGGATCGCGGCGGGCGACCGCACCCCCTAGTACGGCGGACGACCCGACCCCGTGCACGACGGGCAGCCGTACCCCGTGCGCGCCGGACGACCCGGCACCGTAAGTCACGTACGGCACTTGATCTCCGGCCGGGAGGGACGGCTCCCGGCCGGCAGCCGAGGACCCCCACCAGGGGACCCGGCGGCCGGCACCGGGGCGCGCGGGGACGCGCGCCCCGGGACGGTTCCGCACCCGCGCACCCGTCCCTGGTCCCGCACGACCCCCTGTACCACCTCCATGACACCCACGTCAGAGTCGACGTGCAACCGACCGGAGGCGACCCGCCGTGGCCGACCACCCAGTTGACGAGAAACTGCCCCCCGTGAAGATGGCGACCACCGGTCTCCAGCACGTGGCGGCCATGTACGCGGGGGTCGTCGCCCCACCCCTGATCGTCGGTGCGGCCGTCGGCCTCTCCGGCACCGAACTGACCTTCCTGACCGGCGCCTGTCTGTTCACCGCCGGTCTCGCCACCCTGCTCCAGACCCTCGGCGTCTGGAAGATCGGCGCCAGGCTGCCCTTCGTCAACGGTGTCACCTTCGCCGGTGTCGCCCCCATGACGGCGGTCGTCGCCGCCACCGACGACAAGTCCGACGCGCTGCCGCTGATCTTCGGCGCGGTCATCGTCGCCGGCCTCCTCGGCTTCCTCGCCGCGCCGGTCTTCTGCAAGGCGGTCCGCTTCTTCCCGCCGGTCGTCACCGGCACCGTCATCACCCTGATCGGCATATCCCTGCTGCCCGTCGCCTTCGGCTGGGCCCAGGGCCCCGACACCCGGGCCGGCGACTACGGCTCCCCGACCAACCTGGGCCTGGCCGCCCTCACCCTGGCCGTCGTGCTGCTGCTGCGCCGCTTCACCCGGGGCTTCGTCAAGCAGATCGCCGTCCTGCTGGGCCTGGTCGTCGGCACGCTCATCGCGATCCCGTTCGGCGTCACCGACTTCGGGCCGGTCGCCGACGCGGACCTGGTCGGCTTCCCGACGCCGTTCCACTTCGGGGCGCCGCAGTTCCAGATCGCGGCGATCGTGTCGATGTGCGTGGTCATGGTGGTGTCCATGACCGAGTCCACCGCGGACATGCTCGCCCTCGGCGAGATCGTCGGGCGTCCCGCCGACGAGAAGACGATCGCGGCCGGACTGCGCGCCGACACCCTCGGCTCCGCCCTCAGCCCCCTGTTCAACGGCTTCATGTGCAGCGCCTTCGCCCAGAACATCGGGCTGGTGGCGATGACGAAGATCCGCAGCAGGTTCGTCGTCGCGGCCGGCGGCGGCTTCCTGGTCCTGATGGGCCTGTGCCCCATCGCCGCCTCGCTCATCGCCGTCGTACCGCGCCCGGTGCTCGGCGGCGCGGGCGTCGTGCTGTTCGGCTCGGTCGCGGCCAGCGGCATCCAGACCCTGGTCCGGGCCGGCCTGGAGAAGGACAACAACGTGCTGATCGTGGCGGTCTCCCTCGCGGTCGGCATCGTGCCGATCACCGCGCCGGAGTTCTACCACGCGTTCCCGGAGACCGCGAAGATCATCCTGGACTCGGGGATCTCCACCGGCTGTGTCGCCGCCGTCCTGCTCAACCTGGTCTTCAACCACCTCGGCAAGGGCCGCGAGGCCCAGGACGTGACCCATCCGATGGAGGCGGGGGAGGAGATCACCGGCGCCACCCGGGCGACCGCGGCCCCCTGACGCAGACGCACCGGCCGGCGCCCCCTCGGGGGGACGCCGGCCCACGGCGTCCGGCCCGCGCCGCTACAGGCCGAACAGCGCCGGGTCGGAGGCCAGCGCCCTGAAGTACTCCCTCGGGTCCGCGACCAGTCTGCGGGCCTTGAGGTCCATCAGCCCGCCGAGCGCCTCGACCTCGGCGGCCACCGTGCCGTCGGTCTTGCGCACGGTCTGCCGGATGCGGAACGTCTTGCCGCCGCGCCACTCGAAGGCGCAGCTCACCTCCACCTCGTCGCCGGCGAACAGCTCGCGCCGGAAGCGGATGGTGGTCTCCAGGGCGACCGGGCCGACGCCCTTGCCGACGAGGGCGGACTGGCTGATCCCGGCCGCGTGCAGCAGCGCCCAGCGGGCGTGCTCCGCGTAGTTGAGGTACACGGCCTGGTTGAGGTGTCCCTGTACGTCCGTCTCGTACCCGCGGACGGTCACCGGAACGGAAAACGGTTCGCTCACCACTGCTGCCTCTCGTCGTGGACGTCCCCCGGGGGCGATGCCCCCGATCTTGGCATGTCCGTCACACCTTGCGCGGGGAGGCCAGCAGATAACGGACCCTGGTCCGCGGCTCGGTGTACTCACCGGCCTGCCACCCCGCCCCCTCAAGAGTGGCCGCCGCCGCCCGCAGCGCCCCGGCGTCCGGCGCGTACACCGCGACGGCCTCGGGCTGCGGGGTCGCCCGGACCCGGTAGCCGTCGCCCTCGGCGTCCGCCGGGCGGTGCCCGGCCGCCTCCAGGGCGAGCGCGGCGGCCCGCACCAGATGCGAGCGCTCCCAGGCGCAGGGTCTCTCCGTGGAGCCGTCCGGATTGGTCATCCGGCGCAGTTCCAGCAGCCCGTCCCAGGCGCCCCGCACCTCCCTGAGCCGCGCCGGCCCGCTGTCCGCGGGCTCCTCCCCGCCCCCGGCCCGCGCGGCGAAGACGCCGCCCGTCTCCCGTGCCGGAGCCGGCACTTCGGCCGCGGGGGCCTGTCGAATCCGCTGCCCCGCCGGGGTCAGGAAGTGGTCGTGCGGCGGCCGCGGGTGCCGGAAGGCGAGCCCCCGCTCCACCAGTGCCGCGAGCTGCGCCCCCGTGCCCTTCAGCCGCCCCGTGACGGGATCGGCGGCGTCGACGACCCGCCGCTGCGCGGCGGTCGGCGGACGTGCCATGGCGGCCCCCCTTCCCGGTCCGGAGATCTGCTGCGCAGGCTACGCCGGGGGTCTGACATTCCAGGCGGCGATCACCGGCCGCCCGTGCTCCGTGCCCAGGCGGCACAGCGTCCCGGTGGCCAACTGGAACAGCGCCCCGGCGGACGGCGCCAGCCCCAGGCGCCGCGCGGTGAGCACCCGCAGGAAGTGCCCGTGCGCCACCAGCACCACGCACCCCTCGGTGTCGGCCAGCGCGGCGTCCGCCTTGGCCAGCACCCGGTCGGCCCGCTCCCCGACCTGCTCCGGTGTCTCCCCGGGGTGCTCCGGCGGTCCGGGCGCGACCCCGTCGGTGAACAGGAACCAGTCCGGCCGGGTCCGCTGGATCTCGACGGTGGTGACGCCCTCGTAGCCGCCGTAGTCCCACTCCCGCAGGTCGGTGTCGATCCGTACGCCTTGGAGCCCGATCAGCTCGGCCGTCTCGCGGGCGCGTTGCAGCGGGCTGACGAACGCGGCCCCGACGCGGTGCGAGCGGATCAGCGGCACCAGCCGCCGCGCCTGCTCCCGGCCCTGGTCGGTCAGCGGGACGTCGGTGGAGCCGGTGTGCCGCCCGGACCGCGACCACTCCGTCTCGCCGTGCCGGACCAGGAAGAGATCACCCACCTGCCTGCCTTTCGCTCGTCTTCCGGCACGGTGCCACAGCGTGCCGGGACCCCGCCCGGCGTACTGGTCCGGACGGCCGCCCGGCGGGCCCCGCTCAGGGCATGGGGAGGCCCTGCACGGACTGCGCGAGCTGTCCCACCGCGGTCACCAGCGGGCCCACCGGCTGGACGAACGCGGTGAGCCGGTCCAGGGCCCGGCGCAGGACCGTGGGCTGCGGTTCCTCCTCGTCGAGTTCCTCCCGCAGCCGCCGCAGTTCCCTGCTGGTCGCCTCCGGGTCGGCGAGCGCCTCCCGGTGCTCTTGGAGCAAGCTCTCCACCTGGTCCAGGAGCCGGGCCGTCCTGGCGGCCTGCTCGGCGTCCTGGGGCGAGAAGGAGACCGAGCCGGCGAACGCCTGGGCGCCCTGCCCCACCGCCTGGTTGCCCACGTAATGGGTGCCTCCGCTGATGACCAGTCCGTTGTTGACGGCAGGCTCCTGACGGCCTCGGTCGTCACGCATGACATGAACCTCCTGCTCGCGCGCGGCTCATCGGCCTACTCGTCGGGGACGGCGGCGGCGCCGGAAGCGGCCGGGCCGGCCTGCCGGGGGACCTGCTGGGTGGCGCGCGCACCGGTGCCGATCGCCTGGTTGCCGACGATGCTGGTGCCGCCCTGCTGGATCAGGCCCTGGTTGAGGATGGTCTGCTGCTGGGCGCGGAAGTCGGTGGTGTCGTAGCCGTGCCGGTCGAGGAACTCGCGGACGGCGGCGAGGGTGTGGCGTTCGACCAGGGCGGTGATCCGCCGGGCGTCGACGACCTGGAAGTAGTTGTGGTAGTCGGGGCTCACCGCCAGCTCCCGGACGCCGACCCGGGCGCCGAAGTCGTACACCGGGTTCTCCCGCATGGCGGTCAGTTCGTCCGCCATCCGTCTGTCGTGGCGGGTCTCGAAGCGGGCGTGGCGCAGCGCGCGGAAGGGCGCGGAGACGAGCGCCGCGCCGGTGCGGCGCAGGGCGTTCACCAGCAGCCCCCGTTTCGCGGCGGGGGAGAGGGCACCGCCGAGGAGGTCCACGACGTGGAAGTCGGAGCGCACCGGGCCGAGCACGTGGTTGTCGGTGTGCAGGTGGAGCGTGCGGCCCACGACCGCGAAGTGCAGGAAGGTGCTCGGCACCACGTCACCGCCCCACAGGGGCACGTGGACGGCCAGGAAGTGGCGGCGGGTGCCGGTCGGGCGGAGCATGATCTCCTCGACCGCTTCGGCCGGCAGCCGGGCGGCCGGGGACACGGCGGTGCCGAAGAACCGTTCGTCGTCGCCGAGGGCGGTGCCGCTCACGAAGACCCGGTCCTCCACGGTGAGGGAACCGAGCGCCTCCGCGGGGGTCCCGGTGCCGGGCTGCCGCGCGGCGACCGCGTGCAGGCGTTCGCGGATCTCGCCGACGAGTTCGGCCGGTGTGAAGGGCCGCGGAGCGGCGGGGCGCGCCCGCAGCCCGGCGGCGTTCTCGGCGGGCAGCAGCGGCACCGCCAGGGACCACTGGGAATCGGTCGCCGCGTAGCCGACGAACGGGCTGTATCCGCTGTAGACGGTGACGTTGCCCTCGCGTGCCTCCTCGATGGCGGCCAGCCGGTCGCCGACCCACTGCGGCCGGCCCGCCACGGGGCCGGCCGGCGCGGTGAACGTCTCACGGGTCAGGGTGGTGCGCAGCAGCTCGTCGACGTCGAGGTCGTGGCCGAGGACCGTGGCGTACGCGAACGCGGCGGCGCCCACCGAGACGAGCACGGCCGGTACGCCTGCCAGATAGGTGCCCAGCAGCCAGGCCGGGAAGCCGTCCACCGGCAGGGCGGCGGCGGCGACACCCAGGCCGAGGGCGATGAGCGCGGCCACGCCGGCCGAGACGGCGGCGCCCGCCAGGACCGCGGCCGCGGGCTGGGGCCGTCCCCGGGTCGTCGGGCTCGGCCGGCCCTCGGCCGCCTGCCGGGGAAGGGCCAGGACCAGCAGGACGACGACGAGCCACACCGGCGCGAGCAGCACCACCGCGCCGAAGGCCCCGGCCAGGCGCAGATCGCGCCGGTACCGCAGCTCCTGGGCGGTCAGGCAGTGCCGTACCACCGCCGCCGGGTCGACGCCGGGGGAGGCGGCGACGGCGCTGGTCTCGTCGGCCAGCACCTCCTCCAGGACCCGGTCGGCGAAGCGTTCGTCCAGGTAGGCCCCGGCGCACAGGTACCGGGTGGCGTCCCCCGGCGCGCTGCCGACCGGCAGGTGGATCGGTGCGGTCGTCATGGTCGCTCCCCCTTCCGCGCGGCGTGCTCCGGGCCGCGCTCCGGTGCTCTCCCCCGACCACCCGGCCAGCGTGCACGCCAGCAGCGAGCCGGCCGCGAGACCGAAGATCAGGGCGCCGCGCAGCGCGTTCGTCACCAGCGTGCCGGCCGGCGCCAGACGGACCTCGTCGACGAGGCCCGTGTACAGGCCCAGCCCCGCGAAGTTCGCGACCAGGGTGGCGGACACGCCCACCGCCAGACAGCCGGGCCACCCGGGTCGCCGGCGGGCCGACAGCCACCGGCCGAGCAGGACGAGGCCCGCGAGCAGCACCAGCACGCCGAGGTCGACCGCGACCAGGGCGGACGCGCCGCCGTACCGTTCGGGGTCGATGTCCCATCCGGGGGTGAAGGCGGCCAGCAGCAGCCAGCGCAGCGGCTCGTTCGCGAACCCCTCGCCGTAGAACCTCTGCGCGTAGAAGTCCGAGAGCGGTTCCTGAGCCGGAGGGCTGCCCGCGAGCACGATGAGCACGACCGGCAGTGCGAGGCGTGTGCGCAAGCCCACTGCGTGCCCCCTCCCCGTTCCCCCCGGACCGGTGGCCGCACTCTATGGCATCGCCCCCGCCGTGCGCCCCGGAACGGCGGACACCGGATGGCCCGGCGGGCGCCTACTGCCGGTACCCGCTGAGGAACCGGCCGATCCGCCCGATCGCCGCCTCCAGGTCGTCCGCGTGGGGCAGGGTCAGGATGCGGAAGTGGTCGGGGGCGGGCCAGTTGAAGCCGGTGCCCTGGACGACCTGGATCTTCTCCTGGAGCAGCAGGTCCAGGACGAATCTCTCGTCGTCGTGAATACGGTGCACCCGGGGGTCGATCCGGGGGAAGGCGTACAGCGCGCCCTTGGGCTTGACGCAGGACACGCCAGGGATCTCGTTCAGCCTCTCCCACGCCACGTCGCGCTGCTCGCGCAGCCGTCCGCCGGGCGCGGTCAGCTCGTGGATGGACTGCCGGCCGCCGAGCGCGGCCTGGATGGCGTACTGGGCGGGCGCGTTGGCGCACAGCCGCATGGAGGCCAGCATGGTCAGGCCCTCCAGGTAGTCCCTGGCGTGCTGCTTGGGCCCGGTGACGACCAGCCAGCCGGAGCGGAACCCGGCCACCCGGTAGGTCTTGGACAGCCCGCAGAAGGTGAGGACGACCAGGTCGGGCGCGAGCGCGGCGGCCGAGTGGTGCACGGCGTCGTCGTACAGGATCTGGTCGTAGATCTCGTCGGCGAGGACCATCAGGCCGTGGCGGCGGGCGAGGTCGCAGATTCCCTCGACGATCTCCTTGGGGTAGACCGCGCCGGTGGGGTTGTTGGGGTTGATGAGGACGACCGCCTTGGTGCGGTCGGTGATCTTCGCCTCCATGTCGGCGAGGTCGGGGTACCACTCGGCCCGCTCGTCGCAGAGGTAGTGCACCGCCTTGCCGCCCGCGAGGGTGGTCACCGCCGTCCAGAGGGGGAAGTCGGGGGCGGGGATCAGGACCTCGTCGCCGTCCTCCAGGAGGGCCTGTACGGCCATGGAGACCAGTTCGGAGACGCCGTTGCCGAGGAAGACGTCGTCGACGTCGACCTCCAGGCCGAGGGTCTGGTAGCGCTGGGCGACCGCGCGGCGGGCGGAGAGGACGCCCCGCGAGTCGGTGTAGCCGTGCGCCCGGGGCAGCATCCGGATCATGTCCTGGAGGATCTCCTCCGGCGCCTCGAAGCCGAACGCGGCCGGGTTGCCGGTGTTCAGGCGGAGCACGCTGTGGCCCGCCTCCTCCAGCGCGTTGGCGTGCTCGATCACCGGGCCGCGGATCTCGTAGCAGACCTCGCTGAGCTTGTTGGACTGACGGAACTCCATGCGCCGCATCCCCTCCGGTGACTGGTGTTGCTTGGTTTTACCAAGTACGCGCTTGGAAAGTCCAACACGTTGTCTACACTGCGTCGCATGTCACCTCGCCGAAGCTACGACCAGTACTGTTCCGCCGCCCGCGCGCTCGACGCGGTCGGCGACCGCTGGACCCTGCTGATCGTCCGGGAGCTGCTGGCCGGACCGCGGCGCTACACCGACCTGCACGCGGACCTGCCGGGTGTCAGTACGGACGTCCTCGCCTCCCGGCTGAAGGACATGGAGCGCGAGGGCCTGACGACCCGGCGCAGGCTGCCCCCGCCCGGCGCGGTCTTCGTCTACGAACTCACCGCGCGGGGACGCGCGTTGCTGCCCGTGCTCCAGGCGCTCGGCGCGTGGGGCGCGGACGAGCTGGGGGAGCGCCGGCCTACCGACGCGGTGCGCGCCCACTGGTTCGCGCTGCCCCTGCTGCGCGGGCTCCCGGGCGAGGGGCTGGTCGAAGTACGCCTGGACGAGGGCGAGTTCCACCTGTACGCCGGTGCCGAGGAGGGCCCGGTGTACGGCGAGGGCCCGGCCCCCGCCGCACCCGACGCCCGGCTCGTCCTGGACGCCGCGACCTGCGCGGCGGTCGGCCGGGGCGAACTGAGCCTGGCCGAGGCGGTCCGCACCGGACGGGCCGAGGTGAGCGGGGAGGGCACCCTGGCGAAGGCGCTGCGGGAAGGGTGAACACGAAGGTGACGGGGGCCCGTTCGCGGCGGGCCCCCGCGGGTCACACTCCCGGCGGTACGTGCCGGGGCCGTCCCGACCCCCGGGTCAGGGCGTACCCGCCCACGCCCGCCAGCGCGGCCAGCACGCCGCCGACGGCCGTCCACACCCAGCGGTCGGACCACCATCCCGAGGACCAGCCGTCGTCGGGGTCGAGGTCGAACAGCGCGGCCTCGTCGTCGGACTTCACGGCCACGCCCGGCACCAGCGGCTCCGCCAGCGAACCGTCCACCGCCGCCGCGCCGCCCATGTCCTTCGAGTCCACCCGCACCTCGGCGTCGACCGGCAGCCCCAGGTCGGAGGTGGGGACGCCGGTCACCGTCAGCCGGACGTAGTACGTGCCCGGCAGCGGGTCGTCCGCCCACGGCTCGGACCAGGCCCGGACCGTGCGCAGCACGCAGGCCAGCTCCACCGAGGACGTGCCCGGCGCGGCGGTGCGGGTCTGCGCCCCGTACTGGCACGCCTGGCGGCGGCGCAGCCCGTCGTACACGTCCACCTGCCAGGTCTGGGCGGCGTGCGTGTCCGGCAGCTTCACGGTCGCCCGCACCGTCGGCCGCTGCCCGGTGTCGGCGGGGAACGACCAGTACAGGTAGTCGCCCGCCGAGCCGCTCGCGGTGGCCCGCTGCCCCTGCTCGATCTCGGTCGCCGTGCGGAACGACGTGCCCGCCTCCGTGGGCGCCCCGCCGTCCGCCGACGGCGACGGCGAAGAGTCGGCCGCCGCCGGGGCGGCGGCCAGGCCCAGCAGCAGCGCCGCGGCGCCCAGCACTCGTGCGATACGCATCAGTTGGTCCTCCAGACCGCGACCCGCCAGCGGGACACCCAGCCCCACACCAGTCCGGCGAGGAAGCCCGCCAGGACCAGCACGCCGAGCAGCCACCAGCCCCGCCCGAGCCCGAACGAGGCCACGTCGTCCGCGTCCGACGGGCCGTCCACCACGTCCACCGTCAGCTCCAGCGGCAGCCCCGGCGCGGCCTTCACACCGGCGCCCGCCGCGAAGGAGTGCGTCACCTGGAGGCACACCGTCTCGGCGCGCTCCCCGTCCTCGTCACCGGCCTCCGCCTTGGGGTAGCGCAGGCCCGTGGAGACCACGTCGGTGCGGCCGTCGCCCGCCGCCTCGCCGCGCACGATCTCCCGGCCGTGCGCGGTCACCGCCCGCAGCAGCACCCCGTAGGAGGGCGCCACCGCGCGGTCCGCCGACACGCTCACCGACGCGCGCAGCTCCCGGCCCGGCGGCACCTCCACCCGGTACCAGCGCTGCTGCCCGAACTCCTCGCGGTCGGTGAACAGCCCGGACTTCAGCGCCGGTGCCTTCGCGCAGGTGTCCGCGCCCTCGGCGGCCACCGGCGTCACCACCGGCGCGGCGGCCCGGTCCACCAACTGGTTGACCCGGTCGGTGAGTTCGTCGGCGTGCTCGACCGAGGTGTACGTCCCGCCGGTCGCCTCGGCGATGCAGCTCAACTGCTGCCGCATCTTGGCGTTGGGGACCAGGCCGAGGGTGTCGATGGTCAGCCCGATGCCCTTGGCGGCGATCTCGCGGGCCACCTCGCACGGGTCGAGCGGGGCGCAGGTGTCCTCGCCGTCGCTGATCAGCACGATCCGCTTGGAGCCGGCGCCGCCGTCGAGGTCGTCGGCCGCCTTCAGCAGGGCGGGCCCGATCGGGGTCCAGCCGGTGGGCGCGAGCGTCGCGACGGCCGCCTTGGCCTCGGTGCGGTCCAGCGGCCCCACCGGGTAGAGCCGCGCGGTGTCCTGGCAGCCCCGCTTCTGGTCGTCGCCCGGGTAGTCGGCCCCGAGCGTGCGGATGCCCAGCCGGACCTCTTCGGGAGTGGCGTCGAGCACCTCGTTGAACGCGCGCTTCGCCGCCGCCATCCGGGACCCGCCGTCGATGTCCCGGGTCCGCATGGAACCGCTGACGTCCAGCACGAGGTTGACCTTCGGCGCGTCCTCGCCCGTGGGTTCGCCGGCGGAGGCCCCGGCCGGCAGGGCCAGTTGGGCCGCCAGCGCGGCGAGCAGGGCACCCACGCCCGCCGCGAAGCGTTTACTTGTGATCATCGGCGGATCTTATGGACCGGGGCCGCCGGACTCCAAAACGGGACGTCCTCAACCGGACCGGGGACGCAGCGGATTGGGCAGCTCCGCCCAGAGGTCGCCGGACCGCCCCGGCGTCAGCCGCATCAGCGTCAGCGCCTTCGCGGGCAGCGGCCGCTCGCACAGCGCCACCAGATCGGGCGTGCGCGGCAGTTCCCGCACGGCCGCCGCCAGCGCCGCCCGCAGCGCCGCCGCGTCACCGGCCGTCCCCGCGAGCGCCCCGGCCACCAGGGACCCGAACAGCTTGCGGCGCAGCACCTCGGCGTCGTCCGTGACCATCCGGGCGGGCAGGTCGGGGACCGCGATGCCGTGCCGGGCCAGCCGGGCGGGGCTGACCCGCAGATCGGCCAGGTCCCGGTAGACCAGGCGCAGCGGCTCGCCCGCCGGGTCCAGCACGACCAGGAGGTTCTGGCCGTGCGCCTCCAGCGCCGCGCCCAGTTCCAGCGCCCGCAGCCCGACCCGCAGGGCGAGCCGCGCGAACCGGGCCAGCCAGGCGGGCGACGCGGGCAGCGAGGTGGTCGCCAGCGCCGCCACCGGCACCACCCGCTCCCCGGGCCCCGCGTACACCTCCGGCGGCTCCCGCAGGACGGCGGCCAGGTCGGGGGAGTGGGCGGTGGCCGCGCCCAGCGTGCGGGTGATGTGCAGCAGGCCGTCGCCGCGCGCCGCGAGCCGCTCGCCGAACGCCGACAGGGCCGCCGACGCGGCCACCGACGCCACCGAGATGTCCCGCACCGAGGAGGTCAGCCGGGCACTCAGCGCGGTCTTGACGTGCGGCCCGCCGGGCACCGCCAGGGTGCGCAGCGACATCAGCGGACGCGCGTCCAGATGCCCGCCGCCCGCCTTCTTCAGCACATGCGCGGCCTGCCACGGATGCACCGGCACCAGCAGTCGCCCCCCGTCCCGCAGCCCGGCCGGCCACTCCCCGCTCACCAGGCACTCCCCGGCCGCCACCGGGAGCAGCCCGAGCGCCACCACCGGCCCGTGCTCGGGCCCGTACGCCAACTGCTCGGCCACCGAGAACCCGGGCCGGGAGCGGCAGTTCGGGTGGAACGGATGCCCGTCCACCACCCGCTGCTCCCACTCCCACCCCTCCCGGGGCCACTCGTCCGGGTGAATCTCCCGCCCGGCCCTCGACAACGCCAAGGACGCCACACTGTGGTCGAGTTCGGCCGCCAGCGCCTCACCGTGCGGCACCGCGAGGTCCGCCGTCAGCCGCGCCGGGTCGTCGTACACCGCCCCGTCGAGGCGTACGGACGTCACGTACCCGTCGGTGCGGTACGGGTCGGCGTCCGGCCCGGACAGCGTCCGGCCGTCCCGGAGCCGCAGGACGGTACCGTCCCGTCCCGGCGCGCGGTCCGCGCGCCACGGCATCGGCTCGTGGACCAGCGCCCGCCAGAGCCGGGACAGCACGGCCGCGCGGGCGCCCGGCAGTCCGGCCGTGAACCGGGGGAGCAGACCGGGCCGCACGGCGGCCAGTTCGCCGGCGACCTCGGTCTCGGCGGTGGGGGGACGGTGCACGGGCGGGCTCCTCGGGTACGCATAGGACGTCACGGCGTCATCGCGGCACGGCCGCAGGGCGTCACGGGGGAGTGACGACCGCAGACATACTGGTCCACTGATCATCTCCGAGACCTGACGGACCGTAGGGACGAGTGGAACGCGTGGATGTCCTGCCCCCGCCCGCCGACGACGACGCCGCGCCGCCCGCCGACGCCGCGCCGCCCGCCGACGTCGCGGCGCGCGCCGACGCCCACGCGGCGGCGCCCCTGCTCAACTGCCTGCTGCGCGAGGTGGCCCGGCCCCTGCCGGACACCCCCGCCGGGCGGCCCGGGTACCGACTGCCCAGCGGCAGGCTGCTGCGCGTGCGCGCCGGACGCCGCCCCGCCGAACCGGAGGTCCGCGCGGCCGGCGCCTGGCACCGCGTCGGCCACCCCGAACTGGTCAAGCTGGTCGCCGAGGAACTGCGCCGCCACACCGGCCTGCCCAACCACGAACTGCCCGCCGAGATGATCGACAGCCGGGACGCCCTCGCCGCGCTGCTCACCGCACGCACGCGTGCCACACCCCCCGACGACCCCTACGTCCGCTCCGAGCAGTCCCTGGTCACCGGCCACCCCCACCACCCCGCGCCCAAGGCCCGCGGCGGCGGCCCGGTCGCGGCCTGGCTGCCGTACGCCCCCGAGGCGTACGCCCGTTTCCCGCTGACGCTGCTCGGGGTGCGCGCGGACACGGTCGTCGAGGAGGGCGACACCAGCGCCCTGGACGCGCTCGGCGAGGCCCCGCCCGGCTACCGGCTGCTGCCCGCCCACCCCTGGCAGCTCGACCTGGCCGCCCGCGACCTCGCGCCCGCCTTCGCCGACGGCCGCCTGATCCGGCTCGGCGAGACACCCTTCGCGGTCCGGCCGACGGCCGCGATCCGCACCCTGTACGCCCCCGGGCGCGACCTGTTCCTGAAGTTCAGCCTGGACGTGCGGATCACCAACGACATCCGCCGGCTCTGGCAGCACGACCTGCTGGGGCTGCGTCGCACGGACACCGCCGTCAGCGGCGCCTTCGCGGCGCTCGGCGGACCGGCCGCCTGGCTCTCCGACCGCGGCTACCGCACCGCGGGCTTCGCCTTCGAGGAACTCGCCGTCCTGGTCCGCGACGGGCTGCGCGACCATCTGCTGCCCGGCGCCACCCCGCTGCTCGCCGCCGCCCTCGCGGAGGGCTTCCCGGGCAGCCCCCTGGACACCGCCGCCGACCCGGCCGCCTGGTGGGAGGCGTACCTCGCGCGGGTGGTGCCCCCGGCGCTGACCGTCTTCGCCGACCACGGCGTCGTCCTGGAGGCACACCTGCAGAACACCCTCGTCGCCGTGGACGCGGACGGCATGCCCGTGCAGGCCCTCTTCCGCGACGCCGAGGGCGTCAAGCTGCTCCCCGGCACGGACCGGGCGGCGGGCTGGGAACGCCTGGTGTACTGCCTGGTCGTCAACCACCTCAGCGAGATCGCCGCGACCCTGGCCGACCGCCACCCCGGCCTCGATCCCTGGCCCGCCGTCCGCCGCGTCCTGGCCGGGCACGGCCTGCCCGAGGCCGCCGCCCTGCTCACCGCGCCCACCCTGCCCGGCAAGACCAACCTGCTGCTGCGCTGGACCGGCGCCGACGGCGCCGCCGCCCGCTACCTCCCGCTGCCCAACCCCCTGGCCGGGCGGGACACCCGCCCCGGGTGAACGTGCCCCCGTCCCTTGCGGGTGGCACCCGCGTTCATGCGGGCGGCGCATAGGAGGCGGCCCGCCCGCCCGGCCCCGCGCCCCGCACCCGCCACGACATGCGGGAACGGCACCGCGATCGTTGCGCCGCCCGAATGAACGGCGGCGGTATTGCGGCAACCGCATAAGAAGAAGACGACCTGTATTTGTCTTCCCCGGCAGAGCGTTCTACTTTTCTCGCGTCTTTCGGATTCCGAATCCGCCGGGCAGGACGGCGGACACGGAATCCCATGCGTACGTCGCGGACGCAAGTCCACCGCTCGGGGGAGTTCTCGCATGACTGGCTTGAATCGCCGCCGCTTTCTGCTGTCCGGATCGGGTGCCGCCGTCGGCGCGGCCGTCACCGCGGCCGGCCCCGCCTCCGCCGCCCCGGCCGCCGCCCGGCCGGCCGGGACCGCCGGCCCGGAAGCCGTCGTCGTCACCCGCGCCGACAGCCGGTTCGGCGACCTGATATCCGGGCTCAACCAGCGCTTCGTCGCCGACCCCGACCGCGTGGTGCTGCCCCGCACCACCGAGCAGGTGGTCGACGCCGTACAGCGGGCGGTCGACGAGGGCAAGCGCATCAGCATCCGCGGCGGCGGGCACTGCTTCGAGGATTTCGTCTTCCATTCCGACACCCGGGTCGTCATCGACATGCGGCTCATGGACCGGGTGTCCTTCGACACCGACCGCTCCGCATTCGCCGTGGAAGGCGGCGCCACTCTGCTGCACGTCTATGAATGCCTTTACCAGGGCTGGGGCGTCACCCTTCCCGGCGGCGCCTGCTATTCCGTCGGCGTCGGCGGGCACGTCAGCGGCGGCGGCTACGGAATGCTCTCCCGCGCCCACGGCCTGACCGTGGACCACCTGCACGCCGTGGAAGTGGTCGTGGTCGGCGCGGACGGGCGGGCCCGCGGCGTGGTCGCCACCCGCGACCCCGACGACCCGCACCACGACCTGTTCTGGGCGCACACCGGCGCCGGCGGCGGCAACTTCGGCGTCATCACCCGCTACTGGTTCCGCTCGCCGGACGCCACCGGCGACGACCCGCGCGCCCTGCTGCCCCGACCGCCCGCCGAGGTGTTCATCGCCTCCGCCGCCTGGCCCTGGGACGACATCACCAAGGACGGCTTCACCGGCCTGCTGGAGCACTACGGCACCTGGCTGGAGGAGCACAGCGACGCCGCCTCGCCCTACGCCGGCCTGTGCTCCTGGCTGATGCCCAACCACCGGGCCACCGGCGACATCACCCTGCTGGCGCAGATGGACGCCACCGCCGCCGACGCCCCCGGGCTGCTGCGGGACTTCTGCGACGGCCTGAACACCGCGCTGGGCCTGGCCGACAGCGTCCGCGTGCCCGACCGCGTCGGCACCCCCGCCCGCTCCCGCCACTTCGCCGTCCAGCGCCTGCCCTGGCTGCGCGCCACCCGGTACGTCGGGACCGGCAGCCCCACCCAGACCGACCCGAACATGCGCGGCAAGCACAAGTCGGCGTACCACCGCAAGGGCTTCACTCGCGCCCAGATCGACACCATCCACGAGCACCTGACCACGGCCGGACAGCACAGCCGGATCGCCGGGCTCGTCATCCCCTCCACCGGCGGCCGGATCGCCTCGGTGGCCCCCGGCGCCACGGCGGTCGCGCAGCGCGACTCCATCATGAAGGTCACCTACGAGGCGTACTGGGACGACCCGGCCGACGACGCCGCCAACATCCGCTGGGTGCGCGAGGTCTACGCGGACGTCTACGCCGCCACCGGCGGCGTCCCGGTGCCCGACGACCGCACCGACGGCTGCTACGTCAACTACCCCGACGCCGACCTCGGCGACCCCCGCTTCAACCGGTCCGCCGTCCCCTGGCACCACCTCTACTACAAGGACAACTACCGGCGGCTGCGGCAGGTCAAGCGCCGCTGGGACCCCAACGACGTCTTCCGCCACCGCCAGTCCGTCCGGCCCTGACCCCGCCCCGGGCACGGGGCGCCGCCGTCACCCGCGCCCCGGCGCCCACCGCCGCGCGACCGGCGGCGGACGGCGCCCACCGGACCCGGGTCCGAACCCGTACCCACGCGACTCCACGGCAGGACCGCGCCACCGCGCCCCGCCCTGCCAGGAAAGAGGTTGTGACATGTCCGTCTCCGCCCCCACCGCCCCCGCGCCGGCCCCCGCCGCCCCCGCGCCGGCCCCCGCCGTCTCCCCGGCACCGGTCGGCACGCCGCTCCCCGCCGACCTGCCCAAGCCGCCCGGACTCACCTGGCGGGTGGAGTCCCGCGAACCCGTCGGCTACGACGTCAGCATCGTGCGCGGGCTGCTCAACCCGGTGAACCCCGTCCTCGCCCGCGCCTGCGGAGCCGACGGCCGCACCCCGGCCCGCTGCCTGGTGGTGATCGACGACAAGGTGGACGCCCTCTACGGCGACCGTCTGCGCGGCTACCTGGAGACCTGGCGGATCGACGCCTCCTGGAAGGTCCTGCCCGGCGACGAGTCCGCCAAGGAACTCGCCAGCGCCGTCGAGGTGACCGAGGCGATGACGGCCATGGGGCTGCTGCGCCGCACCGAGAAGATCCTCGCCGTCGGCGGCGGAGTCGTCCTGGACATCGCCGGCTTCGCGGCCAGCCTCTACCGCCGGGGCGTGCCCTACATCCGGGTCCCCACCACCCTGCTCGGCCAGGTCGACGCCGGCGTCGGCGTGAAGACGGGCGTCAACCACGGCCACCACAAGAACCGGCTCGGCACCTACTACGCCCCCGAGACCGCGCTGATCGACCCCGAGTTCCTCGGCACGGTCGAGCCCCGGCACATCACCAACGGCATGGCCGAGATCATCAAGATGGCGCTGGTCAAGGACGCGGCCCTGTTCCGGCTCCTGGAGTCCCACGCCGCGCACAGCACCCCCCGGTCGCTGGCCGCGTCGGGCCCGGCCGCCACGGAGATCATCTCCCGGGCCATCGCCGGCATGCTCGACGAACTCGAACCCAACCTGTGGGAGCGGGTCCTGGAGCGGTCGGTCGACTACGGCCACACCTTCAGCCCCTCGCTGGAACTGCGGGCCGACCCGCCGCTGCTGCACGGCGAGGCCGTCGCCGTCGACATGGCCATCTGCGTCGCCCTCGCCCACCTGCGCGGCCTGCTCGGCGCCGAGGACACCGACCGGGCGCTGCGCCTGATGCACACCACCGGACTGCCCCTGACCCACCCGGTGTTCACCCCCGACCTGCTGGAGGAGGCGCTGCGGGACGCCGTCAAGCACCGCGACGGCCTCCAGCGGGTGCCCCTCACCGACGGCATCGGACGGGTCCGGTTCGTCAACGACCTCACCCGCGGCGAACTGGAACGGGCCCTGGAGTTCGTGCACCGCCGCGCCGCCGCGCTGCGGGACCCGGCCGCCGACGACGACCTGGTGGCCGTGGCGTCCTGACGCCGCCCGGACCGGGCCGGCCGTGGCCGGCCCGGCGCCGGACCCGAGAGACGAGGAACGGAGGAGACGTGGCCGACGACATCACCGTCATCGACGTGGGCGGCACCCATCTGCGCCGGGCCACCTGGTCGCCCGGCCGGGGCGTACGCGAGGTGACCCGCCGCCCCTCGCCCGGCATGCGCACCCACCCGGGCGAGCCGGTCCCCGCGCTCCAGCGGCGGATGGCCGACGCGCTGTGCGAGGCGGTGGGGCCCCGGGAGACGGTGGCCGGGGTGTCGTTCGGCGCCGCCCTCGACCACCGCGGCGGCACCGTGTACGCCTCGGCGCCGCTGTGGGGCGGCCACAGCGGCTCCTTCGACCTGCTCGGCGCGGTGCGCGAACGCCGTCCGGAGGTGCGCTGGCACATCGTCAACGACGTGACGGCGGCACTGCTGCACGCCGCGTCCGCGCCGCACCGCCGCGAACACCGCAAGCTGCTGCTCGCGACCGTCAGCACGGGGGTCGCCTGCCGCACCCTGGACCTGCGCACCGGCACCGTCCCCGTCGACGGCGCCGGCCTCCAGGGCGAGATCGGCCACCTGCCGGCGAACCCGGCGACCGCGGCGGCCCCGGCGATCCCGGGTGCCACCGGGGCCGCCACGGTCCCGGCGGACTCCGAAGTCCCGACGCCGGGCGCCCCCGGCACCGTACCGGTGTGCGACTGCGGCCGCCCCGGACACGTGGCCGCCTACGCCTCCGGCCCCGGCATCAACAGGCTCGCCGCGCTGGCCCGGGAACGGGACCCGGGGCGCTGGGCGGGGTCGGAACTCGGCCGACGTACCGGCGAAGGACAGGAGTTCGAGGCCGCCCTGCGCGCCGCCCTGGACGCCGGTGACGCCCTCGCCCGCGACCTGCTCGCCACGGCGACCGCGCCCATGGCCGACGTCCTGCGCACCGCGCTCTGCCTCGACCCGGAGATCGACGAGGCCGTGCTGACCGGCGGAGTGGTGCACGGCCTCGGCCGCCACTACCGCGAGGCACTGCTGGGACACCTGGACCGGACCGGCCTCTACCTGACCAGCGACCGCGCCCCGGACTGGATCGAACGCCGGATCACCCTGGCCGGCCCCGGCGAGGCCGACCCCCTGGCGGGCGCCGGGATCGCCGCGTCGAGGGCGGCGCTGGACGCCCCGGCGGAGGTGGCGGCATGAACCGGCCGGCCCGCCACCGCACCCACGGCACCCGCGGCACTCACCGCACCCACGGCACCCGCGGCAACCACGGCACCCACCGCACCCACGGCGAACGGGCACGCACCGGCGGAGGCGGCCGTGCGGACCGGACCGCTCAAGGCGTCCCGGCCCGCGCCGGCGGACGGACCCGCGCCGCGACCACGACCGCCCCGCACTCCCCGGAGGTGACCCCATGACCCGGGCCGCACACCGTGCCATCGTCCGTTCCGGCGGCCGGGTCCGGGTCGAGTACCGGCCGACCCCGCGCCCCGTCGCCGGCGAACTCCTCGTGGCGCCGCAGACCGCGGGGCTGTGCGGCACCGACCTGCAGATGCTGCGCGGCCTGCGCGACGACCCGGCCCCCGTCATCGGCCACGAGGGCTCGGCCGTGGTCCTGGCGGCCGGCCCCGGAGTCGACCCCGGCCTCGCCCCGGGCACCCGCGTGGTGATCAACCCCACCCATCCGTCCGACCCGTCCTTCCTGCTCGGCCACCACGTGGACGGCCTGCTCCAGGAACGCGCCCTCATCCCCGCGACCGCGGTCGACGGGGGACTGGTGACACCGCTGCCCGAGCACCTCGCCGCCGGTGACCTGGCCGCCCTGCTCGAACCGCTCGCCACGGTCTGCTACGCGCTGTCGGTGCTGGCCGCCGAGCGGCCGCGCACGCTGCTGGTCGTCGGTGACGGCACGGTCGGCCACCTCGCCGTCCGGGCCGCCACCCGCCGCCTCGGACCGGCCGTGCGCACCGTGCACGTCCACCACACCGAGGCCGGCCTCCGCTGGAGCCGGGACCGGTCCCACCGGGCCGACACGCTGCTCACGGCCGAGGACCTGGCGGCGGGACGGAACGGCCGCGAACCGCTGCGCGAGGCCCTCGGCGAAGGCCCGCTCGGGGTCGTCCTGGCGACCCCCCGGGACGCCACCCCCACCTGTCTCGAACAGGTGCTGCGGGCCGCCCCCCGCGACCTCGCCGTCGACCTGCTCGGCGGACTGCCCGCCGACGCCACCACCCCCCTCCTGCCCGGCGTCGCCCTCGCCGCCGTACGCGCCGCGAACTGCGGCGGCCGGCCCGACCCGCCGCACAGCGTCGCGCTCACCGCGACCACCGGCGCCCGGGTCCGCCTGTTCGGCCACCGGGGTGTCGCGGACCGGCACCTGCGGACCGCCGCCGCCGAACTCGGCGCCGCCCCCGACCGCTACCGGGACCTCGTCACCCACGTCACCGGCATCGACCAGGCGGCCCGCATCATGCGCCACCTGGCGGCCGGACGCGACCGGACCTGGGAGGGCCGCCGTCTGGTCAAGCTCGCCGTACGCCTCGCCCCGCCGACCGCCCCCGACCTGGAGAACTGACATGTCCGCCAACCCCCAGCACTCCCCGGCCGGCCGCCGCGCCCTCGTGGTGGGCGGGTCCACGGGCATCGGCCGCGGCGTCGCCGACGCCTGGGCCGCGGCCGGCCTGGACGTCACGGTCCTCAGCCGCAGCCGGCCCACCGGACCCGGCGCAGACGCGCTGCGCTGGTCCGCCGTCGACCTCGGTGACAGTGCGGCGGCCCACGCCGCCCTGGCCCGCGCCGCCGCCGGCCCGCTGCACGCGGTCTGCTACGCCGCGGTCTCCTACGGCACCCGCCGCGCCCTCTTCGACGAGACCGGGGAACACGAGTGGCGCCACCAGGTGGAGGTCAACCTCAACGGCCTGTGGCTGACCCTCTCCGCCACCCTCGGCCCGCTGCGCCGGGCCGGCACCGGGGTCTTCCTCGGCATCTCCTCCGAGGTCGTCTACAACGCCGGTCCCGGCCGCGCCGGTTACGCCGCCACCAAGGCCGCCGCCGCCGCCCTGCTGGACTCCGTCGCCCAGGAGGAGAACGACCGGGCCGGCGACGGCATCCGCGTGGTCCAGGCGCTGCCGGCCGGCATGGTCGACACCCCGGGCATCCGCAGGCGCCGCCCGGCGGACTTCGACTACGGCGACTACATGGTGCCCGCCGACTTCGCCCCGCTCGCCCGGGAACTGGTCACCGCCGACCCGTCCGTCCACCACGGCGACAGCCTGGTCGTCGAGCGCGGCGGCCGGTGGCACTCCGTACGGGAGGCCCGTCCCGTCTCGCAGAGCCGGGTGCTCACGGCATGAGCGGCCAGGTCACCGACCCCGGCCGGCCGTGCGTCGGTGTCACCGGGTGGCGGTTGCCCGCGGGCGGCGCCGAGGCGGTACGGCTCGCCGCGCGGGCCGGTGCCGACGGCGTCCAGCTCGACCTCGGCGGCCCCGGGCGCGGGGAGCCCCTCGACGGCCCCGCGGCGACCGGGGCGGTGCGCGAGGCCGTCGCCGCGACCGGCGTGGAACTGCTGGCCCTGACCGCCAACACGCTCAACGACATCGGGCTCACGGCGGCGCCCGGCTCGGCCGCCGCCGCCCGCGCCCGCGCCGTACTGGTCCGGCTGCTGGACACCGCCGAACTGCTCGGCGTGGGGCAGGTGTTCGTGCCCAGCTTCCGGCGCAGCGCCATCGGCACCCCCGCCGACCTCGCGCGCACCGCGGCCGTCCTCGGCCGGGCGGCGCGGGAGGCCGAGGCCCGGGGGCTGCTGCTGGCCTCGGAGAACGCCCTGCCCGCCGACCGGGCGCTGGAGCTGGTGGACCGGGTGGGCTCCCCGGCGTTCCGGCTGCTGCTGGACACCTACAACCTGCGCGCGGCCGGCCTCGACGCGGCCCGGTGGACCGAGGCCACCGGCCCGTACCTCGCCGACCAGGTCCACCTCAAGGACGGCCGCGACGGCCTGCCGGGCCCGCCGCTGGGCGCCGGCGACGGACGACTGGAGGACGTACTGGCGGCCTACGCGCGCACCGGGCCGCGCCCGCGGGCGCTGGTCCTGGAGAACGACTACCGGGACGGCGGCCCCGGCCGCCTCGACACCGACCTGGCCTGGGCGAGGCGCGCCGCCGCCCGCCTCGCCGCCCGCCCCACCCGACCCGTGAAGGTGCACCGATGACCCCCAGCACGACCCTGACCCCCGTGGCACTGCTGTTCGACATGGACGGCACCCTCGTCGACTCCACCGTCGTCGTCGAACGCACCTGGCGCCGCTTCGCCCGCCGGCACGGCCTCGACGCCGAGGAGATCCTCGCCACCGCGCACGGCCGGCGCACCGGCGAGACCGTGGCCCGTTACGCGCCCCCCGGCACCGACGCGGCGGCCGAGACCGCCCGGCTCGTCGCCGAGGAGGTGGCGGACGTGGACGGCATCGTGCCGGTGCCCGGCGCGGCCGGCCTGCTGGCCGCCCTGCCCGCGGGCACCTGGGCCGTGGTGACCTCCGCCGGCCGGGAACTGACGCACCGCCGGATGGCCGCGGCCGGCCTGCCCGTGCCCGAGGTCCTGGTGAGCGCCGACGACGTCACCGAGGGCAAGCCCAGCCCCGAGGGCTATCTCGCGGCCGCCGCCGCCCTCGGCGTCGACCCGGCCCGCACGGTCGTCTTCGAGGACGCCGAGGCCGGCCTGCGCGCCGCCCGCGCCTCGGGCGCCACGCCCGTGGTCGTCGGCGGCCACGGCGGCCCCGCCGCCCGGGGCCTGCCCCGGGTCCGCGACCTGCGCGAGGTCACCGTCCGCCGCACCGCCACCGGGGCCCTGGACGTCACCCTGGGCCGCGCCCCCGCCCCCGCCGCCTGACCCGGCCCGCCCCGCTTACCGACCACCCGTAGGAGAGAGAGCACAGCGATGACCACCCTGTCCGACACCAGCCCCGAGACCCTGACCGCCGGTCTCCACACCGGCACCGGCACCGGATCGACCGCCGTGCACGGCTTCGTCGCCGAGGGATTCGAGTCGGTGCGCGAGGAGTTCGAACGCAACCTGCGCGAGCGCGACGAACTCGGCGGCGCCTTCTGCGCCTGGTGGCGCGGTACCAAGGTGATCGACATCTGGGGCGGTACCGCCGACGCCGGCACCGGCCGCCCCTGGGAGGCCGGCACCAAGTCCCTGATCTTCTCCGGCAGCAAGGGCATCGTGGCGATCACCCTGCTGGTCCTCGTCGACCGGGGCGTCATCGACCTCGACACCCCGGTGGCGCACTACTGGCCCGAGTTCGGCGCCCACGGCAAGGACCGGATCACCCTGCGCCAGGTCATGACGTACACCGCCGGACTGCCCGGCGTACGCGCCCGGCTGAGCCAGGAGGACATCACCGACCCCGAGGCCATGGCCCGCCTCATCGCCGGCCAGGCCCCCGAGGAGGACGAGCGCGCCGGGGGCATCCTCTACGGGCCGTACACCGCGGGCTGGATCGCGGGCGAGGTGGTCCGCCGCGTCGACGGCCGCACCATCGACCGCTACTTCGCCGAGGAGATCGCCGGCCCGCACGGGCTCGACATGTCCTACGGCATCCCCGCCGACCGGGCGGAGGAGGTCGCGCAGCTCCAGTACGGCACGCACTTCCTGGAGCAGTACACCGGGTTCTTCACCAGCGACGACCCGATGACCCAGCGGATCTGGCAGAACCCGATCCCGTTCCCGCACGAGGAGATGGTCTGGAACCGCCCGGAGCGGCGCACCTCGCTGATCCCGGCGGCGAACGTCATCGGCACCGCCCGTGCCATCTCCCGCCTCTACTCCCTGCTCGCCGCGGACGCCACCCGCGAGCCCGGCGAGGAGTACGCCCTCGCCTCCCGCGCGGTCCTCGACGACGCGCGCCGCGAGTACGTCCGGATGACCGACCCGCTGATCGACATCCGGATGGTCTACGGCGGCGCCGGCTTCCGGCTGCGGGCCACGCCGCGCGAGGGGGCGGACGGCGACTCCTTCGGCCACGACGGCGGCGGCGGCTCCGCCCACCTGGCCTGGCCCGGCGCGGGGGTCGGCGTCTCGTACATCACCAACAGGCTCATCGCGGTCGGTCCCGACGACAAGCGGGCCTCCTCGATGCTGAAGGCGCTCGCCCGGTCGATCACCCGACTGAGCGCCTGAACCACGGTGCCGCCGACGGGAACCGCCCGCGGCACCACCGCAGCGGCGGGTGTCACGGCCACAAGCCCCGGCACCCGCCCTGCCCGTCCCTCCCGCACACGGCGTCCCGGCGCGCCGGCTCCCGGCACGTCGCGTACCCGCACCACCGCAACCGCCCCCGCCGGGGCGGAGATTCGGAGTACTTCCCGATGGAGACCGGCGCTTCGGTGTTCGCCACCACGGCCACCATGCCCCCCGGGCCGCTGGCCCGACTGCTGGAGGAACGCGGCCATACGGCGCTGTACTTCGCGGAGCACACGCACGCCGTGGCGGGCCCGGGGGCCGCGGCGGCGCCGCACCGGTTCCGCGAGACGCTCGACCCGTTCGTGGCGTCCACGGCCGCCGCCTGCGCCACCCGCTCGCTGCGGGTGGGCAGCGCGATCTGCCTGGTGGCGCAGCACGACCCGATCGTCCTGGCGAAGACCGTGGCCAGCGTCGACCAGCTCTCCGGCGGCCGGGTCGACTTCGGCGTCGGCGGCGGCTGGGCGCGAGAGGAGATGCGGCACCACGGCGTGGACCCGGACCGCAGGTTCGCCCGGATGCGCGAGCACGTGGAGGCGATGAAGGCCATCTGGACCGAGCCGGAGGCGTCCTACGCCGGCCGGTCCGTCGCGTTCACCGGGGTGCTCTCCCTGCCCAGGCCCCGCCAGTGGCCGCACCCGCCGGTCATGGTCGGCGGCATGGGCCCGAAGGTGCTCGACCGGGTGCTCGCGTACGGTGACGTCTGGCTGCCCGACTACGGCAACGAGGACACCCTGCGCGCCACCCTGGACCGCGTCGGCGAGCTGCGGGCGCGGGCCCGGGACGCGGGCCGCGGGCAGATCCCGGTGGTCCTCGCCGGTGTGCCGCACGACCCGCGGGTGCTGGAGCGCTGCGAACGGGCCGGGATCACCCGGGTCCTGACGATGCTGCCGGCCGCCGGGCGCGGCCTGGTCGAACGCGCCCTGGACAGTTACGAGCTGGCCATCGCGCAGTGGCGCGGCGAGTGACCCCTCGTATGCCGTGAGCGCGGTCGACGGGGTCGGTGTCCCGGCGGCACCCGGCACCCGGCACCCGGCACCCCGCGCCCCGGACCGGCGCGCGGCGCCGCCCCCCCCGCCCGTCAGGCGCCCGTCATGCCGCCGATCCGCCCGTCAGGCGCCCGTCATGCCGCCGACCGCGTCGCCGAGCGGCTCATCCGGTCCAGGAACCGGGTGGCCAGCGGATGCGCCCCCGCCGACGGGCAGGCCAGCCAGAGCGGCAGCGCCGGCGCCCCGGTGAGGGGCACGAACTGCACGCCGGGGTGCGGGCGCCGGTGCAGGGCCAGCTCCGGCGCGACACCGACGCCGTGCCCGGCGGCGATCAGCTCCAGCCACTCGGTGAAGCTGCCGCACGGCCTGATCCGGGCGGGCCGGGCGTCCGGGGGCCAGTCCCCGGGCTGCGTGGCCCCGCTGACGGTGTTGAGCACCACCGGGTGACTGCCCAGCTCGGTCCAGGCGATCGCGCGTCTGCGGGCCAGCGGTGAGGTCCGGGCCACGGCCGCCACCTGCCGTTCCTCGGCGAGCAGCACGGAGCGCAGCCCCCGGGCGGGCCGGCGCCCCCGCAGGACGGCGACCTGGACGTCCCCGTCGTCCAGGCCGGCGTTGCGCACATCGCGCCGGGCGAGTTCCACCGTGACGCCGAAGGTCTTCTCGAAGCGGACGACGGCGCCGTCCAGCAGTTGGTCGGGGAACAGCCAGGCGAAGCCCATGCGCAGGGTGCTGATGTCGGCCGGCAAGGACAGGGCCGACTCCAGCCGGGGCACCAGGACCCTCAGTTCCTCGCGCAGCCTCAGCCCGGCCTCGCTGAGCCGGACGCTGCGCGTGGTGCGGTGGAACAGACGCACACCGAGGGACTCCTCCAGACGGTGGATGCAGCGCGTCAGGGACGGCTGGCTGGTCCTCAGGGACGCCGCGGCCCGGGTGAAGCTCAGGTGCTCGGCGAGGGCCAGGAAGGAACGCAGGTGGCGTATTCCTATGTCGGCCACGGCCGCTGTGTCAGCCGCCGTGCCGGGCACCGGCCACGGTCCGCCGCGGGTTTCACTCACTGCGGGAGAGTCACTGATCACTCTCCGAAAATAAAACCGATCGATTGTTTTGTAAAGCTGGTGAGGCCCGTGTCACAGTCGGGCCGCCCCCAGGTGGCCCCGGTACCAGTCGGCGGCCTCGGCGAGCCGTTCCAGCGGGCCCGGCCCCGGGGGGCACCCGGCCGCGTCCCACACCTCCCGGCTGTCGTACCAGTGGTCCTCGGCGAGCAGCCGGAACTGGCGCTCCGACACCCTGCCGGGCGTGCTCCGCAGCAGCTCCAGGCAGCGCTCCAGGGGCAGTCGGCGCCGCTCCCGGCCGCCCGCCCGCAGGATCTCCAGCTCCGCGAGCCGGTCCAGCAGGTCGCCGACGCGCACCGGCACCGGATGGCTGGCGTGCCGCACCCCGGGCAGCGGCCGGGGGGAGAGGCCGGCGGCGACGATCAGCCGGGCCAGGTCCGTCACGTCGACGACGGACAGCAGCGCCCGCCCGCCGCCCCAGCGGCCGGGCACCCGGGCCAGCGCCTCCGCCAGCGCCGGCACCACCCAGCGGTCGCCTGCGCCCAGGACCAGGCCGGGGCGCAGGACGGTCCCGCCCGCGTCGAGCACGAACCGCTCACCCGCGAGCCGGGTCCGGCTGGCCGCCGAGACCGGCACCGCCGGCTCCCCGCCGACGGCGATGCCGTGGTGCGGGCCGGCGCCGTACACCGCCGCCGTGGAGAGCTGCACCACGCGCCGCACACCGGCCGCGCGGGCCTGCGCCACCAGCGCGGACGTGCCGTCCACGTTGACCGCCGCGCACGCCTCCTCGGGGCCGGCGACCCGCGCCGCCAGGTGCAGCAGCACCGAGCAGCCTTCGGCGATCCCGCGCAGCGAACGCGGCTCCGTCAGGTCCGCGCGCACCCACTCCACCCCCGGCGGCCCGTCCCCGGGCACCGACCGGACCGCGGCGCGCACCCGCGGGCCCCCGGCCGCGGCCCGTCGTGCCAGCGCCCGGACCACCGCGGACCCGACGAAGCCGGTGGCGCCGGTCACCAGGACCGCCCCGCCGCTCACGCCGGGACCTCCCCGCGCTTGGGGTCGACGACCAGCCGCGCCAGGGTCGCGGGGGTGGCGATGCCGGGCAGCAGGTAGGACCAGAGCACGGCGATGTGCCGGGGCAGGTCGCGGTGGCGGGACTCCAGCCGGGACATGAGCTGGGTGCCGGTGTAGGAGGCCACCAGGACCCGGGCGAACTCGGCGGTGTCCACCTGCGGCAGCAGCTCGCCCCGGGTGTCCCCGTGGTCCAGCTCCGCGCGGAAGCGGTCCATCCAGTCCTGGTAGACGGAGAAGTCGCCCAGGCCCGCCTCGCTCTGCTCGACCGCCAGCTTCACCCCGGCGCTGAACAGCACGTTGTGCTGGAGTTCATGGGCCAGGTACAGCGTCATGTCGATGAGCTGCTGCAGGCCCGCCGGCGTGGCCGGCAGCTCCAGCATGGACGCCTGCTCCAGCAGGACGGCCCGGCCCAGGTCCTCCTTGGACTTGAAGTGGAAGTACATGGCCCCCTGGGTTATGCCGGCTCGGGCGAGGATCTTGCTGACGCTGGCCGCCGGATACCCGAACTCGTCGAAGACCTCGGCCGCGGCCAGCAGCAGCGCCTCACGCGTTCGCACCGCCCGCGCCTGTTTGGGCCGTCCCACCGCACCAGCTCCCTTGCCAGTTCACAGAAACAAAACAATCGCCCTTTATAATATCCCGGATGTCGGTCGGCGGGCCGTTCGGGGGGCGCCCGTGTGCGGTGACGTACCCCGAAGGCCGCGCCGGAAGTCACCACAGGGAGGGATCGTGACCCGGAACGCCCGGGACCACGCGATGCCGCAGTGGGCATCCGTGCCGCAACAGTACGTCCACAAGCTCAACCCCGCCGAGGTCCTGCTGACCGCCTGGCGGGAGACCGGCGAGCAGACCCTCGCCGTCCGCGCTCGCTGGCCCCGCGGCCACGCCTTCTACCCGGGCGGGGGCGACGCCGGGCAGATCGACCCGCTGCTCTTCTCCGAGACCGTCCGGCAGGCCCTGCCGCTCGTCTCGCACGCCCTGCACGACGTGCCCCTCGGCCACCATCTGCTCTGGGAGAGCTACGACTTCGACCTGGTGCCCGGCGCGGTGCTCCCGGCCGCCCCGGACCGGGACGTCACGCTGGACATCACCTGCGCCGACATCCGCCGCCGCGGCACCCGCACCACCGCGATGACCCTGCGCACCCGGGTCGGCCACGGCGGGACACCGCTGGGCACCGCGGTCACCCGCTTCCACATCCAGCCCCCGGCCGTCTACCGCAGGCTGCGCGGCGAGTACGCCGACCTGGAGCGGGCGCGGGCCCGCGCCCTGCCGGTACCGGAACCGCTGCCGCACCGGCTCACCGGCCGGACTCGCCCCGAGGACGTCGTGCTCGCCCCGGCCGGCGGCGCCACGGACCGCTGGCGGCTGCGGGTGGACCTCGACCACCCCGTCCTCTTCGACCACCCGGTGGACCACGTCCCCGGCATCCTGCTGCTGGACGCCGCGCGGCAGGCCGCCCGCGCCCTGCGCCACCCGCGCCCGGTGCGCACCGCCGGGATGCGCACCCGCTTCACGCGGTACGTCGAACTCGACGCGCCGTGCTGGGTGCACGCCGAGAAGCTGGGCCCCGACCGGGTGTGCGTGGTGATCCGCCAGCACGAACGCACCTGCTTCGACGCCGAGATCACTCTGGCGTCCGGGCCGGCGCGGGACACCGCCGGACGGCCGTCCCGCCCCGCCGCCGACTTGACCTTGACCCCGGCGTGAAGGTTGACCCTCGAAGACATGCAGACTTCCCACAACCCCACTCCCACGCGTTCCGAGCGCGGCACCAACTGGGCACTGGCCGTACTGACCCTGTGCTCCTTCACCCTCGGCACGGGCGAGATCATGATCGCCGGTCTGCTGCCCGACATCGCCTCGGACGCCGATGTGTCCCTGTCCACCGCCGGCCTGCTGGTCAGCTCTTTCGCGATGACCGTCGTCCTCGGCGGCCCGGTCCTCGCGCTGACCACCGGGCGCGCCCGGCGCAGGCGGCTGCTCATCGCGCTCATGGCCTGCTACGCCGTGGGCAACGTGCTGTCCGCCCTCGCCCCGTCGTTCCTGCCGCTGGCCGCGGGCCGGATCGTCGCGGCCCTCGCCCACTCGGCCCTGATGCCGCTCTTCTTCGGCATCGCCGCGGACATCGTCCCGCCCGAGCGGCGCGGCTCCGCGGTCGCCCGGGTCTCCCTGGGTTTCAGCCTGGCCATGATCGCGGGCCTGCCGATCGGCGCCGCCCTGGGCCAGTGGCTCAGTTGGCGTGCCACCTTCTGGGCCGTCGCCCTGCTGACCCTCGCGGTCACGGTCCCGGTGGCCGCCCTCGCGCCCGACACCCCCGGCATCTCCGAGGAGGACGACCGGGGACGCCTCGGTGAACTCCGCGTCCTGGGCGACCGCCGGGTGCAGATCGTCACCGGCGTCACCGCGCTCGCCGCGGCCGCCTCCTTCACCGCGTACACCTACGTCACCCCGCTGCTCACCGACAGCGTCGGCTTCGACGAGTCGACGGTGACCGTGCTCCTGCTGCTGTTCGGCATCGGCGGCACCGTCGGCAACCTCGTCGGCGGCCGGCTCACCGACCGCTCGGTGCTCGGCGCGGTCTCCGTGTCGGTGGCGGCCCTGGGCGCCTCCCTGCTGCTGCTCGGCGTCACGGCGTCCCTGAAGGTGCCGGCCGTGGTGTTCCTCTTCCTGTTCGGCGCCGCGTACTACGCGGTCATCCCGGCGGTGAACACCCGGCTGCTCAACGTCGCCTCGCAGCAGGCCCGCACCCTGGCGCTGACCGTGCAGAGCTCGGCGTTCAACCTGGGCACCGCGCTCGGCGGCTGGCTCGGCGGGCGGGTCATCGCCGCCGGAGCCGGGCTGCGCTGGCTGCCGGTGGCGGGCGCGATCGTCGCGGCGGTCGCCCTGGTCCTCGCCCTCGGCGAGCAGGCCGGCGAACGCCGCCGCGGCACGAAGCCCGCCCCCCAGCCCTCGCGGCCGGTGTCCGCCGCGAAGTCCTCGGCGCCCGCCCGCAAGGAGGGGGGCGGCGCCCACCCGGCCGCCGAGACGGTCGGCCAGTGACGGCGGCGTCCGCCGGCCCGGCCCCCGGGCCGGCGGACGCCGTGCCGACGACCCGTTCCCGACAGGAGTCGCCCCATGCGCATCGGAGAACTCGCCCGAGCCACCGGCACCACCACCCGGGCGCTGCGGTACTACGAGGAGCACGGCCTGCTCCACCCCGAACGCTCGGCCAACGGGTACCGGAGCTATCCGCCCGATGCCGTGAAGCTGGTGGAGAACATCCGCCTCCTGCTCGCCGCCGGTCTGACCACCGAGGACCTGCTGCTGCTGGGCGGTTGCCTGCGCGACGAGGTGATCGGCGGCCACCACTGCGCCGACCCGGCCGCCAAGGTCGAGGTCTTCGAGCAGCGCCTGGCCGTGATCCAGCGCCGCATCGACGATCTGACGGCTGTACGCGAGCAGCTCCTCGCCCAACTGGAGGACCTGCGCGCCCCGGCGGCCCTCGCCCGCCGCGGGAAGTGCGCGAAGCTGCGGGACGCGACCGCCGGGCGGCCCCGGGAACTGCTCAGCGGAGCGGCGTGAACCGCCCGCCCCGTCCGGGCACCCCGGCCGCCCCGCGGGTCACGACGCCGTACGGTGCCGGGTGACGTGCTCGGCGAGCAGACGGGCGAACGGGACCACGGCGGGGGCCTCCCGCAGGCAGTCGGGGTCGGGTTCGCGGCCCCCGCGGTCCTCGGCCTCCGTGATCCGGGTGATGGCCCGGACCGGGTCCGGGCCGTGGACGGCCATGGGCTGTTCGGGGCCGGTCGCGTCGGGCGGCAGGCTCGGCTCCTCGGCGAGACTGCCGGTGCCGCTTCACCGCCGCGCCGGGGAAACTACGATCGGAGCGCGGCGGGCAAGGGGCCCGGGGCGGCTGGCTGGGGGTGTGTCTCATGGCGACGGGGCGTGTGGTGCGGTTCGACAGCACGCGGGGGTACGGGTTCATCGCTCCGGAGAGCGGTGGCGAGGACATCTTCCTCCATGTGAACGACCTGCTGATTCCCGAGGACTGTCTGCGCCCGGGACTGACGGTCGCCTTCGAGATCGCGGACGGTGACCGCGGGCAGCGGGCGTCCCGCATCAGGCTCCCCGAGGGGGCCGAGGCGCCCGTCGTCCCCGCTGCGGGCAGGTCCGCGGCGCCCTCGCCCGCCCGGTCGGCGTCGGCCGGGGCGGCCCAGGCGGCACAGGGCGCCGCGTCGGACGGTGACTATCCCGTGTGCGACGTGCTCACGGGCGAGGAGTTCACCCGGGACGTCACCGAGCTGCTGCTGAAGGCGGGACCGGGCCTGACCGGGGAGCAGATCCTGCAACTGCGCCATGAACTCATGAAGTTCAGCGAGAGCCACGGGTGGGTCGAGGACTGACGCATCGCGGGGGAACCGCTACTTCGTGGCTCCTTGAGCGAAGCCGTTGTAGATGTAGCGCTGGAGGAACAGGAAGACCACGAGTGTCGGCACGATGACGAGGACGGCTCCGGCGGAGATGTTCTCCCAGTGCGCTCCGAAGGGGCCCTTGAACCGGAACAGAGCCGTCGAAATGGTCCCGAGTTCCTCGGAGGGCATGTAGAGGAAGGGGATGTAGAAGTCGTTGTACGTGGTGATGCCCTTGATGATGACCACGGTGGCGATGGCCGGCTTCAGCAGCGGGAAGATGATCTTGCGGTAGATGGTGAAGGAGTTGGCGCCGTCGAGCCGCGCGGCCTCGTCGAGCGACCGGGGGATGCCGCGGATGAACTGCAGGAAGATGTAGATGGCCACGATGTCGGTGCCCATGTACAGCAGGATCGGGGCCCACCGGGTGTTGAACAACCCGAAGCTGTTGACGACCTGGAAGGTGGCGACCTGGGTCGTCACGGCCGGCACCAGCGTGGCGATCAGGAAGAGGGCCATGACGAGCTTCTTGAAGCGGAAGTCGAAGCGGTCGATGGCGTACGCGGTCATCGAACCGATGATCACGGTGCCGGTGATGGAGAACAGCAGGATGAAGGCGGTGTTGCCGAAGGCCGTCAGCATGTGGCCGTCGGTGAAGGCCGTGGCGTAGTTGGAGAAGTTGAGCCAGTCGTCCGGCAGGGCGAGGGCGCCCTGGCCGTCGGAAATCTCCGCGTAGGACTTCAGCGAGGTCAGGAAGACCACGGCGAGCGGCAGCAGCACCACCAGGGAGGCGACCACCAGCGACAGGTACGTCAGGGCGGTGCTGACACGCGGGCGGCGGCGGGCCGGCTCCAGCGCGCGGCGGGTGGGGGCGGTGAGGGTCATACGAGGTCCACCTTCTCGTCGGGTACGAGGCGGCGCTGGAGCCAGGTGATCACCAGGATGATCGCCAGCAGCACCACCGCGCAGGCCGAGGCCAGGCCGGTCTTGTTGAACTGGAAGGCGAACTTCACCGTCTGGATGACGAACGTCGAGGTCTCCGTCGCACCGCCGGTCATGATGTACGGGATCTCGAACACGCTGAGGGAGCCGGAGATCGCCAGGATGACGCTCAGGCTCAGCACCGGCCGGATGCTCGGCGCGATGATGTGCCGGAACTGCTTCCACCGGCCGGCGCCGTCCAGTTGGGCGGCCTCGTACAGCTCGCCCGGGATGGACTGGATCGCGCCGAGGAACAGCACGAAGTTCAGGCCGGTGAACCGCCACACGGACACCCCGGCCATGGAGGTGTTGGCCGACTCGGGACTGCCCAGCCAGGCATGGTCGGTGCCGACGCCGAACCAGGACAGGACGGAGTCGAGGGTGCCGCCGTCCTGGAAGAAGTACAGGAAGACGAAGCCGATCGCGACGCCGTTGATCAGGTACGGGAAGAACAGGATGCCCTTGAACAGGTTCCTGAAGCGCAGGTCGAAGCTGAGGACGGCGGCGAAGTACAGGGCGATGACGATCTGTACGGCGGATGCCGCCAGGTAGTAGAAGCTCACCGCGAACACCCGCAGCAGCTCGGGCCGGGTGAGGATCTCGGTGTAGTTCTCGGTCCCGACATAGTCGCGGTCGGGGCTGACACCGTCCCAGTCGGTGAAGCTGTAGTAGATCATGTTGCCCACCGGCACGTACGTGAACGTGATCAGCAGGGCCAGGGGCGCCAGCAGGAACAGCCACGGGGTGAGCTTGCGCATGGGCCGGTCGTACCACGAGGCGCCGGCCCGCGAGCGGTGCCGGGAGGGGCGTTCTCCGGTCCGGCCCGGCGCGGCGGCCGGGGCGGGCGGTGAAGCGGTGGAAGCGGTTCGGGTCATTGCGGAGCCAGGGCCTTTCGTCGTCCGCTGAGGGCACTGGGTGCCGGGTCCCGCTCACCGGGGAGGGGACCCGGCGGGTGCTGGGTACAGGCGGGTGCCGGGTCAGGAGCCGACGGTCTGCCTCGCCTCGGACCAGCGCTCGCTCAACTCGTCGAAATACTCCTCGAGCGATCCGTCGGTGGCGCCGCGAGCGATGTCGATCAGCTTCTTGCGGTAGTCCGGCTTGTTGAGTCCGATCTCGGAGGCGTTGTCGATGGCGTCGACCTCGGCCGTCCGCTCCGCGGAGCGCTCAATCATCTTGACATCGTTGTCAACATAGTCCTGGAGAGTTTCCGGCATCCCCTCGGACTTCAGGGCGGAGACGGCGCCCTCCTTGGCCGCGTACCCGGACTTCTCGGTGAACCAGTCGATCCACGCTCGGGCGGCTTCCTTGTGGTCGGAGTGGATGTTGACGGCCTGCTGGTAGTCGGAGACCAGGGTGGAGCAGAACCTGCCGGCCCGCTGGGACGGGAGAGGCATGAAGCCGATGTCGTCGGGGTTCTCGCCGTCCTTCTCGGCCGCGCCCCGCATCTGGTTGACGGCCCAGGAGCCGAGCACCATGCTGCCCACCTTGCCCTTGGCCAGGAGGGTCTTGGAGCTCTCCCAGTTGGTGGTGGCCGGGTCCTTCTCCGACAGCCCCTCGTGGACGATGTCGTAGAGCAGGGTGTCGAGGGCGTTGAGGTCGTTGCCCGGGGCCCAGGGCTTGTCCATGTCGGCGAGTTTGTCGTGGCCCTGGGTGTCGCAGCTCACGGAACCGACGCTGTTGGTCCAGGGGCTCTCCAGCGGCCAGCCGTCCTTGAAGTTCGTGTAGTACGGAACCGCCTCGGTCTTGTCCTTGACCGCCTGGAGGTCGTCGAGGAACTGCTCGGTCGTCGCCGGCCAGTCGGTGATCCCGGCCCGCTTCCACAGCGCCTTGTTGTAGACCACGCCGTTGGCCGTTCCGAAGGTGGCGATGCCGTAGGTCTTGCCGCCGACGTCGGTCTTGTCGGTGAAGCGGTAGGTGGGCTTCATCGACGAGGTCTCGCCGAGCGGCGCGAAGAACTTCGGGTAGTCGCCCTTGGCCACCGCCGACGGGATCAGCAGGACGTCGCCGTAGTCCTCCGTGTTCATGCGGATCTTCACCTCCCCCTCGTAGTCGGTGAGGCCCTCGAACTCCACCTTCACATCGGGGTAGGTCTTGTTGAACTCGGCGGCGTACTTCTTCATCGTCCCGTCCTCGACCAGGTCGGTGCGATTGGTGAGCACGGTGATGTCTCCCGAGACACCGTCCGGGTTCACCGGCGCGGCGGCGGTCTCGCCGGCGTCCGCGCTTCCCCCTCCGCTGCACCCCGCGACGGTCAGCACCGCGGTGGCGAGCAGTGCGACGCTCAGCGTCCTCTTCCCCATGTGCCCAGCTCCTTTCCAAGGATTACGGCTCGGGCTCCGGTGGTGGTTGACGGCGACTATGTCAGCCGCTCGTGAACCGGTAAAGCTTCCCAATCCCTCGCGATACTCAATCGTTACCTCAGATGAGAGACGTAGGTGGGTTGTTCAGGTAATTCGTGTTTCCGTGAGAGGGCTTCTGTCGTGCAAAGAGGGCTAGACCGGTTCACTTCTGTGGGGTTAGGTTGAGCCGCGTTGCCTACGACACCGGGCCCGTCCCGCCGAAGGAGCCGTACATGAAGGAAGTCGTCCCGCTCGCCGAGGGCTGGAGTCTGCGCCACAGCGGTGACCTGCTGCCCGCTCAGGTCCCCGGCTGCGTCCACACCGATCTGCTCGCGGCCGGCCTGATCCCGGACCCCTTCCTCGGCGTCAACGAGTCCGAGGTGGCCTGGGTCGGCCGGCGGGCCTGGACCTACGTCCGCGACCTGCCGGCCGCCGGCACCGCGGGTGAGGAGTACGAGCGGACCGACCTGGTCTTCGACGGTCTGGACACCGCCGCGAGCATCACCCTGGACGGGCGGGAGGTGGGCCGCACCCGGAACATGCACCGGCGCCACCGCTTCGACGTCACCGGCCGCCATGGGCTCCTGGCGGTGGAGTTCGCCTCGGCCTACGACGAGGCGGCCTCGGTGCGGGCGGTGACGGGGGAGCGCCCCAACGTCTACCCGGAGCCGTTCCAGTACATCCGCAAGATGGCCTGCAGTTTCGGCTGGGACTGGGGTCCGACCCTGGTGACGGCCGGGATATGGCGCCCGGTCCGGCTGGAGCGGTGGTCGACGGCCCGACTGGCCGACGTCCGCCCCCTGGTGACGGTCCACGGCGGCACGGGCCGCGTCGAGGTGCGCGTCGAGGTCGAGCGGACCGCGCGGGGGACGGCCCGCCCGCTCGCCGTGCGCGCCACCGTCGGGAACGGTCTCGCCGAGGCGCGCGGCGTGGTGCAGGGGACACGCGCCGTGCTGACGCTGGAGGTGCCCGACGCCTCTCTGTGGTGGCCGCGCGGCTACGGCGAACAGCCCCTGTACGACCTGGAAGTGGCGCTGGTGGAGGAGAGTGACGGCGGCGACGGTGCCACGGAGCGGCGCCTCGACTCCTGGCACCGGCGGATCGGCTTCCGGACCGTGGAACTGGACCGCTCGGCGGACCGGCACGGCACCGGCTTCACCCTCGTCGTCAACGGCGAACGGATCTTCGCGCGTGGGGTCAACTGGATTCCCGACGACGTCTTCCCGTCCCGGATCACCCCCGAGCGCTACCGCACCCGGCTGCGCCAGACCGCCGACGCGGGCGTGGACCTGGTGCGCATCTGGGGCGGCGGCATCTACGAGGACGACGCCTTCTACGACGCCTGCGACGAACTGGGCCTCATGGTCTGGCAGGACTTCCTCTTCGCCTGCGCCGCCTACCCGGAGGAGCAGCCGCTGCGCGGCGAGGTCGAGGCCGAGGCCCGCGACAACGTTGTCCGGCTCATGCCGCACCCCTCACTCGTCCTGTGGAACGGCAACAACGAGAACCTCTGGGGCTTCCGCGACTGGGACTGGGAGCCCGAGCTGCGCGGCGACTCCTGGGGCGGCGGCTACTACCTCGACCTGCTCCCGCGGATCGTCGCCGAACTCGACCCCACCCGCCCGTACACCGCCGGCAGCCCCTGGTCCGGCTCCTGGGACCAGCATCCCAACGACCCGGCCCACGGCACGTACCACTCCTGGGAGGTCTGGAACCGCCGGGACTACGCCGAGTACCGCGACTCGGTGCCGCGCTTCGTGTCGGAGTTCGGCTGGCAGGCCCCGCCCGCCATGGCGACCCTGCGGCGCGCGCTGCCCGGCGAACGCCTGGCGCCCGACTCGCCCGGCATGCTGCACCACCAGAAGGCCGAGGACGGCAACGGCAAGCTGAACCGGGGCGTGGAACGCCACTTCGTGCTGCCCGAGGACGACTTCGACCGCTGGCACTACCTCACCCAGGTCGTGCAGGCCCGCGCGATCGCCACCGGGATCGAGCACTGGCGGGCGAACTGGCCCGTGTGCGCCGGTACCGTCGTCTGGCAGATCAACGACTGCTGGCCGGTCAGCTCCTGGTCGGCCATCGACGGCGACGGCCGGCTCAAGCCGCTGTACCACGAGCTGCGCCGGGTCTACGCGGACCGGCTCCTCACGCTCCAGCCCGGCGACGGCGGCCCCGTACTCGCCGTCGTCAACCAGGCGGCCGAGCCCTGGCGGACACGCGTGACCCTGCGCCGGCTGCGGGCGGACGGCACCGAGGCGGCCGAGCACGTGCTCGACGTGACCGTCCCCGCCCGCTCGGTGCACCGGCGGCCCGTGCCGCGCGACCTGGCTCCCGCGCCGCAGTCGGCCAAGGAGTTCCTCGTCGCCGACAGCGAGGAGCTGCGCGCCGTGCACTTCACCGTCACGGACCGGGAGTTCGCCTACCCGGTACCGCGCTACGACGTGGCCGTGGAGTCCCCGGTGGGTGCCGGGACGGGTAATGTCGAGGTCGTGGTAACCGCACACACCCTCGTACGCGACCTCCTGCTGCAGGTCGACCGGCTCGGCCCCGACGCGGTCTGTGACACCGGGCTGCGCACCCTGCTCCCCGGCGAACAGCTCCGCCTGCGGGTCTCGGGCGCGACCGACACCGGGGCCAACGCCGTGCGAGCGGCACTCTTCTGCGTGGAACCGGCGTGAGCGGACCGTCCGTACGCGTCACCATCAAGGACGTGGCCGCTGCCGCCGGCGTGTCCAAGGGTGCCGTGTCCCTGGCCTTCAACGACAAGCCGGGGGTCTCCGACGCCACCCGGGAGAGGATCTTCGCGGTGGCCCGGCAGCTCGGCTGGGCCCCGAACTCCTCGGCCCGCAGCCTGTCGCGCCAGTCGGTGGACACCGTCGGGCTGGCGATCTGCCGGCCTGCCCGACTGCTGGGCCTGGAGCCCTTCTACATGGAGTTCGTCTCCGGCATCGAGAGCGTGCTGGCCGAGCGTGACTGCTCGCTGCTGCTGCGCCTGGTCGGCTCGCTCGACGAGGAGATCGGTCTCCAGGAACGCTGGTGGCGTCAGCGGCAGACCGGGGGGTCGATCCTGGTCGACTTCCATCGCGAGGACCCTCGGATCGCGCCGCTGCGGCGCATCGGCCTCCCCGCGGTGGCGGTCGGCCACCCCTCCCTCACCGGCGGGTTCCCCTCCGTGTGGACCGACGACGCCGCCGCCGTCGCCGAGGCGGTGCGCTACCTGGCGGTGCTGGGTCACCGGCGCATCGCCCATGTGGGCGGCCCCCAGGGGCTCGGCCACAGCGCCATCCGGACGGCCGCGTTCGAGCAGACCATGGCCGAACTCGGTCTGGAGCGAGGGCCGCACATCGAGACGGGATTCTCGGGCGACGACGGCGCACGCGCCACCCGCTCCCTGCTGCTGTCCGCCGGGCGTCCCACGGCCATCCTCTACGACAACGACATCATGGCGGTCGCCGGGCTCGGTGTCGCCGCCGAGATGGGTGTCTCCGTGCCGGACGACGTGTCGCTGCTGGCCTGGGACGACTCCCAGTTGTGCCGGCTGACGCATCCGACGCTGTCGGCGATGAGTCACGACGTGCACGGCTTCGGGGCACAGGTCGCCCGGGTGCTGTTCGAGGTGCTGGCCGGTCACGACGTGACGTCCCAGCCCGTCGCGACACCGTCACTGGTACCGCGGGCGTCGACCGCCCCGCCTCCTTCGTAGGGCGGCGGAAACGGGTGGCTGAGGGGCGCGGCGTCATGCCGCGCCCCTTCGCGTGCCGTCGCCGGCCCCGCCTCGGAAACTGCCCGCCGGGATTGCGGCAAGGGACGCCGGAGGCGAGAACACAGTCTCTTGGGAGCACCCGGTCGGGAACACTTCCAGAAACCGGTCAAGCCGCAGGTGCCGCTCCACCCAGCCTGGTGAACTGCTGCCGGGCGGCCGCCGCCGCACCGATCAGACCCGCGTCCCGCGCCAGTTCCGCCGGGCGCACTTCGAGGCCGCGGACGAAGTCGAGCACCGCGAACGCGCGCAGATGGCGGCGCAGCGGGGTGAACAGTGTCTCGCCCGCCTGTGCGACACCGCCGCCGATGACCGCGAGCTCGATCTCCAGCAGAGCCGCGCTGCCCGCGATCGCTGCGGCGAGTGCTCGGGCCGAGCGGTCGTAGGCGGCCAGCGCGCGCTCGTCACCCTCGCGCGCCGACGCCGCGACCGCGGCTGCGGAAGCCTGCGAGCCCGGTCGCGGTGACCAGCCGGCCTGTACCGCGTAGCGGGCGATGGCGGTACCGCTGGCGTATCCCTCCACGCATCCGCGCCCACCGCAGGAGCAGGGCGGTCCGTCGATGCCGACGCAGATGTGGCCGATGTGCCCGGCGTTTCCCGAGGGGCCGGGATGCAGCCGGCCGTCCAGGACGTATCCGCCGCCGACTCCGGTGGAGACCACCATGCACAGGGCGTTGTCCACGCCGCGAGCGGCGCCGAGCCAGTGCTCGGCGGCGGCCATCGCCACCGCGTCGCCGAGCAGGACCGGCGCAAGGCCCGGGAAGATCATGGGATGGGCGCGCACGCTGTCGACGAGGGGGAAGGTCCGCCAGGCGGGGATGTTCACAGGGCTCACCGTGCCGGCCACCGTGTCGACGGGGCCGGCGCTGGCGATGCCCATCCCACGCACGGCGTCCCAGGCCGGAGCGGCCGACAGGGTGTCGATCACGGCGTCGACGGTTCGCGCCATGCTTCGGGCGGATTCCCTCGCGGGCGTGGGCAGTTCGGCGCGGTGGACGACGGACCCCCCTTCGTCCACCAGCGCTCCCGCGGTCTTGGTCCCTCCGATGTCCAGGGCGGCGTACACCGATACGGTCCTTTCTCCGGTCGGCCCCACGGCCCTCGGACCGGGTGGTGCGGTGTCGAGGGAGCCACAGGGGGCGACAACGTTGTCAGTCAATGAGGAAGAGAGCCCCGCACGAGCGAGGCGGGCTCGTCCGGGCTCAGGCCGACGGCGGCCACGAACAGGGTGCCCCTGCCTTCCACCAGGACGTCCTCGTCCGAGGCGGGGAGGAAGCAGGAATCGCCGGCTCCGAGCCGCAGTTGCTCGGCGTCCCCCGTGGACAGCCGGGCCGATCCCTGCGCGCAGAAGGCGATGCGAGGGCCGGCCGTGGGGACGAGAGGCCCACCGGAGCCGTCGAGTTCGGTTCGGTAGAGGGCGAACTCCCTCGCCGGGCAGTCGTACAGCCACGTGGGTCCCGGCCCCGCGACCTCTGTGGGTGTGACCACGGGCACGCGCACCGTCGGGTCGGTGGTCCGCAGCAGTTCGGCCACGTTCACCTCCTTGGCCGTCAGCCCCGCGCGCAGCACGTTGTCCGAGTTGGCGAGCAGTTCCAGGCCGACACCGTGCAGATAGGCGTGCAGTGCGCCGGCCGGCATGAACAGGGCCGTGCCGGGTTCCAGAACGCGGTGGTTCAGCAGCAGGGAAGCCACGAGACCGAGATCCTCGGGGTGATGTCGCGACATGCGCTCCACCGCCGCGTACGCGGCCGCGTGGGAGCCCGAGCCCGTCGTCCCCGCCAGGCGCCGGCACGCGGCCACGACGGCCGACACCAGCGGGGCGCGCTCGTCCGGCGTCCTTTCCAGGACAGCGCGCAGTGCCTCGGAAAGGGCCTGCCCGTCGGTACCCGCACGCAGCAGTCCGATCACCGGACGCAGGCCGTCGACCTCCAGGTTCTCCAGGAGGTGCGCGGCCTCCTCGCGGTCACGGAAACCGGCCAGAACCTCGAAGCGGCTCAGTGTGTAGAGCAGTTCGGGCTTGGGCCAGTCGTCCGCGTAGGGCCCGCCTCCTCCCTCGGCCTGCTGGGCGGTGAACGCGGAGCGGGCCTGTTCCCGGTCCGGGTGGACCTGTATGGACAGGGGCTGCTCGGCGGCCAGCACCTTGAGCAGGAACGGCAGCCTGCCCCCGAACTGCCGGACGCACGCGGCTCCCAGTTCCCTGTGCGGGTCTTCGGCCACGACGTCCAGGAGTGTCATGGCCTGTCCGCCGCGGGCCGTCCCCGCGGCGCCGGACGGGTGCGCGCCCATCCACAGCTCCGCTTCCGGCCCGGCCGATGGGGTGTTCCTCCCTTGCAGCCGGGCCAGTGCGTCACGTGAACCCCATGCGTACGGCTTGATGATCGGTTGAAGTAGATCCACGGCCGTACGTTAACCGCAGCGGAACGGATTCCACGGGTTTCCCGACCCCTGTTATTGAACCGGTATAGTACCGATCGCCGATTTCCGGATCAGGCTGTTCGACTGTCAATCAATCGCGCAGAGCGCCTCCTTGTCGGCAACCGCCTCTCGTGAGTGCCTCGCGGCGCTGGACAGTAGGTTTAGCGGTTTAGGTCCCAAGGATTCTCGGGGTCCGGCGACGCCGCCAAGCAACTCCAGATCCTCAACCGGTATGAGGACGGCACCCGCCGACTGACCAACACTCACACGGTCGACCAGACCAACGCCGGATACACCAGCGACATCGACTACGTCTACGACGCCACCGGCAACGTCAAGTCGATCACCGACAACGCGGGCGGCAAGGACACCCAGTGCTTCGCCTACGACGGCTACCGCCGTCTGACCGAAGCCTGGACACCCTCCTCCAACGACTGCACCACCACCCGCTCGTCAGGCGCACTGGGCGGACCGGCCCCCTACTGGACCACCTGGACCTACAAGCCTGGCGGCCTGCGTGACACCCAGACCGAACACAAGACCACTGGTGACACCAAGACCTCTTACGGCTATCCCGCCGTCAACACCGCCGGCACCGGCCAGCCGCACACGCTGACGTCCGTCAGCGTCAACGGCGGTACTGCCAAGGCGTACACGTACGACGAGCAAGGCAACACCACCAAGCGCTACAGCCCTGCCGGCACCGCACAGACCCTCGTCTGGGACATCGAAGGAGAACTCACCCGCCTCACCGAAGGCGCGAACACCACCGACTACCTCTACGACGCCAACGGCGAGTTGCTGATCCGACGCGGCCCCGCCAAGACCGTCCTCTACCTGGCCGGCCAAGAGCTCCACTACGACACGGCCACCAAAAAGTTCACCGCACAGCGCTACTACCCCTCCGGCGACGCCACCGCCGTCCGCACCGAGTCCGGCCTGTCCTGGATGGTCGACGACCACCACGGAACCGCGACCATGACGGTCGACGCCACCACCCAGGCGGTCACCCGCCGCTACACCAAGCCGTTCGGCGAAACCCGCGGCAAAACGCCATCGGTCTGGCCTGACGACAAGGGCTTCCTCGGCAAACCCACCGACGAGAACACCGGCCTCACCCACGTTGGCGCACGCGAATACGACCCGGCCACCGGACGCTTCCTCTCCGTAGACCCCGTCCTCGCCCCCGACGACCACGAATCCCTCAACGGCTACGCCTACGCCAACAACACCCCCGTCACCAAGTCCGACCCCACCGGCCTCCGTCCCGTCACCCTGTGCGAGCACGGCTGTAGCGACGGCAAGGGCGGCACCTATCGCGATCACATGAGGCCGGGAGCCAACGGAACTTGGATTTACGAGGCCGACAGCAAATCCACGCAAGCGTTTCAGTATCAAAAGAATGGTGGCGGTGTCGGCAGCGGCACCATGATCACCACCGTCCATACCGAGGGCGGACACGTCACGGCGAAGGTCGTGTTCAAAAAGGGTCCTGACCCGGAGCCCAAGCGACGAGACGGCTCCCAATGCCGGTCCTGCTATGCCATGGGCACGAATCCCTACTACGACCCGAGTGCCCATGACCTGCCAGACAAGCCGAAGCTCGCAACCTGGCAGAAAGTGGTGTTGGGCGCCATCACGGCCGTGGCAGCAGCCGTAGTCGTTGCCCCGGTCGCCATTGCCGTGGGGGAGGGATGCCTGGCCGCCGCCCCGGTATGCGCCGCGGAGCTCGCCGAGATAGCAACCGGTGGGGCATCCGGCGGAAGCGCAGTCATCGCAGGTGGCGGAGCGCTGTCTGCTGCGGGAGCTGCCGCCCTGAAGAGAAATTTGGCCACAGCCGAGCTCGCTAACGGCACTGTTACAAGCCTCAGAACCACTGGGAATCTTCCTGAGAATTACATGACCAAGGCCGAGGCCATGGCAAGAGGCTGGAAGCCAGGAAAGGCGCTTGGATACAGGGTCCCGGGCGCTCAGCTCGGAGGTGACGTGTATGAGAATACGGGCCGCGTCAAACTCCCCGCCGCCGACGGTCGCGGCTGGTACGAAGCCGACATCGGCATCGACTCCAGCAAGACCCGTTCCAAGCAACCTGGAACGCGCCTTCTGTACTCAAACGACGGGCTTGCGTATGTGACCAGTGACCACTACGAATCGTTCTACCAACTACCGAACTGGAAGTGAGCGCGATGCATATTAAAATCGACGGAAAGCGTGTTCGTACGGCCAGCGAATTCCATGCAATTATGGCAGACGCATTGGGCTTGGGGTCGTATTATCGCCCTAACCTGGCAGCCCTTTGGGACATCCTCTCCACGGACGTAGAGCGCCCAATCGATGTAGTTTGGATCAATTCCAGCATCAGCAAAGCCGCCATGGGGGATGAAGAATTCCACTCGATTCGCGATCTACTGCTGCGAGTAGAGGCGCAGGACGCTGAAGCGGGATGGGACGAGCGATTCACAGTGCAGTTTACCTAGCAGCAGGAGAAGGGTGACCGAAGAATAATGTCTGGGCCTGCTCGCTCATAGAGGGAGCGAGCAGGGGTACTGCGGTCGCCGCCAGGGGCCGAGACGGCATGATGTGAATCGCGGTTCCCCCTTCCCCGCAATCAGCTCGATCTCACTGCACGCACGCGAGAAGTCGGCCTGGTCGTCGTCGACTACCGGTAGTTCGTTAAATCCGGCAGTAGAGATCAAGACCGTGTCCGGTGGTGACCGCGTCGATCAGGGCCTGGAGCTCGGAGGGTGGTTCCTTGTCCGTCCAAGCTCGCCACCACCGGTTGAGGGTGACGGCGGGGGCGAGCCAGGAACGGATGGCCCGTAGAGCCGTGGGCCAGCAGGAAAGTTGGGGCGGGTGGGACGGGGCACGGTCCCCCCTCTGGTCCGTCAAGGCACGGATGCGGCGGGGTGGCATCGAGCGGTCCGGGCGGCGCGAACCACTGGTCCTCGACATGCCCCCCATGGTGGCCGAAGAACTCAAGCGCCACATCGAGGCGTTCCCGCCGGGGGGAGTCGAGTTGCCGTGGGGGAAGCCGGAGGCCGCGCAACGGAGGAAGTACTCCCTGCTGCTCACCACCCGCTACGGCGACGCCATCGCGGTGAACACACGGAACACCTACACCTGGAAGCCCGCGCTGGCCAAGGCCGGTGTCATCCAGCCCCGGGCCGAGGGAGCGAAGCAGTGGCAGTGGGAGGCTGCCCCGCAGGACGGCTTCCACGTGCTGCGGCACACCTTCGCCTCGATCGTGCTGGAGGCGGGGGAGTCCGTGGTGACCGTGGCCCGCTGGCCGGGGCACTCCTCACCGGCGATCACCCTCGGTTACTATGCACACTTCATGCCAGAGGCCGGGAGCAAGGGACGCACGGCCGTCGACGGACTGCCGGGAAGGACGGGGAGCAGCATGCCGAGCCGAACTCCCCGGATTCTCCCCACGGCTGATCCCGGGAGGCCCGTTCCAGAAGCAGTCTCGGAGGCGGTCGTGGAAAGTAAGGCTGAGGGGGCAGATTGGCTGCGGAAATGCTGAGACACGTCACCGCGACCCGTTACGTCGCCCCCCTGCGCTCCGGCGGCTCCGTCCCCGCCGTCGTCGAGGCCGACGACCTGGGGACGTACGTGGTGAAGTTCACCGGTTCCGCGCAGGGCCGCAAGGCGCTGGTCGCCGAGGTGATCGTCGGCGAGCTGGCCCGCGCCCTGGGCCTGCGCTTCCCCGAACTGGTCCTGGTCCGCTTCGACCCGGCCATCGCCGAGAGCGAGCCGCACCAGGAGGTGCGCGAGCTGCATCGGGCCAGCGCCGGCGTCAACCTCGGCATGGACCATCTGCCGGGCGCGGTGGACCTCACCCCCGAGGTCGCGCGGGACTTCCCCGTCGACCCGCTGGAGGCCGGCCGGATCGTCTGGCTCGACGCTCTCACCGTCAACGTCGACCGCACGGTGCACAGTTCCAACCTGATGGTCTGGCCGACGCTGGGCACCGTGCCGCCCCGCCTGTGGCTGATCGACCACGGCGCGGCCCTCGTCTTCCACCACCGCTGGGACGGCGCCGACCCCGCCAAGGCGTACGACTTCCGCCATCACGCCCTCGGCCACTACGGGCCCGACGTGCGCGCCGCCGACGCCGAACTGGCCCCCCGGGTCACCCGGGACCTGCTGCGCGAGGTCACGGCCGCCGTCCCCGACGCCTGGCTGACCGGCGAGGAGGGCTTCGCCGGGCCCGACGACGTGCGGACGGCGTACGTCGACTACCTTCACGAGCGTGTGGCGGCGTCCCCCGCGTGGCTGCCCACCGGCTTCCCCAGCCGGGAGGAACTCGCCGCCGAGGAGGCCCGCCGGGCGGCCCGCACCCGCAAGGGCCGGCCGGCCTGGCTGCAGCGGGTCCCCGACCTGCACGGCCGGCCGGCGGCGGAACAGGATTGGTCGGTGCATCTGGGATGACGGACAGCACGACGGACAGCACCACGGACGTACGGCGGGTGGAGATCGAGTACTGCACCCAGTGCCGCTGGCTGCCCCGCGCGGCCTGGCTGGCGCAGGAGCTGCTCACCACCTTCGAGGCCGAGCTGACCGAGCTGGCGCTCAAGCCGGGCACCGGCGGCGTCTTCGTCGTCCGGGCCGGCGGCGAGGTCGTCTGGGACCGCCGCGAACAGGGCTTTCCCGAGCCGACCGCCGTCAAGCGGGCCGTACGCGACCGAGTGGCCCCGGGAAAGACCCTGGGCCACTCGGAACGGTCCCGCTGACGGCTCAGCCCCGCAGCCGCTCGTACGCCGGCAGGGTCAGGAAGTCGGCGTAGTCCTCGTCGAGGGCGACCGTCAGCAGCAGGTCGTGGGCCTGCTGCCAGTTGCCGGCCGCGAACGCCTCGTCGCCGATCTCCGCGCGGACGTTCGCCAGTTCCTCGGCGGCGACCTTGCGGGCCAGCTCGGCGGTGACCCGCTCGCCGTTGTCGAGGACGACCCCGGCGTTGATCCACTGCCAGATCTGGGAGCGGGAGATCTCGGCGGTGGCCGCGTCCTCCATCAGGTTGAAGATGGCGACCGCGCCGAGGCCGCGCAGCCACGCCTCGATGTACCGGATGCCGACCTGCACGGCGTTGACCAGGCCGTTGTAGGTGGGCTTGGCGTCCAGCGAGTCGACGGCGATGAGGTCGGCGGCCGCCACCTGGACGTCCTCGCGCAGGCGGTCCTTCTGGTTCGGCCTGTCGCCGAGGACCTTGTCGAAGGACTCCATGGCGATCGGCACCAGGTCGGGGTGGGCGACCCAGGAGCCGTCGAAGCCGTCGTTCGCCTCGCGGTCCTTGTCGGCGCGGACCTTCTCGAAGGCCACCTTGTTGACTTCGGGGTCCTTGCGGGAGGGGATGAACGCCGCCATGCCGCCGATCGCGTGTGCGCCGCGCTTGTGGCAGGTGCGCACCAGGAGTTCGGTGTACGCGCGCATGAACGGGGCGGTCATCGTCACCGCGTTGCGGTCCGGCAGAACGAACTTCTCGCCGCCGTCCCGGAAGTTCTTGACGATGGAGAACAGGTAGTCCCAGCGGCCGGCGTTCAGCCCCGAGGCGTGGTCGCGCAGTTCGTAGAGGATCTCCTCCATCTCGTACGCGGCCGTGATCGTCTCGATCAGGACGGTGGCGCGGACGGTGCCCTGGGGGATGCCGACGTAGTCCTGCGCGAAGACGAAGATGTCGTTCCAGAGGCGGGCCTCCAGGTGCGACTCCGTTTTCGGGAGGTAGAAGTACGGGCCCTTGCCCAGGTCCAGCAGGCGCTGGGCGTTGTGGAAGAAGTAGAGGCCGAAGTCGACCAGGGCGCCCGGGACCGGGGTACCGTCGAGCCGGAGGTGGCGCTCGTTCAGGTGCCAGCCGCGCGGGCGCATGACGACGGTGGCGAGTTCCCCGTCCGCCTTCAGGGCGTACGACTTCCCGGACCTCGGGTCGGTGAAGTCGATGTTCCGGGTGTAGGCGTCGATCAGGTTGAGCTGGCCGAGGACGACGTTCTCCCAGGTGGGCGCGGAGGCGTCCTCGAAGTCGGCGAGCCAGACCCGGGCGCCGGAGTTCAGCGCGTTGATGGTCATCTTCCGGTCGGTCGGACCGGTGATCTCCACCCGGCGGTCGTTCAGCGCGGCCGGGGCCGGGGCCACCTTCCAGGAGTCGTCCGCGCGGATCGCGGCGGTCTCCGGGAGGAAGTCGAGCGTGGAGGTGCGGGCGATCTCGGCGCGGCGCTCCGCACGGCGGGCGAGGAGCTGGTCACGACGCGGCGTGAACCGCCGGTGCAGCTCGGCCACGAAGGCGAGCGCCGCGTCGGTGAGGACCTCTTCCTGCCGGGGCAGGGGCTCGGCGTCGACGATGGCCAGCGGGGACGGCGCTGGTGCGGACATGAGCTGTCACTTCCTTCAGCGGTGGCACCGGGTGCCAACGGGCACGAATGGGGCGGATCGCATCCTCTGTGCGGAAGGATGCTTCTGGTCAGTGGATACTAGTTTCCTTATCGTGGAACTTCAATGGTTTGTTGATGTCGAGATTCTCCGGGTCGAGGCAAGCTGGCGCTCCGTGCCACGGCGCTCACTCCAGGTGGACCAGGTCGGCCTCGGTGTCGATGTCGTACGGCCGGGCCACGTCCCCGCACTCGATCAGGGTGATCGCCGCCGCGTGCTCCCTCAGATACGCGCGTGCCCCCCGGTCCCCGTCGGCACTCTCGGCGACGCCCGCCCAGTGCGCGGCGCCGAGCAGCACGGGATGGCCGCGCACGCCCGCGTACCCGGCCGACACCAGGGAGTCCTCGTCCCGGAACGCGCCGCGCACCCGGGCCACCGCCGCCGCCCCGATGCCGGGCTGATCCACGAGCGCCACCAGGGCCGCCCGCGCCCCTGTTCCGGCCAACGAGTCCAGTCCGGCGCGCAGGGAGGTGCCCATGCCCCGCTCCCACTCCGGGTTGTCCACCAGGACGCACCCCTGGAGATCCGCCCGCTCCCGGACCGTCTGTGCGCGCGCCCCCAGTACGACGTGCACGCGGGCGCACCCGCCCGCGCGCAGCACTTCGACCGCGTGCTCCACCAGGGGCCGTCCGCGATGGGTGAGCAGTGCCTTGGGCCGTCCGCCCAGCCGTCGTCCGCCGCCCGCCGCGAGCAGCACCCCGGCGACCTGATCGTCCTCAACCGTCATGTGTCCTGCATACCTGACCGCGCTGCCGACGCCCCGGCGAGCGCCGGGTTTCGGGGGGCTGAATTTCGGCCCCGACGGTGGCGCGCCCGGTCCCGGGTGGCGTTTACTGGCCCGCGTTCCGGGCGCCCGACCGGTATCAGGGGGGCGCCCAGCGCGGACACGGGGCAGGGGCGCACGACGGCGTGCGAGGGGGAGGGGCTGTGTTGCGGAGCGTGGGGCAGCAGGGACGGGCGACGGATGGCGACGAGGACGTGCGGGTGGCCGGACTGCGGACCGCCGTGTCGGCACTGCGCCGGCGGCTCGCCGCGCTGCCGGCCGAGTTCCCCGACCGGGTCATCGCCGAGGACGAACTCGCCGACCTCGCCGAGGTGATCGCCCACGGGGTCCCGGACGGTGCCCGGCTGCGCCGCTCCCTGCTGCTGCTCGCGGGCGCGCTCGGTTCCGTCAGCGCCCTGTCGGACGCGCTGACGGAGGTCCGCCACGCCGTGGAACTGTTCGGGGAGCCGCGGCGGTCCTGAGCCGGGGGCGGGCGGGGGTGGGCGGGGGAGCGGCGGGGGCCGGAGATCGGGCGGCCGGGTCGCCGCCCCTGAGTCAGGCGGGCGCAGGGGCAAGCGACCGAGTCGCCGGCCGGGGCCGGCGGGCGCGGGGTCAGGCGGCCGGGTTGCCGCCCGAGGCCAGCAGGGCCTTCGACAGCTCCGCCGCGACCTGCTGGAGCACCGGCACGATCCGGTCGGTGGCGGCCTCGGTGACCCGCCCGGCCGGACCGGAGATCGAGATGGCGGCGGCGGTGGGGGACTCGGGCACGGGGACGGCGAGGCACCGCACGCCGATCTCCTGCTCGTTGTCGTCGATGGCGTACCCCTTGTCCCGCACCTCCTCCAGCGCGGCGAGGAAGCCGTCCGGCGTGGTGATCGTCTTGTCGGTGGCGGCGGGCATCCCGGTGCGGGCCAGCAGCGCCCGCACCTCCTCCGGCGGGAACCCGGCCAGCAGCGCCTTGCCCACGCCGGTGGAGTGCGGCAGCACCCGCCGGCCGACCTCGGTGAACATCCGCATCGAGTGCTTGGACGGCACCTGCGCCACGTACACGATCTCGTCGCCGTCCAGCAGCGCCATGTTGGCCGTCTCGCCGGTCTCCTCGACCAGGCGGGCCAGGTGCGGACGCGCCCAGGTGCCCAGCAGCCGGGACGCGGACTCGCCGAGGCGGATCAGGCGCGGGCCGAGCGCGTACCGGCGGTTGGGCTGCTGACGGACGTATCCGCAGGCCACCAGGGTGCGCATCAGGCGGTGGATGGTGGGCAGCGGCAGGCCGCTGCTCGCGGACAGCTCGCTCAGGCCGACCTCGCCGCCCGCGTCCGCCATCCGTTCGAGCAGGTCGAAGGCGCGCTCCAGGGACTGGACGCCCCCGCCGGCGGAGTTCCTGGCGGTGTCGGTGGTGCTGGCGCTGGACGTCGGCACGGCGCGTTCCTTTCGGGGCGGACGGAGGGCAGAAGCCTACCCGGCGGCCGGTTGACTCCCCGGTTGTGCGTAGCTACGTTCTGCTTGCTGGAATTCTAATTCCGCTTTGTGGAAACGTCCAGAGGGTCCGTCCTGCCCGTCCCCGGGCAGTGTGCCCCTTGACGGCACGGAAGCGGCGGGGGAACACTCCTTCAACAGAACGTTGAAGTCCGTTACGTGGCGGTAAACCCCGTTTCCCTGAGGTGAACCGGCAGGACGGAAGCGGCAGAAGAGAGAGGGGTTCGGGTGTCCGAAGCTGAACTGGTGCTGCGCTCGACGCGCGTCATCACTCCCGAGGGGACGCGCGCCGCGTCGATCGCGGTGACCGGGGGGACCATCACGGCCGTGCTGCCGTACGACGCCCCCGTCCCGCCGGGCGCCCGCCTGGAGGACGTCGGCGACCACGTCGTGCTGCCCGGCCTGGTCGACACCCACGTGCACGTCAACGACCCCGGGCGGGCCGAGTGGGAGGGCTTCTGGACGGCCACCCGCGCCGCCGCGGCCGGCGGCATCACCACCCTCGTGGACATGCCGCTCAACTCCATCCCGCCGACCACCACCGTCGACCACCTGCGGGTGAAGCGGAAGGTGGCCGCCGACAAGGCGCACATCGACGTCGGCTTCTGGGGCGGCGCGCTGCCCGACAACGTGGGTGACCTGCGCCCGCTGCACGAGGCCGGCGTGTTCGGTTTCAAGGCGTTCCTGTCGCCGTCCGGCGTGGAGGAGTTCCCGCATCTCGACCAGGACCAGCTCGCCCGGTCCCTCGCCGAGATCGCCTCCTTCGACGGCCTGCTCATCGTGCACGCCGAGGACCCCCACCACCTGGCCGCCGCCCCGCAGCACGGCGGCCCCGCCTACCGCGACTTCCTGGCCAGCCGCCCGCGCGACGCCGAGGACACGGCCATCGCCGGCCTGATAGCGCAGGCCAAGCGCTTCAACGCGCGGGTGCACGTGCTCCACCTCTCCTCCAGCGACGCCCTGCCGCTGATCGCCGAGGCCCGCGCGGAGGGCGTCCGGCTCACCGTGGAGACCTGCCCCCACTATCTGACCCTTACGGCCGAGGAAGTCCCGGACGGCGCCAGCGAGTTCAAGTGCTGCCCGCCCATCCGCGAGGCCGCCAACCAGGACCTGCTCTGGCAGGCGCTGGCCGACGGCACGATCGACTGCGTGGTCACCGACCACTCGCCGTCCACCGCCGACCTCAAGACCGACGACTTCGCCACCGCCTGGGGCGGCATCTCCGGCCTCCAGCTCAGCCTCTCCGCCGTCTGGACGGCCGCCCGAGCGCGCGGGCACTCGCTGGAGGACGTCGTCCAGTGGATGTCCGCCCGGACCGCCGCCCTGGCCGGGCTCGGGCAGAAGGGCGCCATCGTGGCGGGCCGGGACGCCGACTTCGCCGTCCTCGCTCCCGACGAGACGTTCACCGTGGACCCGGCCGCCCTCCACCACCGCAACCGCGTCACCGCGTACGCCGGCCGGACCCTCACCGGCGTCGTGAAGTCCACCTGGCTGCGCGGACAGCGCATCGTGGCGGACGGCGAGTTCACCGAGCCGAAGGGACAGCTCCTCGTCCGGACGCCCTGAACGGGGCGACGGGAGGCCGGGTTCCGGTCCGGACGTCCTGACCGCCGAGCCCAGGGGCCGGCTCCCCAGCCGGACGCCCCGACCGGGCCGAGGGCGCCGCTCCGGCGGAGGCTCAGTCCGCCGGAGCGGCACCCTCGAAGGCCCGGACCGGCCGGAACGGAGCGGCGCCCTCGAAGACCCGGACCGGCCGGAACCCCGCCCGGCGACGGCACAGCCACGCGAACAGGCCGCTCCGCCCGGCCCACCGACCACACCGACACCGCCCGACGACCGAAAGGCAGAACTGATCATCGTGACGGCGATCCCGACCTTCACCGGCGACGCGAACCCCTACTCGGGAGGCGACCCGTACGCGGACTACCGCTCCGCCGATCTCCCCTTCACCCACCTCGCCAACCTCGCCGACCGGCGGCTCGGCGCCGGTGTCGTCGCCGCCAACGACGAGTTCTTCGCCCAGCGCGAGAACCTGCTGATCCCCGAGCGCGCCGAGTTCGACCCCGAGCACTTCGGGCACAAGGGCAAGATCATGGACGGCTGGGAGACCCGCCGCCGCCGCGGTGTCTCGGCCGGCCACCCGTGGCCCACCGAGGACGACCACGACTGGGCGCTGGTCCGTCTGGGCGCGCCCGGCGTGATCCGCGGCATCGTCGTGGACACCGCCCACTTCCGCGGCAACTACCCGCAGGCGGTGTCGGTCGAGGCCGCCTCGGTGCCGGGCTCCCCGTCGCCCGAGGAACTCCTCGCCGAGGACGTCAAGTGGACGACGCTGGTCCCCCGTACCGCCGTCGGCGGCCACGCGGCCAACGGCTTCGCGGTCGACGCCGAGCAGCGCTTCACCCACCTCCGCGTCAACCAGCACCCCGACGGGGGCATCGCCCGCCTGCGCGTCCACGGCGAGGTCGTCCCGGACCCCGAGTGGCTCGCCGCGCTCGGCACCTTCGACGTGGTCGCGCTGGAGAACGGCGGCCAGGTCGAGGACGCCTCCGACCTCTTCTACTCGCCCGCCACCAACACCATCCAGCCGGGCCGCTCCCGCAAGATGGACGACGGCTGGGAGACCCGGCGCCGCCGCGACCAGGGCAACGACTGGATTCGCTACCGCCTGGCCGACCGCTCCGCGATCCGGGCGATCGAGATCGACACCGCCTACCTCAAGGGCAACTCGGCCGGCTGGGCCTCGGTCTCCGTCAAGGACGGCGAGGACGGCGACTGGCGCGAGGTGCTGCCCCGCACCCGTCTCCAGCCCGACACCAACCACCGCTTCGTCCTGCCGGAACAGGCCGTCGGCACGCACGCACGCGTGGACATCTACCCCGACGGCGGCATCTCCCGGCTGCGTCTGTTCGGCTCCCTGACCGAGGACGGCACGGCCCACCTGTCCGCCCGCCACCAGGAACTGGGCGGCTGACGCCACCGGGTGCGCCGGTCCGCGCGGACCGGCGCACCCGACATCACCGTCACCGCCACTGTCACCGGCACAACCGGAATCTTTTCTTCCGTCCGGCTCGTTCACTTGTTGCGGCAGGCCATGGGCACCGCCATGCAGGTCGGCCAGCGCGCCCTGGCCGGCGAATCGCCGGCGTTCCAGTACTTCACCTCCCAGGGCGGCGAGGGCACCGTCGGCTTCGCGGGCGTGCTGCCCGGCGAGATGCGCGCCCTGGAGCTGGACGGCACACGTGCGTGGTTCGCGGAGAAGGACGCCTTCGTGGCCGCCGAGTCCACCGTCGACTTCGGCATCGCCTTCCAGGGCGGCCGCACCGGCATGAGCGGCGGCGAGGGCTTCGTGCTGGAGAAGTTCACCGGGCACGGCACGGTCGTCATCGCGGGCGCCGGCAACTTCATCGACCTGGACCCCGCCGACTTCGGCGGCCGCATCGAGGTCGACACCGGCTGCGTCGTCGCCTTCGAGGAGGGCATCCGCTACGGCGTCCAGCGTGTCGGCGGCCTCGACCGCCAGGGCCTGATGAACGCCGTCTTCGGCGGCGAGGGCCTGTCCCTGGCCACCCTGGAGGGCAGCGGCCGGGTCATCCTTCAGTCCCTGACCATCGAGAGCCTCGCCAACGCCCTCAAGAAGGCCCAGGGCGGCGACAAGCAGGGCCCCACCGGCGGCCTGTTCTCCACCCGCACGGGCTGAGCGGCACTCCGTCGCCACCCGCACGGGCGGTGCCGGGGCCCGTCCCGGCCCCGGAGCCTCGCCCCGCGGCCGGTGGTGTGGGGGGTCCGCGGGGCGAGGGGTCTGACGGGGCGTCGGCTCAGCAGGTGCGGTCGACCAGGTCGAACGACGCGTAGTGGTCCGCGGTGTAGTAGTCCTCCCGGTACTCCTCGCCGGTGACGATGCGGCGGGCGCCGCGGGTCGGTGAGCCGGGCGTGATCACGGTGTACTCGTGGTAGTAGCCGGTGGCCCGGCCGGGCAGGACGCCCTCGCGGTTCCGGAAGACGGAGCCGTCCTGGGCGTACGGGAAGGGCCCGCCCCGTTCGATGAGGTCCAGGGTGTCGTGGGCCTGGGACGGGAGGTCGCCGTAGCAGACGCTCCCGACGGCCGCGGCGGACGCCTCGCCGGCGCTCGCCGTGACGGTGCCGCCGGCCAGTACGGCGCCCAGGACGGCGACGGCGGCGCCGAGACGGGTGACGCGTGGGGGGAATCTCATACTCCACATGATGACGCGCGTAGACGGTGGCATGTCAATGACAACCACACGACTTTCACCCGCGCGCCCGGCGTGTCGCTCCCCGGCCGACCGGCCGCCACCGGCCCGTCGCCTCCCGCTCAGCCGGACGTGCGGCGCTCGGCGGCGACGAACAGGGCGAGCCCCAGGACGACCAGGGCGACGCTCGCGTACCCCTCCCGGCCGTCGAGGAGGGCGAGCCCGTGCACGAACCCCAGGCGCCGGCCGGTGAATTCGCTCAGCAGACCGGCCGCGCCCTGCACGACGGCGACGAACCCCAGGAACTCCAGCACCTTCTTCATGGCACCGACCCTCACCCCCCGGCCCGCGCGCCCGCATCGGCCATGCGGCCGGACCGGACCGACCGAAGTCCCCGTCCCCGCCCGGCCGGTGCGCCGAAAGTCGGCGGTGCCGCGACTCAGGTAGACGGCGTGACCGGCACCGGGGCGGGGACGGTCCGGCGCTGCGTAGATTGGCCGACCGTGACCACCGACAGCGTTCCGACTACGGCGCCCGGGGCGTTCCGGGTGCGCCGCTGGCTGCTCCCGTCCGCGCTCGCCGAGGAACTCGACCCGGACCCGGCCCGCCCCCGCGGACGGCCCCGGCGGACCGCGCGGGACTGGCTGGTCGACTTCGCCTGCTTCCTGTGCGCGGTCGCCCTCGGCCTGCTCGCCGCGGAGGGCCTGGAGAGCGAACCGGGCCTGTCGGACGCCATGGCGTCCGCCGACCAGTGGATCGGCGCCGCCGCCGTCGCCGCGGTCTGGCTGCGCCGCCGCCGGCCCGTGGAACTGGCCGTGGCGATGGTCCCCGTGTCTTTCCTCTCCGCCACGGCCGGCGGCGCCGCGCTGGTCTCCCTGTTCACCCTCGCCGTCCACCGGCCCTTCCGGTACGTGGCCTGGGCGGGCGGCATCACCATCGCGCTCCAGCCCCTGTACTTCTGGCTGCGCCCCGACCCGGACCTGCCGTACCCCGGCGTCGTCGTCTTCGGCATGCTGCTCATCGGGGCGGTGGCGAGCTGGGGCATGCTCGCCCGGTCCAAACGGCAACTGCTGGTCAGCCTCCGCGACCGGGCCCGGCGCGCGGAGACCGAGGCCAGGCTGCGCGCCGAGCAGGCGCAGCGGCTGGCCCGCGAGGCCATCGCCCGTGAGATGCACGATGTCCTCGCGCACCGGCTGTCGCTGCTCAGCGTGCACGCGGGCGCCCTGGAATTCCGGCCGGACGCGCCCCGCGCGGAGGTGGCACGGGCGGCCGGCGTCATCAGGGAGAGTGCCCACGAGGCCCTCCAGGACCTCAGGGAGATCATCGGCGTGCTCCGCGCGGCCGACTCCGAAGACGCCGGCCGCCCGCAGCCGACGCTCGCGGCACTCGACGCCCTGGTCGCCGAGTCCCGCCGGGCCGGCATGAGGGTCACCCTCGCCGGCCGGGTCGCCGACCCGGCCGCCGTCCCCGCCTCCGCCGGGCGCACCGCCTACCGGATCGCCCAGGAGACGCTGACCAACGCCCGCAAGCACGCCCCCGGCGCGGAGGTCCGCGTGTCCGTCACCGGCGCCCCCGGCGACGGCCTCACGGTGACCGTGCGCAACGCCCCGCCGGACCGCGAGGCACCGCCCGTCCCCGGCTCCGGGCAGGGTCTGATCGGCCTCGCCGAACGCGCCGGCCTGGCGGGCGGCACCCTGGCCCACGGCCCCACGGCGGACGGCGGCTTCGAGGTACGGGCCTGGCTGCCGTGGGGCTGAACCGGTGACCGCCCGCCGACTCCCGCCCGTAGTACCGAGCATGATTACGTGAGCCCATGACCGCGATCAGAGTGCTCCTCGTCGACGACGACCCGCTGGTGCGGGCCGGGCTGTCGCTCATGCTGGGCGGCGCCGCCGACATCGAGATCGTCGGCGAGGCCGCCGACGGCGGCGAGGTCGCCGCGCTCGTCGACCGCACCCGCCCGGACGTCGTCCTGATGGACATCCGGATGCCCGGGGTGGACGGGCTGACGGCCACCGAGCACCTGCGCGGCCGCCCGGACGCCCCGCAGGTGGTGGTGCTGACCACCTTCCACGCCGACGAGCAGGTCCTGCGGGCGCTGCGCGCGGGCGCCGCCGGGTTCCTGCTGAAGGACACCCCGCCCGCGGAGATCGTCGACGCCGTGCGCCGGGTCGCGGCCGGTGACCCCGTGCTGTCGCCGGCCGTGACCCGCCGGCTGATGGAGCACGTGGCCGGGTCCGCCGCCGACGCCCGGCGGGCAGGCGCGCGTGCCCGCATGGCCGGGCTCGGCGAACGCGAACGCGAGGTGGCCGTCGCGGTCGGCCGGGGACTGGCCAACGCCGAGATCGCCGCGGAGCTGTACCTGAGCGTCGCCACCGTCAAGGCCCACGTCTCCCGCGTGCTGGCCGCCCTCGGCCTCGACAACCGGGTGCAGATCGCCCTGCTGGCCCACGAGGCCGGACTCCTGGACGAACTCCGTGAGGACGGGCACTGATCGGCGGGGCCGGCCGTTGTGACGGGTGTGGGGCGTTCGCCGCGACGGGGGAGGACCATGACGGACGTGATCGACCTGGTGGAGCTGGGCGAGGGGTTCAGCCGGGACCCGCACCCGGTCTACGCGCGACTGCGGGAGCGCGGACCGGTGCACCGGGTGCGCCCGCTCGGATCGGAACCCGGGCACCAGACCTGGCTCGTGGTGGGGTACGAGGCGGCCCGCGCGGCGCTCGCCGACCCACGCCTGTCCAAGGACCCCGCCGGGATCGGCCTGACCTTCCTCGACGACGAGCTGATAGGGAAGTACCTGCTGACCACCGACCCGCCGCAGCACACCCGGCTGCGCTCGCTGGTCACGCGTGCCTTCACCGCGCGCCGGGTGGAGGCGCTGCGGCCCCGGATCGGCCGGATCACCGACGGACTGCTCGACGCGATGCTCCCGCTGGGCCGGGCCGATCTGGTGGCGTCCTTCGCCTATCCGCTGCCGATCACCGTGATCTGCGAACTGCTGGGCGTGCCCGAGCTGGACCGCGCCGCGTTCCGCGAGATGTCCACCGAGGTGGTCGCCCCGTCCGACGCCGAGAGCGAGCACGACGCCATCGTCCGGCTCGCCGCCTACCTCACCGACCTGATCGAGGACAAGCGGTGCGCCGGCCCCGCCGACGATCTGCTGAGCGACCTGATCCGCACCACCTCCGAGGACGGCGACCGGCTCTCCGCCGAGGAACTGCGGGGCATGGCCTACCTGTTGCTCGTCGCGGGCCACGAGACCACGGTCAACCTGCTCACCAACGCCGTCCTCGCCCTGCTCACCCACCCCGGCCAACTCGACGCCCTGCGCGCCGACATGAGCCTGATCGACGGGGCGGTGGAGGAGGCGCTGCGCTGGGAGGGCCCGGTGGGCAACGCGACGTTCCGGTACGCCGTCGAGCCCCTGGAGATCGACGGCGTCCCCGTCGGGAAGGGCGACACGGTGATGGTCTGCCTCACCGCCGCCGACCGCGACCCCGCCCGCCATCCCGACCCGCACCGCTTCGACATCCGCCGCGAGACCCGGGGCCACCTCGCCTTCGGCCACGGTATCCACTACTGCCTGGGCGCCCCCCTGGCCCGCCTGGAGGCCCGCACCGCCCTGGCCTCCCTGCTGGAGCGCGCCCCCGCCCTCGCTCTCGACGGCCCGCCCGGCGACTGGCTCCCGGGCCGCCTCGTACGGGGCGTACGCAGCCTGCCGATCCGCTGGTGACCGGGGGCGCCCCGCCCCGGCCCCGAGGTTCCGCTTCCGGCCCGCCCGGCACCGGCCTCCGCCCGCCCCCGGCGCGCCGGGCCCCACCCCTCACCCCGCCGAGAACTCCACCGCCCCCGGCACCTCCGCCAGCCTCACCGGCCGGTGTTCGCGCCGGGAGACCTCGCAGGCTTCGGCGATCCGCAGGGCCTGGAGCGCCTCGCGGCCGTCGCACGGGTTGGAGCGCTCACCGCGCACCACCTCGACGAAGGCGCAGAGTTCCGCCTCGTAGGCGGGCCCGAAGCGTTCCACGAAACCGGTCCAGGGGCTGTCCGCGGCCGGCGGCCCGGTCGGCTCGGTGGACGCGATCGGCGTCCGGTCGCCCAGGCCGACGACGATCTGGTCCCGTTCCCCGGCCAGCTCCATCCGGACGTCGTACCCCGCGCCGTTCAGCCGGGTCGCGGTCAGTGTCGCCAGCGTGCCGTCGTCCAGGGTGAGCAGCGCCGCCCCCGTGTCGACGTCGCCCGCCGCGCGGAACCGCGGCGGACCGGCGTCGGACCCGGCGGCGTACACCTCGGCGGCCTCCCGCCCGGTCACCCAGCGCAGCAGGTCGAAGTCGTGGATCAGCGTGTCCCGGTACAGGCCCCCGGACAGCGGCAGATACGCGGCCGGTGGCGGCTCCCGGTCGCCGGTCACCGCCCGCACGGTGTGCAGCCTCCCCAGCCGCCCGGACCGCACCGCCTCCCGGGCCCCCGCGTAGCCCGGGTCGAAGCGCCGCTGGAACCCCATCTGCAGAACCGTCCCGGCGGACTCCACCTCGGCGATCGCCTGGAGCGTGCCGGGCAGGTCCAGCGCTATCGGCTTCTCGCAGAACACCGGCAGCCCCGACCGCGCCGCCCGCCCGATCAGCTCGGCATGGGCCGGCGTCGCCGTCGTGATCACCACGGCGTCCACCCCCCACCGGAAGATCTCGTCCACGCCCGGCGCCGCCGTCTCCCCGAGCCGCTGGGCCAGCTCCTGCGCCCGCGCCCCGTCCGCGTCCGTGAGGATCAGGGAGCCGACGTCGCGGTGGCGGCTGAGCGTGTGGGCGTGGACGGTGCCGATCCGGCCCGTACCGATGACTCCGATGCGCATGGAATCAAAGTGAGCGCCCCGCACCCCGCTGTCAATCCGTATGTCCTGACAACCGGACTACACGACTTCCCGTCAACAGCGCACGGAGCTACGCTCGCCCCGTGCCGAAACCAGAAGCCGACCCGACCGTGACGCTCGACCTCAGCGTGGACCGGAGCAGCCCGGTGCCGCTGTACTTCCAACTGTCCCAGCAGTTGGAGGCGGCCATCGAGCACGGCGCCCTCACCCCCGGCAGCCTGCTGGGCAACGAGATCGAGCTGGCCGGCCGGCTCGGCCTGTCCCGGCCCACGGTCCGCCAGGCCATCCAGTCGCTGGTCGACAAGGGCCTGCTGGTCCGCCGCCGCGGCGTCGGCACCCAGGTCGTGCACAGCCAGGTCAAGCGCCCCCTGGAGCTGAGCAGCCTCTACGACGACCTGGCGGCCGCGGGGCAGCACCCGGCCACGAAGGTCCTGGTCAACACCGTCGTCCCGGCGACCGCCGGGATCGCCGCCGCGCTCTCCGTCCCCGAGGGCAGTGACGTCCACCACATCGAACGGCTGCGGCTGACCCACGGCGAGCCGATGGCCTGCCTGTGCAACTACCTGCCGCCCGGCCTGCTCGACCTGGACACCGGCCCCCTGGAGACCACCGGCCTGTACCGCCTGATGCGGGGCGCGGGCATCACCCTGCACAGCGCCCGCCAGGCCATCGGCGCCCGCGCCGCCACCGCCGCCGAGGCCGAGCGGCTCGGCGAGGAGACCGGCGCCCCGCTGCTCACCATGGAGCGCACCACGTACGACGACACCGGGCGCGCGGTGGAGTTCGGCACCCACACCTACCGGCCGTCCCGCTACTCGTTCGAGTTCCAGCTCCTCGTACGGTCCTGAGATCGCGCCTCGCCACGTCGTAATGTCCGGACATGACGCCCGGCATCGGCCCCCCGCGCGGCGCGCCCGGCGCGCGTGCCCGACAATGGGGCGTTTGAGTCGGTGACGCCACCGGCTCCGACGCAGGACAGAACCAGCACAGAACACAGCAAGAAGGGCACCGCCTCGTGGCACGGTTTCGGACCTGGACAGGCATCGCGCTGGCAGGGGCATTGTCACTCTCCCTCGCCGGATGCAGCAGCACCGGCGGCAAGCGCGCCGAGGACGCCCGCAAGGCCGCGGCGGCCCAGGGCAGGGCGGCGGTGGACACGCCCCGCTGGACCTTCGCGATGATCACCCATTCGGGTGACGGCGACACCTTCTGGGACATCGTCCAGAGCGGTGCCGAGCAGGCCGCCGTCAAGGACAACATCAACTTCCTGTACTCCCACGACGACGAGGCCCAGCAGCAGGCGCAGCTCGTCGACGCGGCCGTGGACAAGAAGGTCGACGGGATCATCGTCACGCTGGCCAAGCCCGACGCGATGAAGGCCGCCGTCGCCCGCGCGGTCAAGGCGGGCATCCCGGTGATCACCGTGAACTCCGGCTCGGCCGAGTCCAAGGAGTTCGGCGCGCTCACCCACATCGGCCAGGACGAGACCATCGCCGGTGAGGCCGTCGGCGAGGAACTGAACGAGCGGGGCCGCCACAAGGCCCTCTGCGTCCTGCACGAACAGGGCAACGTCGGCCACGAGCAGCGCTGCGACGGCGTGGAGAAGACCTTCGACGGCAAGGTCCAGCGGCTCTACGTGAACGGCACCAGCATGCCGGACGTGCAGTCCGCCATCGAGGCCAAGCTCCAGACCGACAAGTCGGTGGACGCGGTGGTCACGCTCGGCGCGCCGTACGCGGACACCGCCGTCAAGGCCAAGCAGGGCGCGGGCAGCAAGGCCGAGATCGACACCTTCGACCTCAACGCCAAGGTGGCCGCCGGCCTGACCGACGGCACCCTCGGGTTCGCCGTCGACCAGCAGCCGTACCTCCAGGGCTACGAGGCGGTCGACCTGCTCTGGCTGAACAGGTACAACGCCGATGTCCTCGGCGGCGGCCGGCCGGTGCTCACCGGGCCGCAGATCATCACCAAGGACGACGCCGGCGAACTGGCGGACTACACCGAGCGGGGCACCCGATGAGCGCCACCGACGCCTCCACCGCCGACGAAAGGGTGCTGCGCACCTCCCCGCTGCGCAAGCTCCTCGGCCGCCCCGAACTGGGCTCGGTCGTCGGCGCCGTCGCCGTCTTCGTCTTCTTCGCCGTGGCCGCCGACAGCTTCCTGCGCGCCTCCAGCATCAGCACGGTCCTGTACGCCTCCTCGACCATCGGCATCATGGCCGTCCCCGTGGCGCTGCTGATGATCGGCGGGGAGTTCGACCTGTCCGCGGGCGTGATGGTCACCTCCTCGGCGCTGATCTCCTCGATGTTCAGCTACCAGATGACCGCCGACGTCTGGGTCGGCGTCGGCGTCTCCCTGCTGGTCACCCTCGCCATCGGCGCCTTCAACGGCTTCATGCTGACCCGCACCAGGCTGCCCAGCTTCATCATCACGCTCGGCACCTTCCTGATGCTGACCGGCATGAACCTCGGCTTCACCAAGCTGATCGGCGGCACCGTCTCCACCAAGACCATCGCCGACATGGAGGGCTTCCCCTCCGCCCGCGCCGTCTTCGCCTCGACGATCACCGTCGGCGGCGTCGGGTTCAAGGTGACCATCCTGTGGTGGCTCGCCCTGGTCGCCGTGGCGAGCTGGGTCCTGCTGCGCACCCGCGCGGGCAACTGGATCTTCGCGGTCGGCGGCAACCAGGACGCCGCCCGCGCGGTGGGCGTCCCGGTCGCCAAGACCAAGATCGGCCTCTACATGGGCGTCGCCTTCGGCGCCTGGATCGCCGGCCAGCACCTGCTGTTCAGCTACGACGTCGTCCAGTCCGGCGAGGGCGTGGGCAACGAGCTGATCTACATCATCGCCGCCGTCATCGGCGGCTGCCTGATCACCGGCGGCTACGGCAGCGCCGTCGGCTCGGCGGTCGGCGCGTTCATCTTCGGCATGACCAGCAAGGGCATCGTCTTCGCCGAGTGGAACCCCGACTGGTTCAAGTTCTTCCTCGGAGCCATGCTGCTCCTCGCGACCCTGCTCAACGCCTGGGTCCGCAAGCGCGCGGAGGCCACCAAGTGACCGAGACCCCGAACCGTACGGCCCTCGTCGAGCTGTCCGGCGTCAGCAAGCACTACGGCAACGTCCGCGCCCTCGAAGGCGTCTCCCTGACCGTGCGCGCGGGCGAGATCACCTGCGTCCTGGGTGACAACGGCGCCGGCAAGTCCACCCTCATCAAGATCGTCTCCGGACTGCACCAGCACGACGGCGGCACCCTCGCCCTCGACGGCGAGGAGACCCGGCTCTCCTCGCCCCGCGACGCCCTGGACCGCGGCATCGCCACCGTCTACCAGGACCTCGCGGTCGTCCCGCTGATGCCGGTGTGGCGCAACTTCTTCCTCGGCTCCGAGCCGCGCAAGGGCGTCGCCCCCTTCAAGCGCATGGACGTCGACCTCATGCGCCGCACCACCCGCGCGGAACTGCTGCGCATGGGCATCGACCTGCGCGACGTCGACCAGCCCATCGGCACCCTCTCCGGCGGCGAACGCCAGTGCGTGGCGATCGCCCGCGCGGTGCACTTCGGCGCGAAGGTGCTGGTCCTGGACGAGCCGACGGCGGCCCTGGGCGTCAAGCAGTCGGGTGTGGTCCTGAAATATGTGGCCGCGGCACGCGACCAGGGCCTGGGCGTCATCTTGATCACCCACAACCCGCACCACGCGTACCTGGTCGGCGACCGCTTCGTCCTGCTCAAGCGCGGCACGATGGTCGGCAACCACGAACGCGCCGACATCACCCTGGACGAACTGACCAGGCAGATGGCGGGCGGAAACGAACTGGACGACCTGCGCCACGAACTCCAGCGTCCCTGAAGGGTCCGCTCCGCGAACCGCAGCGCCCTCGAAGGGGGCGCGGGGGCCGTGTCGTCTGCGGCTCCGCCGCGTGGGCGCGACCAGCCACCTGACACCCGCACCCGACGACGAACCGCTGACACCGTTCGGCACCCGGCGGAGCCGTGCGGCACAATCGACGCCGATGAGCACCTACCGCGACCTCACCGCCCCCATCGGCTCCCGCCGCGCCCCGGTCCTGCGCACCGTCGGCACGAGGGAACGCCGCTCGCACCTGACGGCTCCCCGCGTGCCGACCGTCGGCATCGACATCGGCGGCACCAAGGTGATGGCGGGGGTCGTGGACGCCGACGGCAACATCCTGGAGAAGCTCCGCACGGAGACCCCGGACAAGTCCAAGAGCCCCAAGGTCGTCGAGGACACCATCGTCGAACTGGTCCTGGACCTGTCCGACCGGCACGACGTGCACGCGGTCGGCATCGGCGCGGCCGGCTGGGTCGACGCCGACCGCAACCGCGTCCTGTTCGCCCCCCACCTGTCCTGGCGCAACGAACCCCTGCGCGACCGCATCGCCGCACGCCTCGCGGTCCCCGTGCTGGTGGACAACGACGCCAACACCGCCGCCTGGGCCGAGTGGCGCTTCGGCGCCGGCCGCGGCGAGGACCACCTCGTCATGATCACCCTCGGCACCGGCATCGGCGGCGCGATCCTGGAGGACGGCCAGGTCAAGCGCGGCAAGTACGGCGTCGCTGGCGAGTTCGGACACATGCAGGTGGTGCCCGGCGGCCACCGCTGCCCGTGCGGCAACCGCGGCTGCTGGGAGCAGTACAGCTCCGGCAACGCGCTGGTCAGAGAGGCCCGCGAGATGGCCGCGGCCGATTCGCCGGTGGCGTACGGGATCATCGAGCACGTCAAGGGCAGCATCGGCGACATCACCGGGCCGATGATCACCGAGCTGGCCCGGGAGGGCGACGCGATGTGCGTCGAGCTGCTCCAGGACATCGGGCAGTGGCTGGGCGTCGGCATCGCCAACCTCGCCGCCGCCCTCGACCCGTCCTGCTTCGTGATCGGCGGCGGGGTCAGCGCCGCCGACGACCTGCTGATCGGACCCGCCCGCGACGCGTTCAAACGCCAGCTCACCGGCCGCGGCTACCGGCCCGAGGCCCGCATAGTCCGCGCCCAGCTCGGCCCCGAGGCCGGCATGGTCGGCGCCGCCGACCTGGCCCGGCTGGTCGCCCGCCGCTTCCGCCGCGCCAACCGGCGCCGCGTGGAGCGCCACGAGCGCTACGAGCGGTACACCCAGTCCCGCCGCACCGACCGGGAGGCGCTGTGACGGAGACCCTCCCGCACCAGGTCGGGCCGCCCGGGGAGGCGAGGCGGCCGACCGAGGACCGGCGGCACATGATCCGCCGCCGGACCCTCACCCTGCTGACCATCGTGCTGCTCATCGGCATCCCCGCCGGATACCTGATGATCTCCGCCGACCAGAGCCGCAGCAGCGGCCGGGAGAAGGAGATGAAGTACTCGGCGACCGGTCTGAGCGCGGCCTGGCCCTCCAAGGTGCAGCGCCGCATCTTCCAGGTGCCCATCCCGCACCCCGCCGGCAAGGTCGCGTACTACGAGACCAACAACTGGAAGACCAGCAGGCTCTACGCCCAGTTCGAGACCACCGGCGCGGGCCTGGACGCCTTCCTGGCCGGCGTCGGCGTCGACCGGAGCGACCTGGAGCGGGGCAGCATCACCATCAGCGACCGCGACCAGGACGTCTCCGGCTGGCGGTTCACCGGACCGGGCGCCTGGTGGGGCCTCACCCACCCGCAGAAGAACCCCGCCCCGACCCAGGACATCGTCGTCAACCTGGCCAACCCCGGCCTGCCGATGGTCTACGTCGTCTCGCGCACGGTCCCCTGACCGGGCCCCGGCGGACGGCCGGAGCCGATTGTCAGACCCCGCCCGTAGAGTCGAAGACAAGTGATCCGGCTCATGGGCGGGAGGTGGCAGGACGTATGCGTGACACGGCCGCGGTGGCCGAGCGGACGACGGAAGAGGGGCAGCCCGCCGGGCCCGTCCCGGTCCGGCTCGCCGCCGTCTTCCTGCCCGCCCCGCTCCCGCGCGAGGGACGCGTCGCCTTCTGGGACCCCGAGGGCGGCGAGCCGCCCGCCGGCTCCGCACCCCTGACGGTGGTACGGCGGCACGGCGCCGGGGTCCGCCGCCGCAGCGTCCCCGCGCTGATCCTCCCCCTCGGCGACGCGCTGCCCGTCCTCACCGCCGCCCGGCACGACCCGGCCGCCCACCCCGCCACCGCCTGCTGGGGCGCCGCCACCCTGCACGCCCTGCGGCTCGCCGCGCGGGGCCGGTTGCTGCCCGGCCTCACCGCCACCGGCCACGACGCCTGGCGGGCCGGACCCCTCGACCCCGACGACATCGCCCACCTGCGGGCCGTCGCCGCCGCCCTGCCGCCCGAGGGCCACGCCGTCCCGCTGGACGGACCGGGCGCCGTCCGGCTCCCCGAGCCCCGCGCGCTGATGCGCGCCTTCCTGGACGCGGTCGCCGACACCCTGCCGCGCACCGCCGCCGCGCCCCACGCCTCCGGGCGGCCCTTCGCCGCCCGGACCGCCCAGCACCTGCCCGCCGCCCAGGACTGGGCCGCCGAGGTCGCCGCCGGAATGGACGCGGGCGTACGGATCTCGCTCCGCCTGGACCTGTCGGCGTTCGCCCTGTTCGACGCCCCGGGCGAGGGCGACGCCGGGCGCGGACGCGGCGCGGGCGCCGCCGTCGTCCAGGTGCACAGCCTCGCCGACCCCACCCTGGTCGCCGACGTCGCGGACCTCTGGTCGGGCACGGCCGACCCCGCCTTCGGCCCCCGGGCGCGCGTCGACACCGCCCTCGCGGTGCGCCGCGCGGCCCGGGTCTGGCCCCCGCTGGACCGGCTCACCGAGCAGGACGTGCCCGACGTGCTGGCCCTGTCCGAGGACGAGGTGACCGACCTGCTCGGCGTCGCCGCCACCCGCCTCGCCGCCGCCGGCGTCGCCGTGCACTGGCCCCGCGACCTCGCCCAGGACCTCACCGCGACCGCCGTGGTCCGGCCCGCGCCCGGTTCGGCCACGGACGGCACCGGCTTCTTCGAGAGCGCGGACCTGCTCCGGTTCGGCTGGCAGCTCGCGCTCGGCGGCGACCCGCTCACCGAGGCCGAGATGGACCTGCTCGCCGAGGCCCACCGCCCCGTCGTCCGCCTCCGCGACCGGTGGGTGCTGGTCGACCCGGCCCTCGTCCGCCGCGCCCGCAGACGCGACCTGGGCCTCCTCGACCCCGTCGACGCGCTGTCCGTCGCCCTCACCGGCACCGCCGAGGTCGACGGCGAGAGCGTCGAGGCCGTACCCGTGGGCGCGCTGGCCGCCCTGCGCGACCGGCTCACCGCCGGTCCGCGCCCCGCCGAGCCGCCGCCCGGCCTCGCCGCCACCCTCCGGGACTACCAGCTCCGGGGCCTGGCCTGGCTGGACCTGATGACCTCCCTCGGCCTCGGCGGCTGCCTCGCCGACGACATGGGCCTGGGCAAGACGGTCACCCTCATCGCCCTCCACCTGAAGCGGGCCCGCCGCGAACCGACGCTGGTGGTCTGCCCCGCCTCCCTGCTGGGCAACTGGCAGCGGGAGATCACCCGGTTCGCGCCCGGCGTCCCCGTCCGCCGCTTCCACGGCCCCGACCGCACCCTGGACGGCCTCGCCGGCGGCTTCGTCCTCACCACCTACGGCACCATGCGCTCGGCGGCCCCCACCCTGGCCGGACAGCCCTGGGGCATGGTCGTCGCCGACGAGGCCCAGCACGTGAAGAACCCCTACTCGGCCACCGCGAAGGCGCTGCGCACCATCCCCGCCCCCGCCCGCGTCGCCCTCACCGGCACCCCGGTGGAGAACAACCTCTCCGAGCTGTGGGCCCTCCTCGACTGGACCACCCCCGGACTCCTCGGCCCCCTGAAGTCCTTCCGCGCCCGGCACGCCCGCGCGGTGGAGTCCGGCGAGGACGACGAGGCGGCGGCCCGCCTCGCCCGGCTGGTCCGCCCCTTCCTGCTGCGCCGCCGCAAGTCCGACCCCGGCATCGTCCCCGAGCTGCCGCCGAAGACCGAGACCGACCACCCGGTGCCGCTGACCCGCGAACAGGCCGCGCTGTACGAGGCCGTGGTCCGCGAGTCGATGCTGGCCATCGAGACGGCCGAGGGCATGGCCCGCCGGGGCCTGGTCCTCAAGCTCCTCACCGCCCTCAAGCAGATCTGCGACCACCCCGCGCTGTACCTCAAGGAGGACCACCGCCGACCGCGCGCCGCCGCCGACCGCTCCGGCAAACTCGCCCTGCTCGACGAACTCCTGGACACCGTCCTCGCCGAGGACGGCTCGGTGCTCGTCTTCACCCAGTACGTCGGCATGGCCCGCATCCTCACCGCCCACCTCGCCGACCGGGCCGTCCCGGTCGAACTGCTGCACGGCGGCACGCCGGTGGCGGAGCGCGAGCGCATGGTGGACCGCTTCCAGGACGGCGCCACCCCGGTCCTGGTGCTCTCCCTCAAGGCGGCGGGCACCGGCCTCAACCTCACCCGCGCCGGACACGTCGTCCACTTCGACCGCTGGTGGAACCCGGCCGTCGAGGAACAGGCCACCGACCGCGCCTACCGCATCGGCCAGACCCAGCCCGTCCAGGTCCACCGCCTCGTCACCGAGGGCACGGTCGAGGACCGCATCGCCGACATGCTCCGGTCCAAGCGGGCCCTGGCCGACGCGATCCTCGGCACCGGCGAGGCGGCCCTCACCGAACTCACCGACCGCGAGCTGTCCGACCTCGTCTCCCTCCGGAGGCCGGCATGACCCCCCGCCCGTCCGACGAGGCCCGCCGCGCCCTGCGAGCGGCCCGGGAGCGACGGGGGATGACGGGGGAGGAGCCGACGGAGGCCGGGCCTTCGCCGTCGGCGGCCGGGGAGCCCCCGCACGGGGGTGCGCCGCCGAGGGCCGGGGAGCCCGCGGGCACGCCCGGGGAGTCCGCGGGCGCGTCCGCGTCGTCGGCGCCCGGGGAGCCGGAGTCCGTGGGCGCCCCTTTGGCGCCCCCGCCCGAGGTGCCCGCCGGCGCGTCTGCGCGATCGGCGTCCGAACACCTCCCGGACGACGCCCCGCAAGGCCCCGGGTCCGACCGCCGTTCCGAGCCCCGCCCCGGCGACGCCGCCCGTGCGGCGCTGCGGCGCGCGATGTCCGCCCGGCGGACCGGCGCGCCTCCGGACGCCGGCGCACCTCCGGACGCCGGCGCGCCAAGCGAGGCCGACGCGCCGACCGAGGAGGGCACGGGGCTCTCGGCCACGCCTACCGAAGCCCAAGCCCTCCCGGCCGGACCCACCGATGCCCTCCCGATCAGGCGCGCCGATGTCCTCCCGACCGGGCCCGCCGATGCCCTCGCCAGGCCCACCGACGCCCCCGGCAAGGACACCGGCACCCCCACCACGCGCCCCGGCGCCGCCAGTGCCCCCGACACCCCCGCTGCCCCCGACACCCCCGCCGGAGACCGCCCCGCCCAAGAGAACCCGCCCCCGCCTTCCAGCCCTCGCAGCGAACCCGCCCCCGGCGCCACCCCTCGCCCCGGCGCCACCCCTCGCCCCGACGCCACCCCCCGCCCCGGCGACGGGGCGCGTGAGGCGTTGCGGGCCGCGCTGCGGGCCCGGCCGGACGCGCCCGCGAAGCGCACCGGTGCCGTCCGCCGCCCGGTCCGCCCCGCGCCGACCGCCGCCCGCCCCGGGAGTCCCGCCGCTCGGGCCACCGCCGTGCGCGACCTCCTCGCGGGCGCGTTCCGCCTCCCCGCCGACGAGGACCCCGCCGAGCAGCCGCCCCGGCCCCGCCCGGCCCCGGCGAAGCCCCGCCCCGCTCCCGAGCCCGCCCCCGACCGGCCCTCCCGCACCACCACCCCCCGTTCCATGGCCGCACCCGAGCGCGACGGCGAACTGCGCCGGACGTTCCCCGCGTTCCCGGCCGGACCGTCGGCGGGAGCGACGGCGGGGGAGGCGTTCGCCGACACCTGGTGGGGAAACGCCTGGGTCGCCGCGCTGGAGGAAGGCGCGCTGGACCCCAAGCGGCTGGCGCGGGGGCGCGGGTACGCCGAGCGGGGACACGTCGACGCCATCACCGTCACGCCCGGACTCGTCCTCGCCTACGTCCAGGGCAGCCGCGCCCGGCCGTACCGCGTGCAGGTGCGGCTGCGCACGCTGGACGACACCGACTGGGAGCGTTTCCTCGACGCCGCCGCCGAGCGCCCCGGTCATATCGCCGCCCTGCTGGACAAGGAGCTGCCGCACTCCCTCGCCGACTGCGGCGTCCCGCTGCTCCCCGGCCCCGGCGACCTCGCCCCGCAGTGCAGTTGCCCCGACTCCGGCCACCCCTGCAAGCACGCCGCGGCGCTCTGCTACCAGACCGCCCGGCTGCTGGGCGCCGACCCGTTCGTGCTGCTTCTGCTGCGCGGCCGGGGCGAGCGCGAGCTGCTCGACGCGCTGTCCCGGCTCAGCGCCGCCCGCGCGGCCCGCGCCGCCCAGGACCGCGACCCCGGCACCCTGCCCGGCGTACGGGCCGCCGACGCCCTGGCCCCGCGCACCCTCCCGCCCCTTCCGCCGCCGCTGCCCGCGCCCCCGCACCCCGAGCAGCCCCCGGCGTATCCGGCGGCCCCGGGCGGCCCCGACCCGTTCGCCCTGGACCAGCTCGCCACGGACGCCGCCGCCCGCGCCCACGCCCTGCTCACCACGGGCCGCGATCCGGTCGGCGGGCTGACGCTGTGGCAGGACGCGGTCCGGCTGGCCGCGGCCCGCCCCGGTTCCGGCCTCACCGCCGGCACCCGCGCGCTCTACTCCTCCCTCGCCGGGGCGGCCGGCCGCTCCCCGGCCGACCTGGCCCGCGCGGTGGCCGCCTGGCGCCAGGGCGGACCGGAGGGACTCGGCGTCCTGGAGGAGCCGTGGGACCCGCCGGCCGGCCGGTTCGACCGCGCCCGCCCGCTGCTGCTCGCCGCCGACCTCCCCGCCTTCCGCCCCTGGCGCAACCGCCTCACCCACCCCCGCGGCCACGTCCAGCTCCGGCTCGGCCAGGACGGCCTGTGGTACGCCTACGAGTCCGAGCCCGGCCGCGACGACTGGTGGCCCAGAGGCACCCCCGACCTCGACCCGGTGGGCGCCCTCACCGGCCTGGGCGCACCCGCGGAGGAGTGAACGCCCCGCACGGCACCGGCACCCACCTCTGCCCCGGAGCCCCGGACGCCCCGCCCCTGACCAGCGGCCGGATGCTCCGCGGCCGGATGCCCCGCGCCCGGATGCCCGGTTCTCGCCGGTCCGCCGTAAATGCCTGGACCGGCGATCCCCCCTGACGGGACACTTCCGATTTCTCGACCTACGGAGATGTCCAAAGACCCTTCGGGAGCGTGATGGGGACAACCGATGCAACCGATACACGAGGACCGACGCCGGGCAGGAGCGCGGTCGTTCTGGCACTGCGCCACTACGGCCGGGAACTGAGGCGATTACGACGGCTGGCCCTGCCCGCGCTGCTGCTGCCGGCCGTGGGCAACATCGGCATCCGCTACATCGCCCCGCTGCTGATCGCCAAACTGGCGGGGCAGGCCGCGGGCGACGGCGGCCTCACCCTCGCCGCGGCCCTGCCGTACGTCCTGGGCTTCGGCGTGACACTGCTGGCCGCCGAGGCGGTGTGGCGGGTCGGGCAGCACTGCCTGAACCGGGTCGACGCCCTCGGCATGGAACACCTGTACGTGAGCGGCATGGACGAACTCCTCGCCAAGGACGCGGCGTTCTTCCACGACAACTTCGCCGGCTCCCTGACCAAGCGGGTACTGAGCTTCGGCAAGCGCTTCGAGGACTTCGTCGACACGGTGACGTACCGGATCGTGGGCAGTCTCGTCCCGCTGCTGTTCGGCGCGGTGGTGCTGTGGGGCTACGAACCGATGCTCGTCGTCGGCCTGTTGGCGATGATGGCGCTGACCGTGGCGGTCGCCACCCCGCTGATCCGGCGCCGGCAGCGGCTGGTCGACGACCGTGAGGCGGCGATCGCGAGGGTCTCCGGCCATGTCGCCGACAGCCTGATGAACATGGAGACCATCCGGGCGTTCGCGGCCGAGCGGCGGGAGGCCGACGAACACCGCAGCCGGGTCGCGGACTCCCGGCGCCTGACACTCAGGTCGTGGGACTACGGCAACCTGCGCGTCGACACCCTGATCGCCCCCATGTCCGTACTCACCAACGTACTGGGACTGCTGGTCGCGATCGCGTTCGGCGGCTCGGGTCAGGGCGTGGAGGAGGTCGTCGTCGCGTTCACCTACTACTCCAACGCCACCCAGATCATGTTCGAGTTCAACCAGATCTACCGGCGGCTGGAGAGCTCGATGACCGAGGCGGCGCAGTTCACGGAGCTGCTGCTGGACCCGCCCACCGTGCTCGACCCGGCGGACCCCGAACCGCTCGGGCCCGAGGACACCGGCATCCGCTTCGAGGGCGTGACCTTCGCCCACGCGGGGGCGGAGCCGATCTTCCGGGGACTCGACCTGGACGTGCCCGCGGGCGCCCGATTCGGCCTGGTCGGCAGGTCCGGCGGCGGCAAGACCACCCTCACCCGGCTCCTGCTGCGGATGTCGGACCTCGACGGCGGACGCATCCTGATCGGCGGCCAGGACATCAGCCGACTGCGCCAGCGGGACCTGCGCTCACTGATCGCCTACGTGCCCCAGGAACCCGCCATGTTCCACCGCAGCCTGCGGGAGAACATCGCCTTCGCCCGGCCCGGGGCCACCGACGAGGAGGTGCGCGCGGCGGCCGCGGCCGCGCACGTCACCGAGTTCGCCGAGCAACTCCCCGACGGTTTCGCCACCTTGGTGGGGGAGCGGGGCGTGAAACTCTCGGGCGGCCAGCGCCAGCGCGTCGCCCTCGCCCGCGCCATCCTGCGCGACGCGCCGGTCCTGCTGCTCGACGAGGCGACCAGCGCGCTGGACTCGGAGAGCGAACTCCTCGTCCAGGACGCCCTGTGGCGGCTGATGGAGGGACGTACGGCCCTCGTGGTCGCCCACCGGCTGAGCACCGTCGCCGGCATGGACCGCCTCGTCGTCCTCGACCACGGCCGCGTCATCGAGCAGGGCAGCCACGCCGAACTGCTCACCGCGGGCGGTGCCTACGCCAAGCTGTGGCAGCACCAGTCGGGCGGCTTCCTCGGCGAAGCCCCCGCCCCGGCGGCTGCGCACGGACCCCCGGCGGACGGGCCCCTCGCGCACGAGCCCGTGGCGGACCCGGCGCCCGGGAACCCGCTCCCGGCGCCCCGCCCGGACCACCGGCCGGCCCGCCCCCGGCCGGCCCGCCCTTCTACTTCCGGTCGACGAGAGGGGTGAACTCGTCGACGTAGATCTTCGGCACCCGCGGAGCGGGACCCATCTCCGCCGAGCCGATCACCGCCTCGTCCCGCCGGGTCCCGCCCGGCGGGACGCCCTGGAGCCAGAACCGGTCGTACGCGGTCCAGCCCGCACCGTCGGCGATGGTGATCTGGACCGAGTACGTCGCCTTGCGCTCATAGGTGTTCACCACCTCGATCTCGGTGCGCACCCCGTCGCCGTCCGGCGTGGCCCGCACGACCAGGTCGCCGTACTCCAGGACGCGTGTGCGGCCCTCGGAGTGCACCGAAGGAACCGGTGAGGGCCGCGCCGGCGCACCGCCCGGCGCCGCGCTCGTGCTCGCACTCGCGTTCGTGCTCGCGCTCGCGCTCACGCCGGCCGGCCGCCGAGATGACGCGCCGCCGCCGGAAGCCCCGCCGTCGGCGGCCCCGGCCGTACACCCGGCGGCCAGCACCCCCGCCACCACCAGGCACACCACCCGCGCCGGAGCCGCCCCACGCGGCCCCGGACCGGCCGGCCCCCGGCGCCTCACCGGACCGGCACTCACTGCGCGGAGGCCGTCATCTGCCGGCGCGCGACGGCGACTTCCTTGCCGTGCTGCTCCTTGATGCCGGTGAGCCGGTCCTGGTTGTCGGCGATCTGCCGGTCCTGGATCGCCGACTCCACGCCGAACCAGATCTTCACCAGGTCCGTCTTCTGCTTGCAGTCGACGTCGTCGACCGCGAGCGCGATGGACTCCGGCGTCGGCTGCTGGTCCTGGGTGACACCCTGGTCCATCGCCCGGTACGGATCGGCGAGCCCCGCGTGTCCCTTGCCGGCCATGCACGAGGACCACGCGTCGATGGCCGCGACGACCTTCTCGTCCTTCATCGATCGCGTCAGGCTCTCCCCGGCCAGCTCCGCCACGAGCACCGGGTCGGCCGCCGGCGCCCCGAGTTGAGCCTTGGACCAGCCGATACAGCCGCCCGCCTTCACCTTCTTCCCGTTGAACTCCGTCCGGGCGGGCTCGGTTCCCTGACCGGGCCCGACGAACGCCTCGCCCATCTTCGCGGCCTTGACCGGCTCGGGCTTGGTGTGGCCGGTCAGGACCTCCACCTCGGCACCGGACAGCTCGCGCATGGTCTGCCGGGTGTGCTCCCGCAGCGCGGGGGCCAGCTCGTAGCCGTACTTCTCGGCGCCGGCCCGGTCGGTGAGACCGTAACGGCGTTCGATGTTGGCGTCGTTGTCGCTGGGCGGCGGGTTGGCGCCCGCACGCGGCAGCGTCAGGTCGATGCCGTAATCCTTCATGCAGGACGACTGGAGGTCGTTGGCGGCCTGCTCGACGGTGACCTGGTCCTCGTAGGAGGCCATGTACGCCTCCAGCGGCAGGGTGAGGTTCTTGGTCAGGCCGTGGGTGGGGACCTTCTCGGGCCAGTTGTCCTTGTCGACGACCGGTCTGCCGTCGGCCGCGTTGGCCGCGGTGTCCGGGGCCGGTGCGGAGGAGCAGGCGCTGAGCAGGAGGGCGGAGGCGGCCAGGGCGACCGCGGCGGCGGTCCGCTTGATGTGCGTCACGGGGAGGTGTCCTTGTGCGAGTGGGCGGATCACGCGAAGTGGGAGGAGGCGTTGTTGTTCTTCAGCGCGGTGATCAGGTCGGTGATGTTGCAGTCCCCGTACGGCCCGTTCTTCGCGAAGTACTGGGAGGTGCCGCCGTAGCCGGAGTTGAAGTACACGCGGTAGTTGTCGTCCCGGGCGCAGTTCTGCACGGACGCCGCGTTGTTCTTCATGTACTGGCCGTTGCCGTTGCCGCCGTTGCCGAAGACGTACCGGTACGTCGACAGGGACGACCCCTGGTACTGGCTGGTGCCCCAGTGGTCGGAGACATTGCTGTAGAAGGTCGTGAACGCCGACTTGTAGTAGCCGTCCTGGACGGCGATGTCCTTGGAGTTGTAGAAGAGCCAGAGGTCACCGTACGAGCAGGTGATCCACGGAACGTCGCAGTTGTCCATGACGGTGTACTCCGCGGCGTCCGCGGGCCCGCCGGACGCCAGCACACCCACCAGCGCCGCGAACGACGCGGCGCAGGCGGCGGTCTTCCTCTTGAAGCGGGCAGTCCTCATCGCATCTCCATCGATAGATCGTTTTCGCGAGGAGGATCTTCACACCCCGATGGATGTCATGACCATGAAAGATGCATGATCGAGATCTCCCAGGTCGGGGCGGGTCCGACGTCAGGACCCGTCGACCAGGTCCTGCACCTCCGGCGGGAGTTCGTCACCCGAGTAGGCGGCCACGAAGACGACGTCGTCGGGACTGTCACCGACGGCCACGGCCACCTCGGGAGAGATGCCGTCCACCGCGTAGGCGGTCGTGGCCTCTTCGGACTCCTCGGCCTCGTCCTGGCCGCCGGTGTCGTCGCACGGCGGGACGGTGGCGGGACCCAGTTCGTCTCCCGCCGTGAACTCCACGTTCGCGACATCCTGGTACGTGCGGTCCTGGAAGACGACACGGTAGGCGCAGGCGCTCGCCCGCTCGCCTCCACCGCTGATGCTTCCGGACGTGCAGGCCGCAGCCGGCACCGTCATCATGGCCGCCACGAGAGGCAGTAGCGTGGTTCGCCCCGACCGGTTCATCGTTCCTCCTGGTGGATGGTGCGGAGTGCCGGGACGTCCCCCTGGCCGAGGGCCCGGTCGATCCCGTGACCACTGGGACGGGGCGGACGTCATTTTCGTTCGGGGGGACGCCGGCCGGCATGTCCGTGCAGCCGGTGACCGGCGCGGCCCGGCCGACGCTGTCGGGGGCGGGGCGTCCGAGTGGTAAGAATCCGGCCGCTTTGGGCGTCCACTGGTGCGGAATCCGGCATTCCGTACCTGGGTGACGCGCCCTGCGCTTAGCGTGATCGCATGAGGGAAGATCGCACCCCTTTGGTGCTGCCGTTTCGCGCGCTGGTGTCGAGTGCGGAGTGGGACAGGCTGACCGCGTATCGGCTGCAGACCTACCTGCCGGGTACCGCCCTGCTGACCCAGGGAGACCCGGGAACCCATGTACTCGCCCTGAAGTGCGGGTTGGTCAAGGTCGTCCGGGTCGACCGGGACGGGCGCCGGCGGCTGCTCGCCTTCCGGGGGGCGGGCGAGATCCTCGGCGAGATGGCGGTCCAGTGCGGCGGCATCCGGACGGCCAGCGTATGGGCCATGAGCATATGCAAAGCATCCGTGGTCCTCGCGGAGGACTTCCGGCGGCTCGTGCAACGCCCCGAACTGGCCGGCCGTCTCGCCGTGATGGCCTCGCACCGGCTGTGGGAGCAGACGGAGATCCACGACGGAACCGTGAGCGAACGCCTCGCTCTCGCCCTGCTGCGCCTCGTGGACAGTTCCGGCGGGCCGGACCCGTCAGGCGGGCGGACGCCCACCTTCTCCCTGACGCGTGACGACCTGGCGCAGCATCTGAACGTGGGCCGCAAGGCCGTCACCAAGGCGCTGGAGGAACTGGGCGCGGACACGGTGCGGGCAGGCAAGAGCCGTATCACGGTGGTCGACGAGGACAACCTGCGGCGGCTGGTCCGAGAGCGGGACAGCGCGTGACCGCAATGTGACGCGCGTCACTCTCCATCGGGGCCTGCGGAACGGAACGCCCGTCCCCTCCCTGTGAAGCTCCCTGGTGCACGCCATCGCACGCATCAGCGTCCCCGCCCGGACCCTCGCGGAACGGGCGGGCTTCACCGAGGAGCGACATGCGCGAATCCAGCAGTGACCTTCCCGAGCGGCCCGCCGGTCCCTACACCCGCAGTCGCCCGCTGCCGCCCTACCGGGGCGTCCTGGCCGTGGACGCGAAGGACTTCACGGGACGCCCCGCGATCGAGCACGAAGGCGTCAGCCGTGCCGTACCCGCACTCCTCAAAACGGCCTTGGCCAGGGCGGAGCTGCGCGACCTCTGGGACGACCGCAGGTTCCCCGCCTCGACCGGCGACGGCTACGTCTTCGGGTTCGATCCCGCGCGGATGCCGTTCGTGGTCCACCCCCTGCTGTTCACGCTGCAGGAGGTGCTCGCCGACTACAACGTGCTGTCCCACGGGGCGTTGCCCATCAGGCTGCGGGCCAGCCTGCACATCGGCCCGCTGCCGGACACCGGAGACGAGTTCGGCGGCAACGGCACGGCACGCAACGACACGCACCGCCTGCTGGACTCCCGCCCGGTCAAGGCCGTGCTCGCCTCCCACAAGGAGAACGTCACGCATGTGGCGGCCATCCTCTCCGACCGCTGCTACGAGGACGCGGTCGCCGGCGGTTACACCGGCCGCCACCCCGACCACTTCGTCGAGGTGGCCGCGACCGTCGAGGGCAAGCCGTTCTCCCAGCGGGCGTGGATCTACGTACCGCAGCCGTCCGGGCCCCTGTACGAGGAGCCGGCCGGCGCCGGGGCCGCCGCGCCGGCGGTGCCCGACGCCGCGCCCGCACCGGTGAACGGGGGAGAGGCGGACCGGAAGGTGCGGAACAGCGCCCCCAACGGGAACATCAACACCGGCACCGTCCACGGCGGGCAGAGCGTGGGCAACTACCACGTCGCCGGCGATCACGTCGAGGGCAACAAGGCCGGCCGGGTCCGGGGCTTCCAAGGGGACCAGGTCCGCGGCGACAAGAACCAGGGGCGGCGATGACCCCCGCAGAGGACTCTCCGCCGGTCGGGGCGGAAGGCGGTGCGCCCGGCGTCCCGGGCCTGCCGTCGCAGGGTCCGTCCCGCGGCGACGAGGGCGAACGGAAGCTGTCCGAGCTGATCGACGCCATCGGAGGCGCCGCGCGGGTGGGCGGTCCGTTCGTGTACGCCCCGAACGGCAACGTCAACGCCGGTTCCGTGCACGGCGGGCAGCGCATCCACAACGCGTCCGTGCACGACGGACCGGCGCCCCGGCGAGGGCGGGTGCGCGAAGGGCCCATTCCACAGGCGGAGGTGCGCGCGGCCGAGTTCGGGTTCGCACGGCCCGGCTGGTTCGGCGAGGCGCTGCGGATGCTGGACCGGGGGCCGCTCTTCCTCGCCGGACGCCCGGGGACCGGCCGCCGCACCACAGCGCTGAACCTGCTGCGCGAGAGCTGCGGGAAGGAGGCTCCGCTGCGGGCGCTGGACAGCGTCGTCGAACTGGACCGCTGGCAGCCCACCGACGCGTCGGCACGCGGTTACCTCATGGACGGTCTGTTCCCGTCCCGGCCGCTGGGCCCCGGTGTGCTCGGGCATGTGCGAGAGCTGCTGGAAGGCGTCCGGGCGCGCATGGTGATCGTCCTGCCCGACGACCGGGAACTGCTGCGCCGGCTCGAACAGGACCTGCACGTCACACCCATGATGTGCGTACCGCCGCCGCCCGCCATGGTGTTCGGCAGCTACTTCGAAGCGGTCGTGCCGGACCGGTGGGAGAGGGAGCGTCTGCTGTCGGCGCTGGACGGACGCCACGCGCTGGGCGACCTGCTGGCTCCCGAGCTGGTCCCGGCCGACGTGGTGGAACTGGTGACGGCCGTCGTGGCGGCGGACGGGGACCCCGGGGCTCTCGGCGATCTGCGGGAGCGGCTGGGCTACCGGGCCGAGCGGGAGGTCCCCGACCTGGTGGCGAGGTTGCGCGGTGATCCGGACACCCTGGCGTTCCTGCTCGCCGCCTGTGTCTTCGAAGGGCTGGACCACCGGCTCGTCCAGGAGGAAGCCGACAGGCTGCTGACGCTGTCGCGGGGCCGTCTGGCCGCGATGCTGCCGGGAACGGGTGCCGAAGGGGAGGGGACGACCGGACGCCCCAACCCGGAGTTCGCCTTCCGGCGCTCCCTCACCGAACTGCTGCACGCCGTCCGCGCGGTCCGGCTGGAGCGCCGAATCCACACGGCGGGGGCGTACGCGCACAGCGTGGAAGCGATCGCGTTCGTCAGACACCGGCAGGCGGAGGCCGTACTCAGGTACGTGTGGCGCGAGTACGGACGGCTGTCGGAGCTGCTCGTGGAGTGGCTGCGGCAGGTGGACCGGACCGACGAACTCACCGCCGCGGCCGGCAGGTTCATGGGCAACGCGGCGAAGTGGGGAGGCGGGCGGGGCGCGCTGCGCCACATCCAGACGCTCGCCGGGTCGGAGCGCGTGAACAGCCGTGTCATCGCGGCGAAAGCGCTGGGCATCGCGGCTCAGGACCCCGTCCTCGTCGCCGAGGTGCGCTACCGCCTCGACAACTGGAGCCGGGCTGCCGGCGCCCAGCGCCGGACGACCGTGGCCTACGCCTGCGGCTCGGAGTTCGGCGTCTCACGGCCGGACCTCGCGCTGCGGCTCCTGCGCACCCTCCTGCTCGGTGTCCGGGACCGGCCGGCGGGCGCGGGGACGGACGGGAACGATCAGGTCCTGGCCGCCGTGCGGGTCGCGGTCATGAGCCTGTTCCAGGCCGGTCACGAGGCCCAGGTGTTCGGCCGGCTCGTCGCCTGGCTGGAAGAGGGGCGGTGCGACACGGACCAGGTGCTCGCCCTCTTCGGTCATCTGCTGCGGTCCCCGCAGTGGTTCGTACGCCGGCTCGCCGTATGGGGTCCCGACGCGACCGCGATCGCCGACATGACCCGCCGCGCCCTGAATTCCGAGGAGGTGTTCGAAACGACGTGCACGGAATTGCTCGGCTGGGCCGAACGGGGGCAGTGGGACGACCTGCCGCGCCGGGCCGTGGAAAACCTGTTCGCGGCCCTGGCCGGCGCTATGCGCAAGGGTGAGTTCCGGCTCTTCGTCGAATTGCAGGAAAGAGGGGCGGACGGCTGGGCCGGACAGTACGCGGCACGAACCGCGCTGGACGGATGGCGCTCCGGCGGACGGCGGGAGGCAGCGTGAGCGACGGAACGACCGAACCCCTCTACCACCGGGTCGCCAGGCCGCCCTGGCGGGAGATCCTCAGCCATCGCTGGTCCACGGCACAGGAGTGGTCGCTGGTGCTGAGGGACACGGACGGCAGCTACTGCTTCCTCGGACGCCGAGGCGACCCCGACGGCGGCGGCGCCGATCTGCCCGTGCCGGACGAGGCGGCGCCGCCCAGGCTGGGCGGTGACTACGCGGAGGCTTACCGGGTGGACACGACCGAACACGTCGACACCCGAGCGGTCGGCCTTCCCACGGTCTACGGCACGGAGTCGGTCGACCTGTGGGTGTCCTGGTGGGTCCACGATCCCGTGCGGCTGGTCCGTACGAGGACCGTGCACGGCTGGCACGTGGTGCGCGGACATCTCACCGGCGCACTGCACCGGCTGGCGGAGATGCAGGCGGTCGCCGGCAGCGGACTCGGAGCCCCCGAGATCATGCAGCACCTGGGAGTCCCGCAGCGTCTGACGGACACGGGCCTGAGCTTCCGGGTGTTCGACGTCCGGCTCCGGGAAACGGGGGAGGAACTGCTCCTCGGCCAGGACGAAGGCGCGGGCGTCCGCTACTCGTGGACGACCAGCCGGCGGGGCGAGTACGAGTTCTGTCTCCAGGCGCTCCACGCCGGACCGGTGTCCTTGGCGGCGCTCTGGCTTCTGCGGCACCCGGACCAGGTGCCCCAGGTGCTCGACTGGGCGGTCGACCACCAGGACCTGCTCAGCCCTCCGCGCACGGACTGGCAGGAGGAGCTGGCCGCGCTGCTGGGCGCGCTGACCGAGCAGGAGCGCAAGGAGCTCTCCTGCCTCCTGCGCGATCGGATCGCATCGCTCGGCCGCCCGGTCCCCGGCGGAGAATTCTGACCCCGAGATCGCGACCGGCGAATGGGCCGGAAAGGCGAGGCGCCGCCGTCAAGGCGGCGCCTCGCCTTTCGGTGTGCTTTCCGGTGCTTTCCGGAGCGCTTCAGGAATGTGACTGCGCTCACTCCCTTTCCGGTCCTCGGGAACCGACCGGCGGACCGGTGTGCGGGAATCTCGACATGTCCACGAGGCGAACGCCCGATCTCCCAGGGCGCTCAGTTCATCGAAGGTCGAGATGCGAGCAGAAGAAGACCGCAACACGAACAATGTCGTTGCTTTTCGTGCACCAGGAGAAGCGGTGGCGCCCCCGGCGCCCCGTTCGACGGCGCCGGGAGCCCGTCGCGCGACGGGGACCGAGCCCGCGACGGTCCTGAACGCCGAACACGGAATCATCAACACCGGCGTCGTCCACGGCGGCCAGCACGTCACCACCGTCGAGTTCGCCGGCCCGTCGGACGCCGGAGCGGACGATGACGAGTGAACCGCTGCGCAGCGACGAGCTGACCGCCGTCCTCGCGGCCCTGGCCGGTCGGGAGATGGTCGTGGTGGCTCCCCACGGCACCGTCAACACGGGGGTGGTGTCGGGCGGGCAGCGGCAGACCACCGCCGGCCCGGCCGAAGGCGGCGGGACCGCGGCACCGATGCGCCAAGGCCCCGTCAGGGCCGGCCGTCTGAAGTCGGCCCGGCGGTGCTTCGTGCCGCCTCCCGGCTTCGAGGAGGCCCTGACCGCGCTCGACTCGGGCATCGTGGTGCTCGTCGGGGAACCGGGGAGCGGGCGGGAGACACACGCCCTCAACCTGCTGGCGCACGGCAGCGAGGAGCCCGTGCTCGTCCAGGTGGACGGCGCGGTCAACATCTCCCGGTGGGGACCGCGGGGGCACGGCGTGCACGGATACCTCGTGATGGAACCCCCGGACCCCCTCGCGCTGCGGGCATGGGACATGTCCCGCCTCGAAGGACGCCTGGCCGAGGTGGGAGCCCGCCTGGTCCTCGTCCTGGCGGACGCTCCGGGGCTCGCCGCCGCCCTGGAGGACAACCTGGGCATGCCCGTGGTCCGTCATCTGCCGCCGGACCCGCGGCAGGTCTTCGGCGCTCATCTGTCGGACGGCTGTGCCGATGCCGGGGCGTGCACCGCGTGGCTGCGGTCGCTGGAGCAGGGGCACCACGGCGAACTGCTGCCGGACGGGCTGCCGCCGCGCCAGGCCGCGCGGGCGGCCCGGACCGTACTGCGTCTGGGCGTCGCGAGCGGAGTCTCCGGCGCCGAGGTCGCGCGGCACCTGGCCCGGACCGAGGGCCCGGAGATCTTCGCACGGGCCCAGACGGACCCCGCCCTCCTCGCCCACCTGCTCGCCCTCTGCGTCTACGGAGGAATGTCCGCGGGCGTGGTGCAGGAGCGGGCAGCGGACCTGCTGCGGCTGCTGACACCGTCGGAGCAACCGGAACCCGGCCCGCACGACCCGCGCGGCCTCGCCGCGGGCGACCCCGTCCGTCCCTCGCCGGCCGGGACACTGCGCGCCCTCGGAGCGCACCGGGTCCGGCGCCCCGGCACCGAGAAGGCGGACACGGTCTCCTTCTTCTGGCCCGCGGTGACGCAGACCGTCTGGGAAGCCCTCTGCCGCGACCGCCCCGACCTGCTGCCCCTGCTGCACCTCTGGCTCGCGCACCCCGGCCACGAAGCGGAACAGGCCGAACGGGCGGGCCGGGGCGCCGCGGCCATGGCGGCGGCCACCGCGGGACGATCACTGGAGCACCTGCCCGACCTGGCGTCGGCCGCCTCGCAGGCGGCGCCCCTCGTGGCGGCGTGGTGCCTGGGCACGGCCGCCGGTGACCCGGCGGCCGGGCGGCCGGCCGCCGAACTGCTGGACCGGTGGAGCGTCGCGGCCGAGGAACCGCTGCGCGGCGCGGCCGCGCACGCCTGCCACCCCGACTGCGGACGGGTCCCGGCCGCCCAGGCCGTGCCCTTGCTGCGTCACCTCGTCGAGACGCAGCGCCACGACGCGGACATGTCGCTCATCGGTGTCGTGATGGCGGCGCTGGTACGCCATTTCGAGACCGGTGACTCCACGACCAGGACGGACGTGCTGCGCCGGACCCTCGAATGGGCCCGGTCCGACGGCCTCCTCGGTCTGGTGGCCGCCCTCGTCTGCCCCAACATGGCGGGTGCCGACCTCGCGTGGTGGTGCGCACAGGTGCTCTCCGGTGCCGAGCAGGCGTCGTGTGCCGCGGAGCTGGTGGGACACGCCCTCGACGAACCGGCCGCCTTCCCCGCCATGCGCGACACGCTCATCGGCTGGGCCTGCGAAGCGGACGGCGCGGAGGACCGCGCACGGGCGCTGAGCCGACTGCTCGACGCACTGGTCGCCGCCCGGCGGCCCGGCTTCCTTCGCTGGCTGCTGGCCATGGGACGGGGCCCCGACGGTCTGCCCGGCAAGGACCTGGCGGCCCGTGCCCTGGCGGAACTGCGCGGCGACACCGCCGCCTCGAACACCGACTGAACAGGAGGACCGATGACCTTCCCGTCTTCCGGCGGCCTCTTCGCCACCGTCGAACACCGGTGTGCCGACGGCGACCCGGCGCCCCCGCTGCGCCTGTCCGACGGACCCCGGCCGTCCGGCACTCCCCTGACTCCCGCACAGGCCCGGCGCCTGCTCTACGACCGCTCCGCCCACCCCGGGACGCGGACGGCCCTGTGGCATCAGATCGCCGAGCGCGTCCACCTGGACTCCGGCGGGCGGGACGACTGGCCCACCACGGTGCTCTGGCTGGGACTGCCCGGACTCCGCCGCACCGCCTTCAGGATCACCTCGCGCTTCGGTGCCGAACGCGCGGACGTCGAAGCCGAACTGGCCACCTGCTACCTCGAAGCCCTCTCGGCAGTCGACCCGCACGACGCCGACCCCGGCCGTACGGTGCTGCGCTCGGCGTGCACACGGGCCTGGGCCGTCTGGCGCACCACGTACCTGGAGAGGGCCGTCGAGGACGTGGACCGGGCCGGAGGCACGCCCGTCGCCGCGGACCGCGAGCACCTCTGGCAGGCGGACTACGACCCGCCGCCCGGCGCTCACGGCCTGTCGGCGACCCTGCGGATCACCGTCCCCGCCCACCGGGTCGAGGGCGTACGGCTCGGCGCGCTGGCGCGGTCCTGGGGCCTGGCCGACACGGCGGCCGGCGTCGGATACTCGGGCCGGGGACGCCAGGTCGCCACGCTCTCCCTGCGCCGCGCCGGGAGGACCCGATGACCGGCCGGGACGACACCGCCCTCACCTTCCGGGAGATCTTCGACCTTCCCGTGAGCGTCGACCTGCGCACCGCGGCCAGGGCCTTCGGCATGTGCCTGGCCACCGCCTACCGACTCGTCGGCGAAGAGGCGTTCCCCTGCCACACGATCCGGGTCGGGCGGCGCCACCGGGTCCGCACCGTGGACCTGCTCGCCGCCCTGGGAATCGAGGAGCGGCCGGTCTTCGCCGACGAGGTCGCCGACGGAGTGGCGCTCACGCTCTTCGACTGACCGCTTCCCCGGCCGGCACCCCGTCCGCCGGCGGGGCCACCCCCGTACCTCTCTCCGTGAAGGAGTCCGCGATGCCCACGTGCCTCGCCGTCTGTACCCCCGTGATCGGCGCCGACCCGCCCGGCACCGCCCTCCCGGACCGACGGCACCGGTCCACCGTCATCTACGAGGACATCGTCCGCCCCGCGTGCGAACAGCTCGGTCTCGACTTCCTGCGGGCAGACCGGCTCACGGACGCCGGTCTGCCCAGGGACCAGTTGCTGCGGCTGCTCACCGAGGCGGACTTCGTCGTCGCGGACCTCGGCGGAGCCGACGGCGACCTGTCCTTCGGGCTCGGCATGCGGCACGCGCTCGGCCGGCCCACCGTCCACGTCACCGGAGCAGCCGACGAACCCCAGGCCGCCGGACCGGTGACGTGCGTCCCTTTTCCCTCGCAGCACGGCGATCCCGTCGCCGCGCGGCAGCGTCTGACGGAGTTGCTGGCGGCGGAGGAGGGGGCACCGGGGGAGAGCGGTCCGCCGCCCTCGCCGGTGCCGTCGCCTCTCCGGCCCGCCACGGAGAACTCCACCGACGACGACACGGAGGAAGGCCCCGGCTTCTTCGACCTGATCGTCGACGCCGAGGCCCATATGGAGGCCCTCGAAGCCGACATGGCCGATGTGGAAGCCGCCTTGGAAGTACTGAACGAGGTGACCGCGCTGGTCCTGGCGGACGCGGACCGCACCAGTCGTCCGGGGGCGCCCCCGAGTACGTACATGGCCGTGCTGAATCGCCTGGCCAAAGCCATCGACGGGCCCGCGAACGAACTGGGGGCCGCGACCGAGCGCCTCGCGGAGCATCTGGAGGTCGGCGTCGGAGCACTCAGGGGGTTCCTGGAGTGGACCGCCGGCATGCCGCGCTCCGACTGGCCGGACGGGGCGGTGGACCTGCTGGACCAGATGGTGTCGGCCCACTGGGAGGCGGAGTCCTCGGCGGCCTCCTATCAGGAAGGCATCGCCCTGGTCGGCACGCTGGGTTCCGCCAGCCGCGCGCTCCGCCGGCCCACCAGGCGCATCATCGCCTCCTTCCGGGAACTCTTCCGGATCTTGGCCGTGCTGGAGGAACTGCGGAGGGCGGCAGCGGCTCTGAAGGAGTCCTGAACCGTTACGAGTGCGAGGTGGCGGGGTGACACCATGTTCCCGCCACCGGGCCGGGCACCTCCGTGTCGCCGCTCGGCCGCTCCTGGCGGATTCCGTGCAGCGGACCCCGGCGGTCACCCGGGTGGGCGTGACCCCGGGAGTATCCCGCCGTGTATGCCTGTGACATACGGGGTCCGCGACACGGCACCGGTGCCGGTCCCCGCCCGGGGTCCGAGGGCCAGTTGATATCTGCCGCAACGGGGCAAGGGTGCCATTTCCGTCTTGGCTGCATTGTCCGGAAGAGATGTGCAGGGTCACCGGAGTACGGCGGTTAGGCTCCCGCTTGTTCCGGTGCATCCCCCTCTCATCCGGCGCGGCTCACCCCCGCGCCCGATGTGTCGCGCCCTCGGACGGGAGAAGCAGTGATGGCAGGCGTATCCAGCGACGGACCCGGACCACGGCCCATCTGACCGCCCCACGGCGCCGGACCAGCTCACCTCACCCGTACACAAGGAGCAGTCATGACCGAGATCAGTGAGTTCCAGTCGCGCCGAGCGGCCACGGAACTGGCCCTGTGGGAGATGGCTTCCCCCCAGCGGGACGCCGCCACCATGTCCCTGCTCTCGCAGTTCGACTCCGGGAGCGACGACCAGGGAGTGGGCAACAACGCGGTGGGAGACGGCAGCACGCTGCCCGACCTGGGGGAGCTGTCGGACTTCGGCTCGTGGGAGTCCGTCGCCGCCACCATCGTGCACAAGGCCGAGAGCATCAGTGGCTTCGACCCGGGAAGCACGACCTTCGATCTGCAGTCCTGGAACACATTCCTCACGAAGTTCGCCACGGTTCCGTTGTGCCTGCGGTACACGTACGACTACCGCGAGGCGAACATCTCCTCGCTCTCCCTCAAGAGCGCCCTCGACGCGGTGGACGACCTGGTCAAGAGCTTCATGTCGCCGGAGGATTACCTGGGCATCGTGGAATCCGTCAAAAAGGTCGGCCAGTTGGCGCTCTCGACCGAAGGCAGGGCGCAGAAGAACAGCAACCAGCAGATCGGGTGCCTGTCGGTCCACGCCAGCAATCTCTACCTCGGAGTCGTCCGGACCACGGTGTCGATGGAGCACAGGAAGGGCAAGGGGTACGAGCAGTTGACCCAGACCCTTCAGGTCTACCGGGGCTACGGCGTGCTCGACTTCGACAAGTGCAAGCGCTCCGCCGACAAGCTGCGCGACTGGGACGGCAAGGACGTGGACGACTGGACGAACGACACGGCCAGCGCCTCGCAGCAGCCCAACCAGAGCCCCGCCTGGGACAACTGAGCCCGTCAGAACCTCCTTGTGATCCGCCGGACTCCCGGTGTGAGCCCTCGGGCGGACAGCCTGTTCGCACGGGCGCTCGCACCGACAGCCCCTTACCCCAGGCAGGTTCCATGTGCTCCGAAGCGGTGCTGCCTCCCGAGGGAGCGACGGCCTCGACCTTCACCCAGATCCTCGCCGACAACCTCGGCCACTCGGACGGTGGCTGCACCTTCATCCAGGAGGATGGGCGCGAGCACTTCATGAGCTGGTCGGAGGTGTCGCGGGAGGCCCTGCGCCGGGGGCGCCGGATGCTCCGGTACGGCCTGCGCAAGGGAGAGCGCGTCGCGCTCGTCGTCCCTGAGGAGCGGGAGTTCGTCCTCACCTTCCTGGGCGCGGTCTCGGTGGGCGTCGTCCCGGTCCCCATGTACCCGCCCATGAGCTTCGGCAGGTTCGAGGCGTACCGCGAGGACGCCGCCGGCATCCTCCGCGCGGCGGGAGCCCGCGCTGTCGTGATGCCCCGGAGCCTGGCGGACCCGCTGGCCCCGCTCCTCCAGGCGGTCGAGGGGTTGCGGACCGTCGTCCTGGAGGAGTTCTTCGCCGGGCCCCTGGTGGGGAGTGCGCCCCAGCCCGAGGCGATCCTCCCGGAGGATGTGATGTTCTTGCAGTTCACCTCCGGCAGCACGGGGACCCCCAAGGGAGTGCGGGTCACGCACGCCTGCGTGCTCGCCAACTGCGCGGCCGTCATCGGCGCCCTTCGCCTCCGGCGCGGGCGGGACCGGGGCGTGAGCTGGTTGCCCATGTACCACGACATGGGACTGGTCGGTTTCGTGCTGGCGCCGCTGATCGCGCGCTGCCCGGTGAGCTTCCTCCCGACACTGCGCTTCGCGCGCTCACCGGGCCTCTGGCTGGAGACGGTGAGCCGCCACCGCGCGACCGTGACCTTCGCGCCCAACTTCGGCCTGGCGCTGGCCGTCGAGCACACCACCGCGCGGGAGGCGAAGCGGCTGGACCTGTCCTGCCTGAGGGTCGTGGGCTGCGGCGCCGAGCCCAACCACCCGGAGACGCTGCGCGCCTTCGCGGCGCACTTCGCGGCGGCGGGGCTGAGGCCGTGGGCACTGGTGCCGTGCTACGGCATGGCGGAGGCGACGCTCGCGATCTCGGTCGGCGATACCGCAGTCCCGTACGCCCTGGATGTCATCCAGAAGGAGCCCTACCTCACGTGCGGCCTCGCGCGGCCCGCCTCGGCGGCCGAGGACCCCGGGTCGCAGGTGGCGTTCGTGCCCTGCGGACGTCCCGTCGCGGGTCACCGAATCCTCATCGTGGATGACGAGGGGAAGCCGCTCCCGGAGCGGCACATCGGCGAGGTGGTCTTCGAGGGGCCGAGCGTGGCCGCGGGCTACCACGGCGACGCGGAGGCGACCCGGCGGAGCTTCACGGCTCACGGCCTGCGCACGGGGGACTGCGGATACCTGGCGGAAGGCGTCCTGCACGTGACGAGCCGCAAGAAGGACCTGCTGATCGTCAACGGGCGCAATCACGACCCCCAGACGGTGGAATGGGCCGCGGCCGAGGTGCCTGGTCTGCGCAAGGGCAGCATCGTGGCCTTCACCCGGCCGGGCCGGGCCACCGAGGAGGTGGTGATCGTCGCCGAGTTCCGCGGCGGGGACGCCGCCACGGTGGCGCGGCAGGTCCGCGGCCACGTCCAGACGAAGCTGTCCCTGCCCGTGGCGGAGGTCCTCCTGCTGGTACCGGGGCAACTGCCCAAGACCTCCAGCGGCAAGGTGAGGCGGAGCACGACACGGCAGCGATATCTCCAGGGAGCCCTCCACGGCGTAGCGCCCCGGGCTAGCTGAACACCATCCGTACGCACCCGATGAGGAGCGGCCATGACCACCCGTCTGACCCCGCGAGAGCAACAGGATCTGTACTCCCTGATCCGCGAGAAGCTGGACCTCGGCGGCGCGGAGTGTCCCGAGGAGATCGAGAACACCACCATGGTGACGGAGCTGCCGGGGGTCGACTCCATGAAGCTCTTCCGGCTGCTGGGCGCGGTCGAGCTGGCCTTCCGGGTCAACCTGGGCTTCGAGGCCATCCTCCAGGTGCGCACGGTGCGGGACATCGAGCGGTTGATCTGCGAGTCGCGCGAGCGGTACGCCGGCCGCACCCGGTGCGCCGAAGGACGACCGTGAGCACCCCGGCCGGAGAGCGGTTGCGGCGGGAGGCGTCGCGGATCGCCATGTGGGCGCGGGGCGGGCAGGCGCCGCCACGGGAGGTGCTGGCGAAGCTCGGGCCGCCGGGCTCCGGCGAGCGCGGACTCGACTACGGCGGCCAGGAGAAAGGGGTGGGCAATTCCTATGGCGCGGACGACAGTGAGCTGCCCGACCTGGGTCCGCTGGCGTCCTTCGGCTCATGGCAGTCCGTGGCCTCCACCATCCTGCGCAAGGCCGAGGACTCCGTCGGCTTCGATCAGTCGTCCACGGAATTCGACCTGTGCGAGTGGATCAGCCTCGGATGGCAGTTCGCGGACATGCCGTTCCTCGCCGACATCATCGACGACAGCAGGTACGCGTCCATCTCCTCCCTCTCCCTGTGGCCGGCCATCGAGGCGATCTACTACTCGATCGAATTCGACGGAGTGGTGCCCATGGACGCGTTCGACGGCATCGTCACCTCCGTCAAGAAGATCGGCCAACTGGCGGTCCAGAACGAGGGGCGGCAGGAGAAGGACAGCAATATGCAGCAGGGCGTCCTGACCGTGGTGAACGGGGATCTGCGCCTCGGGCTGCTCCGGACCGGAATCCAGATGGAATACCGGACAGGCAAGGGGTACCAGCAGCTCAATCAGCAGATCGACGTCAGCCGCCTCTTCGGGAGCCTCGACTACGACATGTGCGTCCGGCACGCCGGGACACTGCTGGAATGGGACGGCCGGGACGTGGACGACTGGGTGAACGACGCCTCCAGCTCTTCCTACCCCCCCAACACCAGCCCCGCCTGGGACATCTGAGTCACTCCGACCAGGCCGGGTCCGGGGACCGTGCCGCGTTCCCCGCGCCGCCGTCACGTCTCGCGCACCGCCCGCAGGACGAGCCGCTCGGCGTTCTCGTCGTAGGGCCGTGCGTCGAACCCGCCGAAGACCTCTACGCGGCCGAAACCCGCCTCCTCGGCCATCCGGCGCAGCTCCACCGCGCTGTACACGAACCACGTCAGGGTGGCCCGCGTCACCCGCTCGCCCCGGACCAGCACCCACTCGCTGCGCAGTCGCGCCCAGTCGTCCAGCACGGTGTCGGTCTGCACCATCACGTCGTCGCCCCGCCGCACCACCTTGGGCGGGGTGACCCTGCGGGCCAGCAGTTCCTTCCCGGCGAGGTCCAGGACGAGCGTGCCGCCGGGCACCAGGCAGGTGTGCATGGTGCGCAGCACGCGGGCGTTGTCGGCGGGGTCCTCGAAGTACCCGAAGGAGGTGAACATGTTGAGGACGACGTCGAAACCGCCCGGTGCCTCGTATTGACGCGCGTCGGCCCGTACGTACGTCACCGCCGCACCGGCGTCGGCCGACCGCTCGCGTGCCCGGTCCAGCATGGCCGGGCTCAGGTCGACTCCGGTCACCCGGTGGCCGCGGCGGGCCAGCGGCACGGTGAACACCCCCGGCCCGCAGCACAGGTCCAGCACGCGCGATCCGTCGGGGAGGGCGAGCAGGGGAGAGGTGTCGAGCAGTTCCTCGGCCTGCCGGTAGCGCTGCTCGGAGAAGAGGAAGTCATGGAACTCGGTCCAGAAGCCGTCGTCCTGGAATCCGCCCGTACGTGTCATCGCGCGAGTGCTCCTTCGTGGTCGCCGCCGGGGGCGGGGCGCCGCGCGGTGCGGCGGCGCAGCGTGAGCAGCAGAGGGGGGAGCAGCAGACACTGGGCGGCGGCCAGCAGCCAGAACCAGCCGGTGTTCCCGGCCCGTTCGCCGAAGCCGTACAACTGCCCGCCCAGCACGCCGCTCGCGCAGGCGCCGAGCCCCGCGGCCAGCCGCTGCCGGCCGAAGACCACGGCGTCGGAGCGGGAGCTGCGGCGCAGCGCCTCCAGGTCGTTCTTGAGGAACAGCACGATGTCCCCGAGGGTGATCAGCGCCCCGCCCGCCAGCAGTGCCGCCCGGTCGCCGGCCGCCAGCACGGCCAGGCCCGCCGCCAGGCCCGTGAAGCCGACCGCGAGGGCGAGGGCGTACGGCATCCGCCGGATCAGGCCGGACGCGAGCGGCTGTACGACGATGACCAGCGTGAAGCAGAGCAGCAGCACCACGCTGTAGAACGCGCCGGAGGCACGCTCGACGGCGTACACCGCCAGGAAGTGCTGGAAGTGGAAGTAGAGGTAGAAGGCCAGCGCGTTGGCGGCGAACGGCAGCAGTGCCACGCCGGACAGCAGCCCCGGGGGAGTCGTCTCCGCGGGCGCGGTGGGGTGTTCCCCGTCGGTTCCGGGCAGCCGCGCGTGTCCCGCGGTGACCGCGAGGAACAGCGCCGTGACCGCCGCGAACAGCCAGCCGGGCGACGACAGGACGAACGGCCCGGCGATCAGCGGGCCCACGGCCATCCCGGCGTTGAGGGCCGCGTTGCCCGCCGACAGGAACGCCGGGCGGCGCTCGTCGTCGACGCCGTGCACCAGGTACGCCTTGTTCGCGGGCAGGTACAGCGCGGCACCGCAGCAGGTCAGCACCAGCGCCCAGATCGCGAGGGGCGGCCAGCGCAGGGCCGCCAGCAGCCCGGCGAAACCGGCGGTGCGTACGACGAGGGCCCACAGCATCGTGCGGCGCAGCCCGATCCGGTCCGCGAGGGCTCCGCCGACGACGCCGCCGGAGAACTGCACGAGCGAGGCCACGGCCAGGACGGCGCCGACCGTGCCGAGCCCCATGCCGAGCCGTTCGTGCAGGAACACCGACATGAACGGCAGGACCATGAAGCTGCCGAGCGGGATCAGGAACGAGCTGAGCAGGAGGAACCGCAGCGGGCCGGTGAGCGGGAACAGCGAGGCCCGCAGTCCCGGTCCCCGGGGGCCGCGCTCACCCACCGGACGCCCCCGGGCCGGCCGGGTCGGTGAGCACACGCAGGGCGCCGGCCGCGGCCACCGCGCGGTGGGTGGCGAGTTCGGCGGTCTCCGCCTCCGCGTACACGATGCCCGCGTACCCGCGGCTGTCGCCCAGGTGCTCGATCAGGTCGCCGGTCCGCTTGACCGGGTACCAGGCGGGCGTTCCCGGCATGCCGGTGAGCCGGTCCAGGCCGGCCACGCCGGTGAAGACGCCGGGGGCGGCCGGGTAGCCGAGTACGAAGGCGACGGCCGGACCGCCGGGAAGGTCCGCGCTCATCAGGCCGGGGCGGCGGCCGAGCGCGGCCTCGATCATCGCCTCGTACACGTTGACGCCGAGCGCCCGGCACAGGCCCTCCCCGACCAGCGCGCCCCCGATGCGGGGGTTGACCTCCACCACTTCCGGGCCGTCGGCGGTCAGCACGAACTCCACGTGTGCGAACCGGTCGCTGTAACCGACGGCGGCGAGCACCCGGTCCAGCCAGCGCCCCAGCGAGGTCCGCTGGGGGCCCGGGAAGGCGACGGGGAAGGCGGTGATCTCCTCCCGGAAGTGCGGTTCCGGCGACATGAGCCGGCTGGAGACGCCGAGCAGCCTGGTGCGGCCGGCCCAGGTGAGCGTCTCGGCGCTGTACACCGGGCCGCTGAAGTAGGGCTCGGCGAACAACCGCCCCTTCAGCTCCCGGCCGGACGCCTCCGCCAGCGCCGCGTCGAGTTCGGCCTCGTCACGGACCAGCCACACGTTCTGGCTCCCGGTGCCCGCGGTGTCCTTGAGCACGAGCGGCAGCCCCGCCTCCTTGAGCAGCGGCCCGCGTGCCGCACGGTCCGGCCCGGCGCTCTCGACGGCCCTGGCACGGGTGAGACCGGCGTCGTGCAGCCGGTTGCGTACGGCGGCCTTGTCCCGGGTCAGCCGCAGGACGGCCGGATCGAGGCCGGGCAGACCGAGGCGTTCGGCGAGGGCGGCGCCGGCCAGGGTCCAGGTGTCGGTGGAACTGATCAGGCCGCGCAGCCCCGGGGTGCGCCGGAGCAGGGCCGCGGTCCCCGCCACGTCGAAGGTGTCGGTCACGACGACGTCGAGGGCGCCGGCGGGCAGCCGGTCCAGTTCGTAGGCGTAGTAGGCGGGGTCCCGGGTGAGGAGCAGCAGGCGCTCGCCGAGCCGGTCGGCGGCGCGGACCAGGTGGCCGAGGCCGAAGGTCAGTGACTCCAGGCAGGCCACGGTCATGCGGCGCTCTCCTTCCGGTCCGCCGGGCAGGGGGTGCGCCGCCACGTCATCGTCGACCAGGGCATGGTCATCTCCTGCGGGGCGCGGACCTCGACGGGCTTGAGCGCGACCGGGTCCAGGGCCTCCGCGTGCCGGGCGAACACGCGCTCCACGTAGCGGTGTCCGGTGTCGGCCCCTATCACCAGGTGCAGCCGGTCGGGGTGGCGGCGGGCCTCGTACGTCGCCGTCAGGTAGCCGGCACCGGTGGACAGTCCGGCGAACACCGCGTGCTCGCGCAGCAGGGCGACGGCGCCGGACATGGCGTGGCTGAAGTCCAGCCAGTGCACGGTGTCGTAGAGGTGGTGGCGGACGTTGTCGAAGACGATCGAGGAGCCGATGCCGGCGATGATCGCTTCGGGATCGTGGTGGTCCTGGCTGCCGAAGGTGACGCTGCCGAAGGGCTGGACGCCGACCAGCCGCACGGAAGGGTCCCGGATGCGCAGGCGTTCCACGATGCCGCCGGTGGACGCCCCGGAACCGACCCCGCCGACGACGGTCAGCGGTGTCGCGGGGAACTCCGCCGCGACGCGGTCGGCGACCTCTTGGTAACCGAGGTAGTGGACGTCGTCGTGGTACTGGCGCATCCAGTGGTGGCCGGGCCGCTCGGCGAGTATCTCGCGCACCCGCCGTACCCGCAGTTCCTGGTCCAGCTTGAGGCTCCGCGACGGTCCGACCTGCTCCACCGTGGCGCCGAGGATCTCCAGTTGGACGAGGGTGGTGGTGTCGACGGTGGTGGAGGCGACGATGTGGCACCGCATGCCGTACCGGTGGCAGGCCAGTGCGAGGGCGAAGGCGTAGATGCCGCTGGAGCTGTCGATCAGGGTCTGCCCCTGACGGACCGTGCCCTGCTCCAGCAGATGGCGGACGGCGGCCAGGGCCGAGTAGATCTTCATCGACTCGAACCGCAGCAGGACCAGGCCGCCGGTGAGCCGGACGAGGTCCGGGGCTTTGAGGGCGTCGGCGATGTGGGGGTGGATCACCCGTAACCTCCTTGGGCGAAGGTGCACTGGTGGCCGAGCGAGTGGAAGAACGCGGAGAGGTCGGACTTGACGCGGGCGGGCGGGCGGGCGGCGAAGAGGTAGCCGGCCAGGCAGCCGGTGTGGGCGACGAAGACACCGTCGGCGCCGAACCGTTCACGGTGGGCCCGCAGGCTGCCGAAGGTCGCCTTGGGCAGCACCTCCTGGGACAGTGCGGCGCTGACCGTCGAGGCGCGAGCGACGGCGGCCGGGTCACCCGACCCGAAGCCCTTCACCAGGTCGGTCAGGCACCGCTGGTACTCGTCGCCGCGGCGCCGGTAGTGGTCCAGCAGCAGGGGGGTGACGGCGGCGGTGTCCACCGTGCCGGGTTCGGTGACGAAGGCGGTGTGGAATCCGATGTCCGGGCCCAGTCGCCGCACCACCCGGTGCCGGCCGCTGAGGTACAGGGCGAACTCGTCGAGGAAGACACTGTCGGCGCGCTCGATGTCCGCCAGGATGCCGAGGACCACGTGGCGGTCGTACGGCAGGCGGAAGACGCGGAACAGGCAGCGCAGCGTCGCCACGATGTCCGCCGTCGAACTGGCCATCCCCACGCCCACCGGCAGTTCGGAGTGGGTGTGCCAGTCGCCCGGGGGCATGGCGAGGCCGTAGTGGTCCAGGAAGAGCCGGGCCGCCTTCGCCGACTTCTCCCCGAGCGGCGGCGCGGGCGGTGCGGGACCGGCCGCCGCGCCCGGAGTGAAGTACACCCAGGAGTGACGGTCCACGGGGAAGGACACCACCGCGATCTCGGGGTCGGGGCCCGCGCGCAGCGGGCCCTGGTACAGCTCGCCCAGGGTGCCGTGGCAGACACCGGACACGGTGCCGCGGGACACGTCGTGTTCCGGCGGGGCGCCCGCGGCGGCTCCGGGGACGGACCGTGCCCATGCGACGCCCGCGGCGGGCCCGGGGACCGTCCGCGCCGGTCCGTCGGACGGCACGCCGGCCCGGGGTCTGAAGGGCCGTCCCGAAGCGGCTGGGTCCCGCACACCGTCCTCCTCCGTACCGGGCCTTGAACACCGACAGGGAGGGAGGCGCGGCCACCCACACGACGTACGACCGCCCACATCGCCGACCCGGACCACGAGGTCATGTGCACAGCCCACGCGGGACGCGGGGACGGTGGCGGGTCTTCGGACTCGTGGGCACGTCCGCCGGGAGGGCGGACACCTACCGGCCGTCTCTTCCCCGGCCCGCACGCGGGCCCGGTGGCATCGACGGCTTCCGTTCCCACTCACCGCTGCGGGACAGTCCCGGACTCGCACCGGGTTCCCTCTTGCGCCACGCCGTCGGCCGTCCGTGCGGACGGGAGGCGTGAACCGACTGCGTGCCTCAGGGTAAGGCCACTCTGGTTCCTGCGACAGAGGGGCTTCGGCGGTTGTCCTGAAAGTGGAGGGAAGGCGGAATCAGATGTGTCCCGCCCGCGACTGCCGTGACGGGCGGGTCTGGCCGGTTAGCACCTCTGGGGACCGCCGCCGCATCAGTCAGACTTGTCGCCCCACGACACACGCGCACCCCTGCCGCGGTGGCCCGTGCCCGGGAGGCGACCGATGCCGTCAGACACCAGGCCGGACGAGGACGGGACGGCGGTCCCGCCCGGACGGCGACGGCCTCCCGGTGACCGCGTCGCGCTGCGCGACGATCTGCGCTCCGCCCTGCCCGACGCCTCCGCGGCGGTGGTGGTCACGGCGCTGGTGTTCGCGTTGCTGTGGACGCGCATGGAGTCGGGTGCTTCGGACACGGTCGCGGTCATGCCGTTCATGGACGATGCCCACACCTACTGGATGTATCTGCTCAGCCAGGCTTTCGGCTGGTCGGGGCTGCTGTGGGCGTGGGGCACGGTCATGCTCGGCCTGCTGCTGTCGGGGCCGCGCCCCGCCCGGCTGCCGGCCTCCCGGCAGGTACTGGAGCGCTGGCACCGCACCACGAGCCTGACGACGATGGCGCTGATGTTCGCGCACGCGCTGATGTTCGCCGCGGAACTCGTACGCTACGAGACCAAGGTGGACTGGGCCGAGCGGCTGTGGGTGGGCTTCGCCGACACCTTCGTGCCCGGCTGGTACGACTCCGGCACCGGCCGGATCGCCATCCCGCTCGGACAGGGCGCCCTCTACCTGGCGATCCCTCTCGGCCTGCTGTTCTACGTCCGCCACCGCATCGGCGCGAACACCTGGCGCAAGCTGCACCGCTTCGTGATCGTCGTCTACGTGCTCAGCGTGTGGCACACCCTGCTCTACGGCACCAACGTCTGGTACGGGCAGTGGCCGCGCACCGTCCTGTGGCTGCTGCAACTGCCCGTCGCCGCCCTGCTGTTGCTCCGTCTGCTGCGACCCGCCCGCCGGGTCGAACGGCTGGGCCCGCCGAGTGGGGCGACGGGCGCGGCCCGTCCGGCCTGGTGGGCACGCGCGGTCGGGCGCGTCATCGCCGGGGCCGTCGTCGTCGGGCTGGTCATCGTGGTGGTGTCCGGCCGGGACGGCGGACGGGACCGCCCGGCCGAGCCGCCCGCGGCCACCCCCCACGCCCAGGAGACGGACTGACGGGCGGTCCCGTCCCCGTAGGGGCTGCCGCCCAGCGCCTCCGGGAGTACCGTCGAGGGAAGGGTGTACTGAACGAAGTTTCGATGGAGTGCGTGAACGTCGTGTGGCCGGGCACAAGGGCTATCGCACCGAGGTCCTGGCAGCCAGAGCTGGCGGGACCTGCCAACGAAGGGACGTGCTCAGGCCCTCGTGGAGCGAGTACGCGCACGTGCCTGAGCCGGAAATGACGATGGGGTTTTGAAATGATCATTCTTGGGCTGATTCTGCTGATCATCGGCCTGCTCGTCGGCATGGGTCTGCTGACGACGATCGGTGGCATCCTCATTCTGGTCGGCGCCATCCTGTGGATTCTGGGTGCGACCGGTCGCGCGGTCGGTGGACGCAAGCATTTCTTCTAGAGCCGGGGCGTCTCACCAACCGGCCGAAGAGGCAGGTGGGAACCACAGGGGCGGGGCCATGCGCCGCCCCTGGCCCTGTCTCGTCGCCGCTACGTCGCGCGTAACTTCGCTGCTCGGCTCCACATCCAGGGTCTCACCCTGCGCGACGACATGCGCGCTGTACGTAACCGCCGTACGGCAGTTCAGGTGGACTCGCGGACCACGAGTTCGTTCGGCATGATCACCGGCTTCCTGGGGCCGCCCTCGATCAGCGCCAGCAGCAGGCGCACCGTCGCGGTGGCCTGGTCGGCCATGGAACTGCGCACCGAGGTGAGCGCGGGAGTGGTGTAGGCGGCGGCCTCGATGTCGTCGAACCCGACCACGGCCACGTCGTCGGGGACCCGGCGGCCCGCCTGGTGCAGGGTGCGCAGCGCCCCGATGGCCATGAGGTCGTTGGCCGCGAACACCGCGTCGACGCCCGGGTCGTCCTCCATGAGCTGCCGCATGGCCTCCGCGCCCGACACCCGCGTGAAGTCGCCCAGCGCGACGATCGAGCGGCGGCCGGTGTCCCGCAGCGTCGCGCGGTACCCCTCCAGCCGTTCCCGCGACTCGTACAGGTCCAGCGGCCCGGTGATCGTGGCGATCCGGCGTCTGCCCCGCTCCAGCAGGTGCCGTACGGCCAGCTCCGCACCTCCCGCGTTGTCCAGAGCCACGTACGGGACGTCCGTGGCGGCGGTGCGGTTGAAGGACGCGACGGGCAGGCCCATGCGAGCGAGCGCGGCCGGCAGGGGGTCGGCGCCGTGCAGGGCCACGAGCATCACTCCGTCCACGTGGCCCCCCGCCACGTAGCGCTCCACCCGGGTCCGGCTCTCGTCGGACTCGGCGAGGATCAGCACCACGCGTCTGCCGACGGCCTCCAGCTCCCGGCTGACGGTGCGCACCACGGTGGAGAACAGCGGGTCGTCGGAGACCACGCCTTTGGGCGGGTCGGAGACGACCACGGCCACGGCGTCCGTGCGGCGGGTGACCAGGTTGCGGGCGGCGGCGTTCGGCACGTAGCCGAGTTCCCGCACCGCCTGCATGACGACGTCCCGGATCTCCGGCGCGACGGTGGTCTCCCCGTTGACGACCCGGGAGACGCTCGACTTGGACACACCGGCTCGGGCGGCGACCACCGCAAGCGTGGGTCGTTTCATCGCCTTCCGATCACCGGTGCCCGGTCGTCGATTCTAGGGAGCGTTTTCCTCCCAGGATGACCTCGGCCCGATCCGCCTGTCAACGACGCCTACCGTGCGCCTGGTTGCCGGTTTCTCGCTTCAACCGGCCTGTCTCCCGGTCCGGTCGGCGGCGTCGCGCGCACCGCCGCAGTGGATCTCAGGAACCGTTCCCCGACCCGCGGCACATGCGTCGAGGCTGTTACCGGCCTGTTGCCGAAAGCCTTGACAGGTCACTGACACCGGCCCATTCTCACCCCTCAGGGAGCGCTCCCTCACTCTTCCCCCCTTGAGGAGTCGCCCGTGTGCATCCCCTGCTTCGCCGCTTCGGCGTACCCGTCCTGGTCGCGGCCCCCCCCGCTCGTCCTCGTCAGCCTGCCCGCTCCCGAGGACCCGTTCATCGCGCCGGGAGCCGTCGCCTGCAACCCGGCCACGCGCTGGTCCGGCGCCCTCCCCGACCCGCGGTGGAGCAGTGGCGACCCCGGGGCCTCGTCCCCGGCCTCGACGGGCGCACCGCGTTCACCCTGGGCAAGGACCAGGTGGTGGGCGCGTGCGGACCCTGGACCTTCCACCACCCGCACCGCGTGATCCGCGACCTCGCGGCCGGCGGCGGCCGGCCCGGCTCGGCCGACGCGTCGACGCCGTCCCCGTCCCGGCCGCTCGTCGACCACGTGCGCGTGTGCCGGCAGCGCAGTTGGCACCGGCCCCCTTGTCAGGTCCGCCCGGACACCCCGGTTCCGGGCCGGACCGCAGCCGCACGACGCCCCACCCCCTCCGATGAGGAAGTGACATGCGCAGACACCCCTTACCCCTCTGTACCGTGTTGGCCGGTGCCCTGGCGATCGCCCTGGCCGCGGCCCTCGGTCTCACCCTCGGCGCCCCCGCGGCGCGGGCCGCCACCGTCACCGTCCAGGCCGAGTCCTACGCGGCACAGTCCGGCGTCACCCTGGAGACGACCGCCGACATGGGCGGCGGGCAGAACGCCGCCTACCTCGCCGACGGCGACTGGATGCGCTTCGACCAGGTCGACCTCGGCCCCGCCGGCCGCCTGACGGTGTCGGCGCGCATCGCCGCCGCCACGGGCAGCGGGTCCGTCGAACTGCGCACCGGTTCGCTGACCGGCCCCCTGCTCGCCGTGGTCCAGACCGGCCCCACCGGCGGCTGGCAGACCTGGGCGACGCGCAGCGCCGACGTCACCACCCACCCGACCGGCCCGCAGACCGTGTTCGCGGTGCTGCGCAGCACCACGCCCGGCGACTTCGTCAACATCAACTGGTTCTCGTTCGTCGGCGGCGGCGACGAGCCCGCGCCGGGCTGGGTCGACGTCGACCAGACCAAGTGGCAGGCCCAGCTCACCCAGTTCCGGGCGATGACCCCGGCGCCGGTGCCCGCCAACGCCGTGCGCGTCCCCGAGTTCAACGCCACCTGCACCTACAGCCACTCCGCGCCGGACGACCCGATCGTCGCCCCCGGCCTGCCCGGCGCGTCCCACATGCACAGCTTCTTCGGCAACAAGAGCACCGACGCGTTCACCACCACCCAGAGCCTGCTGGGCAACACGGGCACGACCTGCACACCCGCCAAGGACCTCTCGGCGTACTGGATACCCACGCTCTACGAGCGAGGCAAGGCGGTCGAACCCGACGGAATGATCGTCTACTACGGGTCGCGGCTGCCCGACCCCACGGCGACCGTGCCCTTCCCGCAGGGCTTCCGCATGATCGCGGGCAACGCCAAGTCGCAGGTGGCCACCCCGGCCGGCTCGCCCAACCAGTTCTGGTGCGCCGGACCCGGCGGCGAGACCGGCCGCAGCGCCGACGGCAACTGGCCGCGGTGCGCCCCCACCGCCAAGCTGGTGTACCAGCTCGTCTTCCCGGACTGCTGGGACGGCAAGCACCTCGACAGCCCGGACCACAAGTCGCACGTCGCCTTCACCTACGACGGCAAGTGCAGCGGCGCCTACCCGGTCGCCATCCCCTCGGTGTCGTTCGTCATCAGCTACCCGACCAGCGGGAGCGCCGACGGGTTCAGCCTCGCGTCGGGCATGGCCTCGTCCATCCATGGTGACTTCTTCAACGCCTGGGACACCGCGGCCCTCGGGCAGCGTGTGAAGGACTGCATCGTGCAGAGCGCCAAGTGCAACTCCGCCGGTACGTTCTGACCCGGCGGACGGCGGCCGCCCTGCTCCTGGGCCTGGCGGTCGCCGGCTGCGCCTCGCGGCCGGCGACCGACGGGACCGCGTCCGCCGCCTTCAACGACACCGACACGGCCTGGCTCCAGTTGGTGATCCCCATGGACGAACGGGCCTCGCTGCTCATCGACTTGGCGCCCGCCCGCGCCGGTCACGCGACCGTGGCCGCGTGGGCCGAGGAGGCGGGAAGGAGACTGAGGGACGAACTCGGCGACCTGCGCGAGCTGCTGGAGGTCTCGGGTGTTCCCGACACCCGCCCCCACGAGGGGCACGACATGCCGGGCATGGTCACGCTCGACACGGTGCGCAGGGCGAGGACGGCGACGGGGGAGAACTTCGACCGCCTCTTCACCGGGAGTCTGCGGGCCCATCTGGTCCAGGTCCGCATGCTGTGCGCGAGTGAACGCACGTCAGGGAGCGCCGAGCGGGCGCAGGATCTCGCCGCCGCCATCGAGAGGAGCGCGGCCCGGCAGATCACCCGGCTCGACGCCTTGCCGGTGCCGGGAAGGAACACTTCCGGCACGCGTCGCCCGGCCCGGACGTGAAGAACCCGGTGGAAGTGCGGCTGAGTACCGGGAACGGCTCCTCGTCGGTGCCGTCCCGCGGTCAGACCTTCGCGGCCGTGCGCGTCCTGATGGTGAGGGCGGCCGCGGTCATCATGAGCGCGCCGAAGAGCGCGGCGCAGGCGTACATGGTGAAGCCGATGTCGGCGTTGCCCGCCTCGATGAGGGCGCCGCCGATCCACGGGCCGAAGATGGCGCCGAAACGGCCCATGCCGGAGACCCAGCCGAGGGCGGTGGGGCGGTCCTCGTCGTTGTGGTGGGTGCCGACCGCCGCGTAGACCATGGTCTGGCCGGAGAAGAGCAGCAGCCCGGCGAAGAAGACCACCGTGTACAGGACGCCGACCGACATCTTGACGCCCATGAGGTAGACGAAGACGGCGGTCAGGACGAACCAGGCGATGACGACCTTGCGCGGACCGATGCGGTCGGCGGTGCGGCCGGCGATGAGCATGCCGCAGATGCCGCCGACGTTCAGGAACGTCGAGAAGAGCAGCGAGTCGCCGGTGTCGTAACCCAGCTCGACCATGATCTTCGGCAGCCACTGGCCGACTCCGTAGACCAGGAGCAGGCCCGCGAAGGATGTCAGCCAGAAGCACAGGGTGGTGGACCACTGGCGGTTGCGGAAGAGGTTCTTCAGCGCGTCCAGCTTGTCCCCGCCGTTCGCCTTCGGCTCGGCCAGTTCGGTGCCGTAGGCGGCGGCGAGCAGCTCGGCGTCGGCGCGGCGGCCGCGGGTGAGCAGGTTGGTGGGCGACTCGGGCAGCAGCTTGACGGCGACCGGAAGCAGGATCAGAGCGGGCAGCGCGGAGGCGACGAAGGCCGTCCGCCAGCCGTGGTCGTCGACCAGCCAGAGCGTGATCAGCGGGGCCAGGGCGCCGCCGGTCTGGTGGGCGGTCATGATGATGCCGGTGGCGAGGGCGCGTCGGCCGCGCGAGGTGAACTCCATGCCGTACGAGATCGCGATCGGCAGCAGCGCGCCGAGGCCGAAGCCGCACACGAAGCGGAAGAAGCCGAACTGGCCCGAGGACTGGGACCAGCCGGTGCCCAGCGTGGCGAGGGTGAAGATCGCGACGCTGAGGAAGACGGTGACGCGACGGCCGGTCCAGTTCGAGGCCATGCCGGACAGGATCGTGCCGAGCAGCATGCCGAAGTTGGCGTAACTGCCGATCGTGCCCGCGAGATCGGGGGTGAGGCCGAGGCTGTGGCCGCCGAGCATCTTCGGAAGCACGGAGCCGTAGATGAACGTGTCGATGCCGTCGAGGAGGACGAGTCCCCAGCACAGGGCGATGACGGCGGTGCGGCTGCGGCGGGTCGCTGTCCCGGTCGCCTGGGCGAGCGGGGAGGTGGCGGAGGAGGACATCGTTGTTTCCTCTCGTGCGGGACGTCAGGACAGGGCCGTGGTCCCTGGCTGCAAGGGCAGTGGGGCCGGTGCGGCTCGCGCGGCCGGGTGGGGAGGACGGGCGGAGCGTGCCCCTGAGCTGCGGACTCCGCGCGGGGAGCCGAGCTCGCTGTGGCGTAGACGTTAAGAAGCCACTCCCGCTACGTCAACGCTTTTGTTGACAATTTAGGCAACAATTAAGCCCCGGGGTGCGGGTGCGCCGTCCCCGGGGCCGGAGGGCGGATCGGATCAAGGCCGCACGGGGGGCGTGCCGTGCGTGTGGAAGGACTCGATGGTCTTCAGGCCCCATGCCTGGCCGTTCTTGCGCTCCTCCTCGGTCCAGGTGATGAGCGGCCAGTCGGGAGCGAGGACGAGGCGGGTGAGCGGGTTGCAGAGTTCGACGCGGTTGCCGCCGGGTTCGTAGACGTAGAGGAAGAACGTCTGCTGGATGGCGTGCTTGTGCGGTCCCGTCTCGATGAAGACGCCGGTGTCGATGGCGAGGTCGGCGGCGCGCAGGATGTCCTCGCGGGTGTCGGTGGCGAAGGCGATGTGGTGCAGGCGGCCCTGGCTGCCGGTCCAGTCGGACGTGTAGACGACGTCGTACGACTTGTCGGTGTACGTCAGCCAGCGTGCCGCGATCTCGCCGGAGTCGAGCCGGATCTGCTCGGTGGGGCGGGCGCCGAGGAGCTGTTCCTGCCACTCGGCGTTGGCGAGGACGTCGGCGGCGAGGAAGTTGATGTGGTCCAGGCGGCGGACGCCGACGCCGCGGTTGGGTTTCGCCTGTGGCTGGTTCTTGAGAGCGGGCTTGAGCGCCGGCGGGGCTTGGTAGTGCTCGCTCTCCCAGTACAGGGCGTGTTCGTGGCCGTCCGGGTCGGTGGTGACGTAGAGCCGGCCGAGACCGGGCTCGTCCTCGGTCCACTTTCCGGTGCCGCCCGCCGCCTCGACGGCCCGCACCCGGCGCCGGAGCGCCTCCTCGCCGGAGGTGCGCAGGGCGAGGCGGCCGAGGCCGGGCTGATCGCGGGCGGTGAGGACGAGGCTGTGGTGCTCGTAGTCGTCGAAGGTCCGCAAGTAGACGGTGTCGCCGTCCTGGCCGTTGACGGTCAGGCCCAGGAAGTCGGTGAAGAAGGCGACGGAGGCGTCCAGGTCCGGAGTGAACATCTGGGCGTGGCCGATGTGGGCGATGTCGCCGAGAGGCGGGGTCATGAGCGACCTCCTGTGGGTGGTACGGGGAAGACGGTGCCGTCGAAGATCTTGCGGGCGGTGCGGACGACGGCGGTGCGACGGGCTCTGGGGCCGTCTTCGGGGGCGGGGTCGATGCTGCTCTCGATGTCTGTGAATCCGCTGGGGTGCTCGATGCGGAGCCGGTCACCGTCTTCGGGGAGGGCCGCGATGCCGTGCGCGACGCTGCCCTCGATCCGCAGCCCGGCCGCCACGCCGGCGGCGCCCAGGACACCGATGGAGGGGTGCACACGGGCCGGGATGAAGGTGCGGGTGGTGACGGCGCCGCCGTGGCGGGGCGGTGAGAGGAGGGTGAGCTTGGGGACGGTGGTGTCCGTGACGTCGCCGAGTCCCATCAGGTGACCGGCCGCAAGCCGTATCTCGTGGAGCCGGGCGGTCAGTTCCTGGTTCCTCTCCAGGTCCTTCGGGTCCTCCCGGCCGGTGACCTGGAGGGCCTCGGCCGGGATCAGGACGGTCGGCATGCCGTTGTCGACGCACGTGACCTCGGTGCCGGCGGCCGTGTCGCGCACGTTCCCGGTGGGCAGCAGCCGCCCTCTGCGCGGCGGGAATCCGATGACGACGGCGGCGGCGCACCCGGGGACCCCGGAGATTGCCGTGTCGCCGCTGTAGTCGACGCGGCCGTCAGGGGTCGGGAACGTCGCCGTGGCGAAGTCACCGGAGTTCACCATGCGGATGCGCACGGTTGTCTCGCTGCCGCCCGCGCGTACGAGTCCGCGCTCGACAGCGAACGGGCCGACCCCGGCGAGCAGATTGCCGCAGTTCTGGCGGTCCGAGACCTCCGCCTCGTCCACGGCGACCTGGAGGAAGAGGTAGTCGACGTCGGCCTCGGGGTCGGCCGACGGGGACACCACCGCGACCTTGCTCGTGAGCGGGTGGGCACCGCCGAGGCCGTCGATCTGGCGCGGGTCCGGGCTGCCCATGACCCGCAGCAGCAGCTCGTCGCGGACGGCCGCTTCGGCAGGCAGGTCGGCTGCCAGGAAGTAGGCGCCCTTGGAGGTGCCGCCGCGCATCAGCATGCAGCGGAGCCCCACGGGGCCGGTCACGATTGGGCCTCCTCGTACGAGCGGTAGGTCACCCCGAGGCGGGTGAGCGTCTCCCGCAGCCCGTAGCGGTCCAGGCCCAGTTGCCCCTCCAGGAAGGCGGCGCGGGCCCCGGCCTCCTTCCGCTCGCGGGCCTCGGACGCCTCGGCGGTGTCGCGGGCGCGCTCGCGCGGGACGACCACCACGCCGTCGTCGTCGGCGACGATCACATCACCGGGGCGGATCACCTGGCCGCCGATCACGATCGGTACGTTCACGCTGCCGCCGGTCGCCTTGACCGTGCCCTGCGGGCTGACGGCGGCGGACCAGGCGGGGAAGCCCATCGCGCGCAGTTCGGCGGTGTCGCGGATACCGGTGTTCAGGACGACGCCACGGACCCCGCGCCGGGCGAGGGCCGTGGCGAACAGCTCGCCGAACAGGCCGTCCGTGCACGGCGAGGTGGTGGTGACGACGAGGATGTCGCCCTCGCCGCACTGCTCCACCGCCGCGTGGATCATGAGGTTGTCGCCGGGCCAGCACAGCACCGTGACCGCGGTGCCCGCCACCCGGACACCTCGCTGGATCGGGCGCAGACGCGTGCCGAGGAAGCCGGTGCGGCCCATGGCCTCACCGACGGTGGCCGTTCCGTAGCCGGCGAGCGCGGCGACGTCCTCCGCCTCGGCCTTGGGCGGGTCGGTGACGATCACGCCGGGCATCAGGCGAGCTCCTTCGCTATCTGCGGGTAGGGCCGCATGTACGCCTCGGCCATGGTCCTGTGGGCGAGGCCCAGGTTGGGGCCGGCGTTGCGCTTGAGCTGCACGCCGCGGCGTACGGCGAGGTCGGTGTAGTAGTCCCACAGGTGCTGCTGGGCGCCGAGGCACTCCATGGCCTTGCGCTTGGTCTCCCACACCTCGGTGATGTCGAGCAGCACCTCGGGCCTGAAGCCGCTCATCTCCGGCTGGTGGGGCTCGAAGTAGAAGACGGGCGGGGCGCCGATGATGCCGCCCTCGCCGGGGTAGCCGATGGCCTGGGCCAGGACGCGGGCCTCCAGGGCCATGCGGTTGGCGGCCGGGTGGTCGCCGTTGTACGGGTCCTCGGTGGGGTGGGTGAGGACGGCGTCCGGCTGCGTCTCCCGGTAGACGGCGACGAGCTGGTCGGTCAGCTCGGCCGTGGCGACGAGCGGGTAGTCGCCGGCGTCGAAGAAGCGGACCTCGGCGCCGAGGACGGCGGCGGCCTTCTCCGCCTCCTCCCGGCGTATCGCCTTGATCTCCTCCAGCTTCTTGCCCTCCCGCCACGCCTTGGCCGACTCGCCGCGCTCGCCGAAGGTCAGGCACGCGATGGTGACCTTTTCGCCCCGGGAGGCGGCCAGGGCGATGGCTCCGCCCGCCCGCCACACGAAGTCCCCGGCGTGCGCGGTGACGACGAGGGTCGATCGGGGCGGAGTGGCGGCGGGTGCGCCGTTGCCGTGGGTCATGCTGCATCTCCTTGGTGACAGGTGCCGCACCCGCCCCAGGAGCGCGTTTCAGTCGGCGCGCAGGGCGTCGATCACGCTGCTGAGGTGGGCGCGGACGGCCGTCTCGGCCGCTTGCGGGTCCCTGGCCCTGATCGCTTCGATCACGGCCAGGTGCTCACTCAGGGACTGCTGCGGACGGCCCGGCCGCAGCGCCAAGTGGAAGCGGTGGCGCACCAGTTGGGCGTTGAGCCGCTCCAGGAGACCGACGGCCGTGTGCCGGCCGGAGGCGTCCCGGATCAGGGCGTGGAGGTCCTGGTTGCGTTCGGAGTAGGTGACCGGATCGCCGTCGGAGACCGCCCTGGACATGGCCTTGCCCAGGTCGGCCAGCTCGTCGAGCTGCGCGTCGGTGGCCTCGGTCGCCGCCTTGCCCGCGCACAGCCCTTCCAGCGCCATCCGGCACTCCGTGATCTCCACGGCCTCCTCGACCGTCACCACCCGCACCCGCGAACCGCGGTTGCGGACCCGCTCGACCAGCCCTTCGGAGGTCAGGTCGAGCAGTGCGGCACGCACGCTGGCCCGCGTGACGCCGTAGCTCTCGGCGAGCTCGTTCTCCACCAGCCGCTGGGCCGGCGCCATCTCGCCCCGCAGGATCGCCTTCCTGAGCCGCTCCAGCGCGTACTGCTTGGCCTGCTCTCCGGAGCCTGGACGGGCTTCCTTCGGCATCTGCCCTCCCTGAGTGAGTGCCTGTCGACGCTAAATCCAGGTGAACAGAATTGTCAACGATTCTGTTCTCACTTTTCCCGGGTGGGGCGAGTCACGGCGGGCGGCGGTGGTGGCGCCGTCGCCGCAGCGTGTTCGGGCCGTCCAGGGCGGTCGGCTCCAGCAGGGCGATGCGGAACGGGCGTACGGTGCCGGCGGCCGGCTCTTGCGGCCCGTCACCCTGGCGACACGGGAAGCCAAGCCGCCGCGTGACGCGGTCACCGGGACGGCTTCGCGTGGGTCGGCCGGCTCAGTCGCGGCCCATCCGGTCCTCGGCCGACAGGTGCTCCACCGTCCTGCCGGTCTCCGTGAACGTTCGGGTCACATGGCCCGAGGAGTACACCCACAAGATCCGCAGCGGTGTGTCGCCGGCATTGCGGAACAGGTGGGGGACCGGAGCGGGGATGTACGTGGTGTCGTACCGTTCCAGCTTCGTCACCTCGCCGTTCACCCACACCTCCGCCTCACCGTCCAGGATCGTCACGTGCTCGTCGCAGTTGTGCGAGTGCATCGGCGCCCCGGAACCCACCGGATACACGCTCATGCCGCTGGTGATGCGGTTCTCCCCGCCCGCCGACGACGTGGTGATCAGCGGTGTCGTGACGACCGCCCCGCCCCGGTCGAGAAGGGGCACGGACGCGGCCTTGACGATGGTGGTCATCCAGGGGTTCCTTCCACTTCGACGTGATGCGTCGACCGACGTTAGGTCGTCCCCGGTGCGCACGGATGCCCTCGGGCATGCAGGTTTACCTTGCGCTCCGGGAGGGGTGAGCATCTTTCGCCCGGCTGTACCGTCACCTGTCACCGCAGGGCTTCGACCCGTGGCGGAAACACGCCGGAAAGAGAAGGCAGGTATCGGCCAGATGAGGCTCCCCGTTCTCACCGAAGATCAAATGGACCAGCGGCAGAAGGAGTTGGCCGCCCGTATCGCCGGCCGCCGCGGCGCGGTCCGAGGTCCCTTCCGGGTGTGGCTGCACAGCCCGGAGATGTGCGAGCGGGCCGAGTCCCTCGGCGCGTTCGCCCGCTTCGACTGCAGCCTCCCCGAGCACCTGCGCGAGCTGGCCCTGCTGATGGCGGCCCGCAACTGGGACGCCCAGTACTCGTGGAACGCGCATGTGCGCCAGGCGATCGAGGCCGGTGTCCCGGAGGCCGCCGTCAAGGCCGTCGCCGAGAAGCGCGACGCGGTCTTCGAGGACGCCGCGGACCGGGCGTTCTACCGGTTCTGCCGCGAGATCCTCGAGGAGCACTTCGTCTCCGACGACACCTTCGCCGCCGCCCTGGCGCACTTCGGGGCCAGGGGCCTGGTCGACACCATCGGCGCGCTCGGCAACTTCACCATGCTCGGCATGTGTCTGAACGCCTTCCAGGTGGACCTCCAGGCCGACAAGGAGCCGCCCTTCCCGGACGTACGCGGCTACGGCCGGGTCACCCCGGACGCCGACGGGGCCCGGCGGTGAGCAGCCTGACGGACCCGGGGCCGGAAGGAGGCACCGCGGTGAGCCCCCGGAAACCCGCGCCGCCCGAGGCCGTCGTCCGGGTACGGGGCGTCACCAAGAGCTTCGGCGGCGCCGCCGCGCTCAAAGGCGTCGACCTCGACCTGTACCCCGGCGAGATCCACGCCCTGATGGGCATGAACGGCGCCGGCAAGTCCACGCTGGTGCAGGTCCTGTGCGGCGTCCACCAGCCCGACTCCGGCACCATCGGCATCGGCGGACAGCGCCATCCGGGGCTGACCGTGCGCAAGGCCCGCGGACTCGGCATCTCCTCGGTGCCGCAACGGCGCGAACTGGCCATGGGCCTCACCGTCGCCGAGAACATCATGCTCGGCGACCTGCCGACCCGGGCCGGCGCCGTCCACTGGAAGGCGGTCCGCGCCCGGTCCGGCGAGGCACTGTCCGGGCTCGGCATCGACATCGACGTGGACAGGATCGCGGGCACCCTCACCGTCGCCGAGCAGACCATGGTCGAGGTGGCCCGCGAGGTCCGCCGCGGCGGGAAGGTGCTGATCCTCGACGAGCCGACGGCCTGTCTGAGCGCCCAGGACGCCGGCCGGGTCCGCGCCCTGGTGCGGACCCTGCGGGACGAGGGCGTCGCCGTCGTCTACATCTCGCACTACATCGACGAGGTCATGTCCCTCGCCGACCGCGTCACCGTCCTCAGGGACGGCGGCCTGGTCCGCAGCGCCCCGGCCGCGGAGCTGGACCGCGCCTCGCTGGTGCGCGGCATGGTCGGCCGGGACGTGGTCTCCACCCGCCCCGAGCGCCCCGCGCCCAAGGACGAACACGGCCTCGTCGTCCGCGGGCTCACCCAGGGCCGTGCCATCCGGGACTTCACCGTCGAGGTGCGCAAGGGCGAGATCGTCGCCGTCCTCGGCCCCGCCGGCGACGCCCAGTCCCGCCTGTTCGACCTGCTGTCGGGACGGCGGCGCCCGGACGCCGGAGAGGTGCGCGTCGACGGCCGCGCCGTGCCCTTCGGCCGCGTCCCGGCCTCCCTCGCCAGCGGCCTGCGCTGCGTCACCGGCGACCGCCGCTCGCTCGGTCTGGTCCAGGGCATGACGGTCGACGAGAACCTGATGCTGGCCGGCGACCGCTTCGCCCGCCGCCGCTGGCACCGGGCCGCCCACCTCGCCCGCCGTGCCGCCCCGGTCCGCGACGCCTACGGTGTGGTCGCCCTCACCGGCAACCCGCCGGTCGGTTCGCTGTCCGGCGGCAACCAGCAGAAGGTCCTGCTCGGCAAGTGGCTGGAGACCGAACCGGTCGCCTGCTTCCTGGAGGACCCCACCAACGGCGTGGACGTCGCCGCCATGGCCGACATCCACGCCCTCGTCGACGACCTCGCCGCCCGCGGCGTGGCCGTCCTGCTGGCCTCCTCCTCCGCCGAGGAGGTCATGCGCCTGGCCGACCGGGTCGTCGTCGTGAGCGCCGGCCGCACCGTCGCCGAACACGACATCACCGCCATCACCCGTGACGAGCTCGTCGCGACCGCACTCGGAGGTCGACCGCAGTGAGCCTCAAGACCCCCTCCGCCTCCCCGGACACCGCGGCCGGCGGGCCGCCCCAGCGCTCGGGGGCCCTGCGTCCCGGGGTCCGGAACCCGCTGCGCGTCCCGCACGGCGGCCTGATCCTGGTCCTGGTCCTGGTCTGCCTGTTCACCGCCGTCCAGGCCGACGCGTTCACCTCCTCGCAGAACCTGCTCAACGTGCTGCGGCAGGTCAGCGTGAACGCCGTCATCGCGGCCGGGCTGACCCTGCTGATGACCGCCGGCGGCATGGACTTCTCCATGGGCGGCAACGCCGCCGTCACCCTGTGCGTCGGCGCCCAGCTCCTGGACGGCGGCTGGTCCACGCCCGCCGTCGTGGTCGTCTGCCTGGCCCTGGCCACCCTGATCGGCCTGGTCAACGGGCTGGTGGTGACCTACACCCGGGTCGCCCCGTTCGTCGCCACCCTGGCCTCCGCGATGCTTCTCGACGGCGTCGCGTTGCTCGTTCTGAACGGCATGAGCGTCACCATCGGAGACAGGATGTCCGCGCTCGGGAACGACGAGGTCGTGGGGGTGCCCTACCTGACCGTCGTGGCGGTGCTGGTCCTGGCGCTGACCGGCGTGACCATGCGGTTCACCACCTTCGGCCGCGACGCCTTCGCCATGGGCGGCAACGAGCACGTCGCCCGGCTCAGCGGCATCGACGTGAACGCCCGCAAGCTCGCCCTGTACGCGCTCGCCGGTGTGCTGGCGGGACTGGCCGGCCTGATGCTGCTCTCCCGGCTCGGCGCCGCCGCCCCCAACACCGCGGGCCTGCAGACCCAGTTGACCGCCGTCGCCGCGGTGGTCATCGGCGGCACCGCGCTCGCCGGCGGCCACGGCACCATCGTCGGCACCGTCTTCGGCGTGATCCTGCTGGGCGTCGTCGGCAACGCCCTGAACCTCCTCCAGGTCAACAGCAACTACCAGCTCGTCGTCACCGGCGGCGTCCTGCTGGTCGCGGCGGTCGTCAACGAGTTCCAGCGCAGGTCCGCACCCGGCCATTAGCGCCGTACCCGACAGCGAACGGCCGCCGCCTGCGCGCATCTCCCTCCCGGCGCGTCCCCCACGCAGGCACCTTCTCTTCAACGACGCAGGAAAGGCCCACCCCATGAAGCCCTTCACCCGGTCCCGCCGCGCCGCCGCGGCCTCGCTCGCCGGCGTCGCAGCCCTGGTGCTCTCCGGCTGCGGCACGCAGAACGACAGCGGGGGCGCCGCCGACGGCTCCGTCTCCCTCGGCTTCGTCAACGGCTCCAACACGCACTTCCACACGTGTCTGCTCAAGGCGGTCGAGCAGGAGGCCGAGGCGCAGGACGCCAAGGTCTACTCGGCCAACTCCAAACAGGACGCCGGGACCGAGCTGTCCAACATCGAGGACATGATCTCCCGGAACGTGGACGCCCTGATCGTCCAGACCGTGAACGTCGACGCGCTGGAGGGCGACATGGCCAAGGCCGAGAGCGCGGGCATCCCGATCTATCTGACCTCCGTGGCCACGTCCGACATGGACGACGTGCTCGGCGCCGCGGTGGTCGACCTGAAGAAGGCCGGCGCCCTGGACGCCGAATGGATCGGCAAGGACGCCGCCGGCCAGGACGTGACGGTCGGTGTCGTCGCCGGCGCCCCGGGTGCCGCCTCCGACCTGCTGGTGGGCGGCTTCAAGGATGCCCTGCCGAAGAACGCGGAGGTGGTCGCCGACCAGCCCGGCATGTTCAACCCCGCCAAGGCGCAGGACGTCGCCGAGAACATGATCCAGGCCCACCCCGGCCTGGACTACGCCTTCGTCGCCAACGAGGAGATGGCCTTCGCCGTCCGCAAGGCGTTCGACGCCGCCGGCGCCGAGGACGTCAGGATCGTCTCCGTGAACGGCACCGAGGAGGGCGTCGCCGCCGTGAAGGACGGCCGCCTCTCCGCCACCGTGGCGAACTCGGCGATGACCATCGGGCAGACCGCGGTCAGGAACACCATCGGCCTGCTCGACGAGAAGCAGGGTGTTGACAAGATCGCTGACATTCCACTTGTGTTGGTCACCAAGGACAACCTGAGCGAGGCTCCCCAGTACTGCCCGAAGTAGGGCCCCCACCGGTCACCGGTGCCCGTCTCACCGCGTCCGAGCCGCACATCCCACCGCGCCACCCGCGCGTCCCCGCACAGTCACTGCCGGGGCACGTCCGTGACCGGCGGTGGGCCCTTGCTCCTCACCCGGCGCCGGCCGGGCGGGGATCGGCCTTCGGAGGGACATATGGACCGCTTGCTCCTCATGCACAGTTTCGTCACCGTCGCGCAGGTCGGCAGTTTCAGCGGGGCCGCCAAGAAGCTGGGGTCCTCGGGCTCCCTGGTCTCCCGGCACGTCGCCGAGCTGGAACGGCAGGTAGGCGTCCGCCTCGTGAACCGCACCGCCCGCTCGTTGAGCCTGACCGAACCGGGACAGCGCTACGCGGTGTTCGCCGCCCGCATCCTGGACGAGATCGAGGCCGAGGACGCCGGCATCGCCCGGCTCCACGACCGCGCCGAAGGCACTCTCAGCATCATCTGCCCCAAATGGATCGGCAGCCTCGACCTCGGCGACGCCATCGCCGCCTTCTCCGCCGCCCATCCCAAAATCCACATACGCTTCGAACTCGGCGGGATGTCGGACCGCACCTACGATTTCCTCGACAGCGGTTTCGACGTCGCCTTCCACACCCGCGATCTGCGGGACTCCAGCGTCCGGCTGAAGAAGATCTCCTCACTGCCCTTCGTGCTCTGCGCCTCGGACGAGTACATCGAGCGGCACGGCTGCCTTACCCACCCCAATGACCTGGCCGCCCACGACTGCCTGGTGCACGTCAACGACCCGGTCTGGCGGATCGGCCACGGCCACGCGAGCACCCTGCACAAGATCCGCAGCATCGTCTTCTCGTCGAACTCCTACATCGCCCTCCAGAAGGCGGCGGTGCACGGCCGCGGCATCGCCCTGCTGCCCCAGCGACCGGTCTGCGACGACCTCGCCTCCGGCGCCCTGCGGGAACTGCTGCCGGAGCTGGCGGTGCCCGACCGTCCCCTGTACGCGATCTACGGCCCCGGGCAGGACACCCCGCGCAAAGTGAGCGTGTTCCTGGAATTCCTCGCCGAGTGGTTCTCGCAGAACCCCATTCCCACGGTCCGGTCGTAACAGCCGGCCGGGGCCGTGAGAAAGCGCAAGAAACGATTGCGCACCCCGAGGTCCTCGGCCCATTGAGCCCCCCGCGCCCGCAAACCTACGCTCACCAGGCGAGACGGAAACGAGGAATCCATGGGAATCCAGCGAATCGAATCGGTCACCTACGGCATCGACGACCTCGACGCATGCGTCCGGTTCTTCGACGACTTCGGCCTGCTGCTGGTGGAGCGGACCGGCGAACACGCGGTGTTCGAGACGCTCACCGGACAGACCCTCCATCTCGACACCGACCCCGGCCCGCTGCTGCCGCCCCCCGTGGAGGACGGCCCCACCCTGCGCGAGGTGGTCTGGGGCGTGGACACCCAGGAGGAACTGGACCGCCTGGTCGCCGCCGTCGGCCGCGACCGCCCCCTGCGCACGAGCGCCGACGGCGTCCACCACACCGTCGACCGCAGCGGCTTCGGCGTGGGGCTCACCCTCGCCCGGCCGAAGAAGGCGGCCGTCGAGCCCCGCCGGACCAACACCCCCGGCAGCGTGAACCGGTGGAACGAGGCGCTGGAGCCGATCACCCGCGTCCGCCCCCTGCGCATGTGCCACGTCGCCCTCAACATCGCCAAGGAGGGCAAGGACGAGGCCGTCGCCTTCCACACCGGTCTCCTCGGCTTCCGCCCGACCGACGTGGTGGAGCCCATGGGCGTCTTCATGCAGGCCCCCGGTGACGACGACCAGCACACCATGCTGCTGTGCCACCGCCCCGACCGGACCGGGGTGAACCACATCGCCTACGAGGTCCCCGGCTTCGACGACGTGGTCGAGGGCGGCAACCACATGATCGAGCGCGGCTGGCGCGAGGCCCGCAGGCTGGGCCGGCACACCATCGGCTCCAACGTCTTCCGCTTCCTGCACGCGCCCTGCGGCGGCCGGGTCGAGTACGCCGCCGACATGGACCGGGTCGACGAGACCTACGAGACCCGCGTGCACGGGACCACCCCGCCCCACCACATCTGGGCCCTGCGCACCAACCGCGACCAGGACGCCCCCGCCTCCTGACTCCCGGACCACCACCCCGCCGGCCTGAGAGGGCACCCACCCATGACCACCGACCACGGCCACCCCGCCGTCCGCATGTACATCGCGGGCGAGTGGTGCCAGGGCGGCACCGGACGCACCGCTCCCATCGTGAACCCGGCCACCGAGGAGGTGATCGGAGAAGTACCCCTGGCCACCACCGCCGACCTGGACCGCGCGCTCGACGCCGCCGCCGTGGGCTTCGCGGTCTGGCGCGCGACGCCCATAGCCGAGCGCACCCGCGTCCTGCACACCGCCGCCGACCTGATCGCCGAGCGCGCCGCCCTGATCGGACGCGTCGCCACCCGGGAACAGGGCAAACCGCTGAAGGAGTCCACCGGCGAGGCACGCCGCACCGCCGAGACCCTGCGCTGGCACGCCGACGACGCCCGCCGCGCCTACGGCCGCATCATCCCCTCCGCCCCCGGCACCGTGCTGACCGTCCGGCGCGAGCCCATCGGCCCGGTCGCCGCCTTCGTCCCGTGGAACTTCCCCGTCGGCGGCCCCAACCGGAAGATCTCCTCGGCGCTCGCCGCGGGCTGCTCGATCGTCGTCAAGGCGTCCGAGGAGACTCCGGCCGCCGCGATGGAACTGGTGCGCTGCTACGCCGACGCGGGCCTGCCGCCCGGCGTTCTCAACCTCGTCTTCGGCGAGCCTGCCGAGGTCTCCGCGCACCTGATCTCCTCCCCGGTCACCCGCCTGGTCGCCTTCACCGGGTCCGTCCCGGTCGGCAGACTGCTCGCCGCTCGGGCCGGCGAAGTCATGAAGCCCTCCCTGATGGAGCTGGGCGGCCATGCCCCGGTGATCGTCTGCGCCGACGCCGACCCCGTGACGGCCGCCCGCAGGGCCGCGCAGGCCAAGTGGGCCAACGCCGGCCAGGTCTGCACCTCGCCCAGCCGCTTCCTCGTCCACGCCTCCATCGCCGAGGAGTTCACCGCCGCGTTCGCCGAGGCCGCCGAGGCGGTCGTCGTCGGCGACGGGCTGTCCGAGGGCACCACCATGGGCCCGCTCGCCAACGGGCGTCGCCTGGACGCGATGGAGCGCTTCACCGCCGACGCCGTCGCCCGCGGTGCCAAGGTCCTCACCGGCGGCGAACGGCTGGACCGCCCCGGCTACTTCTTCGCGCCCACCGTCCTCACCGACGTACCGGAGGACGCGGAGCTGATGCACGAGGAGCCGTTCGGCCCGCTGGCGCCGGTCGCCGCCTTCCACGAGCTCGACGAGGCACTCGCGATCGCCAACGCGCTGCCCTACGGGCTGGCCGCCTACGGCTTCACCGGCTCCGCCGCCACCGCCGAGAGGCTCGCGGACGAGCTGGAGGCCGGCATCCTCTCCCTCAACCACTGCGGCGGCTCGGTCCACGAGGCCCCCTCCGGCGGTGTCAAGGACAGCGGTTACGGCCGTGAAGGCGGCCCCGAGGCCCTGGACGCCTACCTGATCACCAAGCGCGTCTCCCACCTGCTGGTGCCATGAGGTACGCGCGTGTCTCGGTCGGCGGGCACCCGGTGTGGGGCCGCGTGGGGCAGCGGAACGTCGAGCTGCTGTCCGGCTCCCCCCTGCAAGAGGCCGACACCCACGTCATCGGCACCGTGCCGCGCGAGGGCGCGCACTGGCTGCCGCCGGTCGTCCCGCCCGTCTTCTACGCCGTCGGCCTGAACTACCCCCGGCACATCGCCCACGCCGGTGGCGACACCCCCGAGCGCCCCGAGGTCGGCTACCGCGCCAACAACGCCCTCACCGGCCACCTCTCGCCGATCGTCAGACCGGCCGAGGTCACCGGCCGCTTCGAAGCCGAGCCCGAACTCGTCGCCGTCATCGGCCGCACCCTGCGGCACGCCACCCGTGCCGAGGCCCGCGAGGGCGTCTTCGGCTGGACCATCGGCAACGACGTCAGCGCCCGCACCTGGCAGGACCAGGACCGCACCTTCTGGCGCAGCAAGAACAGCGACACCTTCAAGCCCATGGGCCCCTGGATCGAGACCGACGTCGACGCCCTCGCGCAGACCACCACCCTCCGCGTCAACGGCGAGGTACGCGCCGAGTTCGCCACCGGCGACATGGTCTTCGACCCCTTCGACCACATCGTCGCCCTCACCCGGTACGTCACCATGCGCCCCGGTGACGTGCTGTGGATGGGCGCCGAGTCGACCTGTCAGCTCGAACCCGGCGACACCGTGGACGTCGAGATCGGCGGCATCGGTGTGCTCTCCAACCCCGTACGACTCGAAGAGGAACGAGGCAATCAGTCATGAGCGCGGCTCCCCGCTACATCCACCACGTCAACTTCCCCACCACCGACCCCGACCGGACCGCCGAGTGGTACACCAAGGTCTTCGGGATGAAGCGGATCATGCCCAAGTCCAACACGCGCGTGGTCCTGATGACCCGCGGGAACTTCGACCTGCACTTCACGCCGGTCGAGGAGATGGAACGCATGGCGCCCTACCACTTCGCCGTCGAGGTCGACGACTGGGACGGCTTCCTCGCCCACCTCGAAGAGCTGGGCATCCGGCACACCCGCCCGATCGAGCGCCCCGAGAACCGGTCCAGGTTCTGCTACATCCACGACCCCGACCACACCATGATCGAGCTGGTCCACCACGCCGAGCGGCGCAACTGAGCCCCGAGCACCGGACTTCAGGAGTTCATTCCCATGCCCTTCGCCGACTCCGACGGCATTTCCGTCTACTACGAGCGCCACGGCAGCGGCCCGGCGATCCTGTTCGTGCACGGCAGCGGCGGCCACCACGCCGCCTGGTGGCAGCAGGTCGCCGCGCTGCGCGAGGAGTTCACCGTCGTCACGGTCGACCTGCGCGGCTTCGGCAAGTCCGACAGCTCCATGCCGGAGTTCGACGGCCAGGACTTCCCCGGGGACGTCGTCGCCGTCCTCGACCAGGAGGACCTCACCGACGTCATGCTGGTCGGCCAGTCCATCGGCTCCGTCGCCGCGCTGCGCGCCGGCCTGCTGCGGCCCGAGCGGGCCTCCTGCGTCGTCCTCGGCCACTCCCTGGGCGGCATCGACCACCCCGAGCTGAGGGAACTGGCCGCCGCCGACCGCGCCGAGGCCGTCAAGCTGCCGGTCATCGACCGCCTGCTGACCAGGCCGTTCCAGACCGAGCGCGCCGACCTCACCTTCCTGTTCCAGCAGATGGGCACGTTCAACGCGGCCAGGATGCAGGACCTGCGCAACCTCGACACCGACGGCCCCACCCTGGGCGAGATCCGGGCGTCCGGCCTCAAGGTCGCCTTCCTGGCCGGCGAGAAGGACGCCGTCCTCGGCGTCAAGACCGTCACCCGCGCCCACGAGCTGCTGCCCGGCTCGCACCTGGAGATCGTCCCCGGCGCCCCGCACTCCATGTACTGGGAGACGCCCGAGCCGTACAACGCGGCCATCGCCCGCCTGCGCCGCACCCTGACCGCCCCGAAGGAAGCCGCATGAGCAACGTCACCCTCGCCGCCGCCGAGGAGATCATCGAAGCCGCCCGGAAGCGGGCCGAGGAGATCGGCAAGGCGGTGAGCGTCGCCGTCGTCGACGCCGGCGGCTTCGTCGTCGCCGTCCGCCGTTCCGACGGCGCCCGCCCGCTCACCCCCGACATCGCCCGCGCCAAGGCGTACACCGCCGCCGTGATGCAGCGCCCCGGCACGATGCTGAAGAAGTGGCAGGAGAGCCAGCCGGTCTTCTTCTCCCAGCTCTCGCAGTTGCCCGGCGCGGCCATGCCCATCCTCGCCACCGAGGGCAGCGTCACCCTCAAGAAGGACGGCGAGATCATCGGCGGCCTCGGCGTCGCCGGCGGCACCGCCGAGGAGGACCAGGCCATCGCCGACGAGGTCCTCGCCGCTCTCGGCTACGAGCTCCGGTTCGACGCCTGGGGCGTCGCCGGCGAGCCGGCCGCGAAGGAGGGCTGATCATGGCGGACACGTTCAACTACCGCATCGACCACCACGGCAGCCTGGTCCGCCCCGCCGGCCTCGTGCGCGACGACCCGCGATCCGTGGCGGACGCGGTACGCGAGGCCGTCACCTACCAGCGCAAGCTGCGCTGCACCGTCGTCACCGACGGGGACTTCCCCCGCGAGGACTTCCGCAGCGCCGTCCTCGACGGCGTCTCCGGCTTCCGCCGCACCGGCGAGACGGGCCCCGGCGGCCTGGTCCGCTGGGTCGCCGAGTCGCTGCCGAAGGCCGACGGCCCCCTGGTCGCCGACCGGGCCGCCCGGCTCACCGAGCTGACGGTCATCGCCCCCAAGGCGTCCCTGCCGTCCCCGGCGTACCTCGCGGCCACCACGTACCGACCCGGCCTCGGCATCTCATCCGCCCGGGAACTCGGCGAGGCCCTCGCGGACATCATCCGGACGGAGATCGCCCTGCTCGTCTCCCGGGGCGTCCGTCTGATCCAGCTCGACAACCCCCTCCTGCTGGACCAGATCGCCACCGACCCGGCCGGCCCCGGCGCGCTGTCCTTCGAGGACGCGCTCGCGGTGGACGCGGCGGCGGTACGGCTCGACGAGCGCCCCGAGGGCGTGCGCATCGGCGTGGCGCCCGGCTGGGCCGCGCCGGACGCGGTGGACCGGGCCCGCGCCGAGCGCATGTACGCCGCGATCCCGGCCGACCGCTGGGTGCTCCCGTTCGACCAGGGCACCCAGGCCGAGACGGACCTCGTCCGGGCACTGCCCGAGGGGCGCGACTTCTGCCTGGGCGTGGTCGACGCGACCACCCCGGAACTGGAGGACGTCGACACGGTGATGTCCCGCATCGACCCGCTGGAGGCGTTCGCCGACCTGGAGGACGGGGCCGTCGCGCCCTCCCGGGGCTTCGCGGACGTCGCGGCCCGGCCGCTGCTGGACGCCGAGGCCCAGCGCGGGAAGCTGGTGCTGGTCGAGACCGTCGCCCGGTACTGCTGGGGCAACGAGTTCTGAGACGGCGGCCGGTCCGGGAAGCACCTGCTGCACGGACCGGCCGCCCCGCTCTCACAGCACGTCGGCGAAGACCACCGACCGGTCCGTCAGCAGTGGCCACACGGTCTCGACGATCTGCTCCGCGAAGTGCGGGGCCGCCTTGTGCGCCTCGAACCCGGTGACGTCGTCGTAGCGCTCGTACAGCAGGAAGCCGCCGGGCTCGCCGGCCACGGAGTGCACCTCGTACATCAGGTTCGCCGGTTCGGCGCGGGTCGCCTGCCGCGCCTTCAGCAGGGCTTCACGCACCACGCCCGCATGCTCGGGCGCGCAGCGGTAGTGGGCGACGACTGCGTAGGCCATGTTCTTCCCTCATTCTCTTCCGCGCGTCTCACTCGGCTCCCGGCGGCGTGGCGCGCACCGTCCGGCCGGCCGATTCCAGCACGGATCGAGCCCCGCCCGACCAGCGCGCGACGCAACCAATGCCTGCCGCCACGGGGCTGGTGAAGCCACCCCGGCATGGTGTGTCGTCGCATCCGGCCCGCACGGCCGACCCGTTGGAACCGCGGTCGCCCGCACCGCGGTCGGCGAAGGAAGTGATCTGATGCGCACTCTGGAAACGCTCCTGGGCGGAGAGTGGGTGACGACCGGTGAGTGGATCGACGTCCACGACCCGGCCGACGTCCGCGCCCCCGTCGCCCGTGTCCCGGCCCTGTCCGCCAAGGACGTGACCCGGGCCTACGACCACGCCGAGCGGGGCTTCGCCCGCTGGAGGCGCACCAGCCCCTTCGAGCGGGCCCGCGTCCTCACCGGCGCGGCCCGGCTGATCCGCGAACGGCTGGACGCGATCGCCGCCGACGTCACCGCCGAGAACGGCAAGACACTGGCCGAGGCCCGCGGTGAGACCGCCAAGGCCGCCGACTTCCTCGACTACTACGCCGGACTGGCCCGCCAGGGCTACGGCACCCTCCTGCACGACGCCCGCCCCGACACCCGAACGCACACCCAGCGCGAGCCCATCGGCGTCATCCTGGTCATCAGCCCCTGGAACGACCCGCTGATCACCCCGGCCCGCAAGCTCGCCCCGCTGCTCGCGACCGGCAACGCGGCGGTGTTCAAGCCGGCCACCGACACCCCGGTGTCCGGGCTGCACTTCGCCCGTGCCCTGCACGACGCGGGCCTGCCGGCCGGTGTGCTCAACGTGGTGACCGGCCGCACCCGGGAGATCGAGGAGGCGCTGCTGGACGACCCGCGGATCGTCGCCGTCACCTTCACCGGGTCCAACGAGGTCGGCAACCTCATCCGCCGTCGCCTCGCCGGCCGCAACGTCCGCTTCCAGGGCGAGCTGGGCGGCAAGAACGCCTCCGTCGTCCTGAAGGACGCCGACCTGCCGGCCGCGGCGAAGACCGTCGTCGCCGCCGCCTTCGGCCAGGCCGGGCAGCGCTGCACCGCCACCAGCCGGGTCGTCGTGGAACGGCCGGTGTACGAGGAGTTCACCGAGCTGCTGGTCGCCGAGGTCCAGAAGCTCAAAGCCGGTCCGGGCGGCGACCCGGCCACCACACTGTGCCCGCTCGCCGGCCCCGGGCAGCGCGACAGCGTCCTCACCGACCTGGCCAAGGCGGTCGAGGAGGGCGCGGTGGTCCTCACCGGGGGCGGCGCCGACACCGAGGGCGAGCGCGCGCACGGCTGCTACGTGCAGCCGACCGTGCTCGGCGATGCCACTCCCGAGATGGCCGTCTGGCGGGACGAGGTGTTCGGCCCGGTCCTCGCCGTCCGCGCCGTCGAGGACTTCACCCAGGCCGTCGAGGCCGTCAACGACTCCGTGTACGGCCTGGCCGCGGCCGTCTTCACCCGCGACATCGGCACCGCCTACCGCTTCGTGGACGAGGCCGAGTGCGGCCAGGTCGCGGTCAACCATCCCACGCCCGGCTGGGACGTGCACCTGCCCTTCGGCGGCTTCCACGACTCCGGCACCGGCTACAAGGAGCAGGGCGAAGAGGTCCTGCGTTTCTCCACCCGCGTCAAGACGGTCGCCGTCCACTTCGGCGTGTGAGCACGCGTGAGCACCTCATTCGAAAGGAGGATGCCGATGGCTGACGAGACGATCGGCATCGTCGGCGCCGGCATCGTGGGCCTGGCCACGGGCCGTGAGATCGCGCTCAGGCGCCCCGGCACCCGCGTCGTGGTGTTCGAGAAGGAGCAGCAGGTCTCGCTCCACCAGACCGGCCACAACTCGGGCGTGGTCCACGCCGGCCTCTACTACACCCCCGGCAGCCTCAAGGCGAACCTGACCGTACGCGGGGTGGCACTGCTGCGCGAGTACTGCCAGGACCGCGGACTGCCCTACCGGGAGACCGGCAAGCTCGTGATGGCGGTCCGGCAGGAAGAGCTGGGCCGCATGGAGAACCTGTACGAGCGGGCGAAGAACAACCACGTGCCCGATCTGCGCAGGGTCTCCAAGGACGAGATCAAGGAGCTGGAGCCCCATGCCGGCGGCATCGCCGCCCTGCACTCCCCGCGCACCGCGATCACCGACTATCCGGCGATCGCACGGGCGTTCGCCAAGGACATCGCCGACTCCGGCGGCGAGGTGAGGCTCGGTTTCCCCGTCACCGGCATCACCGGCGTGCCCGGCGGCATCGAGGTCGCCTCCGGCCGGCCCGCAGAGCCCCCGGCCGAAGGACAGGGGAGGGTGAAGGTGAACCGGCTGATCCTGTGCGCCGGCCTCCAGTCCGACTCGGTCGCGAGGCTGGCCCAGGACACGCGGGAGCCCAGGATCGTCCCGTTCCGCGGTGAGTACATGCTGCTCAAGCCGGACCGCACCCACCTCGTGCGCGGCCTGATCTACCCGGTGCCGGACCCGCGTTACCCGTTTCTCGGCGTGCACTTCACCCCGCGCGTCGACGGCACGGTCGAGGTGGGTCCCAACGCGGTCCTGGCCCTGGCCAGGGAGGGCTACAAGCTCACCGAGGTCTCCCCGAAGGACCTGCTCGGCCTCGCCGCCTACCCGGGTTCCTGGAGGATGGCGGCCCGGCACTGGCGCACCGGCGTCAAGGAGTACCGGGGCTCGCTGTCCACCCGGGCCTTCATGCGTGACGCCGCCCGCTACGTCCCGGGTGTCGGCGCCCGGGACGTGGTGCGCGGCGGAGCCGGGGTCCGCGCCCAGGCCCTGGACCGGGACGGCACCCTGGTGGACGACTTCCGCATCCACCAGGTCGGCCGGCTCACCGCCGTGCGCAATGCTCCCTCGCCGGCCGCCACGGCCTCCATGGCGATCGCCGAGCACATCGTCGACGCCGTTTTCGGCGACGCGTGACGCCACCTGAAAGTCCCCCGCGTACCGCGCTGTTCCGCGCAACAACAGCTTGCATCCCGGGCTCTCGGCAGGGCCCCGCGGCCCGCCTAGCGTTCCTTCCGCAGCAGCCCACCACCCCTCGGAGAAAGCGAGTCACGCCATGTTCGTCGTCGACACCCAGATCCACATCTGGAAGGAAGAGACCCCGGACCGCCCCTGGGTCCCGGGCGCCCGGGAGCGCATCCGCCTCAACGGCCACCGTGAGGACCCCTTCTCCTACGAAGAGGCCCTGGAGCTCATGGACGAGGCCGGCGTGAACCGGGCGCTGATCCTCCCGCCGTCCTGGGAGGGCAACCGTATCGACTACGCCCTGGAGGCGTGCGAGGCCCACCCGGACCGCTTCGGCATCATGGCCCGCGTCCCGCAGGACGACGAGGCCGAGGGCACCGCGATGCTGAAGGACTTCGCCCAGAACCCGCACATCAAGGGCACCCGCCTCACCTTCCACCGGCCGCAGGACCGCAACTGGATGATCGACGGCACCAACGACTGGTACTGGCCGATCGCCGAGGAACTCGGCATCCCCACCATGGTCCACGCCCCGATCTGGAAGCGTGAACTCGGCGAGATCGCCGCCAGGCACCCGGGCCTGAGCATCATCATCGACCACATGGGCATCATGGCCCGCTGCGTCGACGACGCCATCGGCTACTGGGTGTCGGAGACCGCCGGCCTCCACGTCCACCCGAACATCTACGTGAAGGTCTCGGCGCTGCCCGGCTACTCCACGCACCCCTTCCCGAACAGCAACATCCAGAAGTACGTGCGCGAGATGGTCGACAAGATGGGGCCGCGGCGCTGCTTCTACGGCACCGACATCACGCGCCTGCTCGGGCACGGCATCACGTACACCGACACCATCGAGCAGTTCACCAAGCACTGGGACTTCACGCCCGAGGAGCTTGAGTGGATCATGGGCCGGGGCATCTCCGAGGTCCTCGACTGGCCGTACGAGGGCTGAGGAAGCACACGAGATGACGGACAGCGCGAACAAGCCGGGCGCCGACGGCGGTGATGCCTTCGTATCCGCCTTCGACGCCGTCGGCGCCGACTACCTGTTCTGCTCCTCGGGGTCCGAATGGGCCCCGGTGTGGGAGTCCCTGGCCCGGCGGCACCGCGACGGTGACACGGCGCCGAAGTACCTCGACCTCACGCACGAGACGGTGGCGGTCGGCATGGCCACCGGCTACGGCCTGCTCACCCGCCGCCCGCAGGGCGTACTCCTGCACGCCGCCCCCGGCCTGCTCCAGGGCTCGATGGCGGTGCACGGCGCCCTCCTCGCGGGCGTACCGATGGTTGTCGCCTCCTCGGAGTCGACCACGTACGGCGACGGCCCCGGCCCCGACCCGGGCGGCCAGTGGTACCGCAACCTGTCCATCGTCGGCGGCCCGCACCACGTGGCCCAGCCGTTCACCAAGTGGGCCACCGCGGCCGGCGACGTCTCCACCCTCCCCACCATGATCACGCGGGCGGCGGAACTGTCGTGGCGGGCCCCGGCGGGCCCCGCCTACCTCAATATCCCGCTGGAGATCCTGCTGGAGGACTGGGACGGCCGCGAGGCCAAGCCCGTCGTACCGCCGGGCTCCACGCACTCCTCACCCGAGGAGGTCGACCCGGTCGCGACGATGATCCGCGAGGCGAAGAACCCCGTGATCGTCACCGAGACCGCCGGCCGTGAAGCCGGGGGTTTCGAGGCGCTGACCGCCTTCGCCGAGGCGTGGAGCATCCCGGTCGTGGAGCCCGACTCGGCGGTGTGCGGCAACTTCCCGCGCACCCACCCGCTGCACGCCGGCAGCGACATCGGGCCGTGGATGGACGAGGCGGACCTGATCCTCCTGGTCAACTGCCGCGCCCCGTTCTACCCGCCGAGCCGCAGACCGTCGAAGGCGAAGATCGTCGTCATCGACCAGGTGCCGCAGCGCCCGCACATCGTCTACCAGGTGCTCTTCGCGGACGTCTACCTGGAGGGCAACGTCGCCCACACACTGCGGCAGCTCGCCAAGCGGGCCGAGGACCTGGACGAGGAGGCGGTGGCCGTACGGCGCGCGGCACAGGCAGAACGCCACGCCGCCGAACAGGGGGCGATCGCCGCCGCCGAGGCGAAGGCCGAGCGGTCCGAAGGAGTGGACCCCGTCCTTGTCGCCGCCACCCTGCGCCGCCTGCTGGCCGGCCGGGACGGCATCGTCGTCGACGAGACGATCACCCACAGCCGCATCGTCAAGCGCCACCTCAAGACCTCCGGACCCGACTCGTACTTCTACGTCCAGGGCGGTCTCGGCCAGGGCATCGCGGTCGCGCTCGGCGTCAGGCTCGCCGCGCCCGGACGCCCGGTGGTGCTCACCGTCGGCGACGGCGCGTTCGCCTACAACCCGGTGATCCCGTCGTACGACGCGGCCAGGAGCTATGACCTGCCGGTGCTGATCGTGGTCTTCAACAACCGCGTCTACAAGTCGATGAACCTCAACCACCGCCGCTTCTACCCCGAGGGCGCGGCGGCCGGGACCGGGGAGTGGCTCGGCACCGACCTGCGCCGCCTGCCCCGGCTCGCGGCCTTCGCCGAACCGTTCGGCATGCACACCGAGACCGTCGACACCACCGACGCCCTCGCGCCCGCCCTGGAGCGCGCGCTGAAGGCCGTGGCGGACGGCACCACCGCCGTCGTCGACGTCCTCGTCACCCGCTGACCCAGGAGACTCCCGCCCCATGACCGACACTCCGAGCCCCACGCCGGGCAAGGTCCGCGTCCCCGCCGAGGACCTGCGTGCCTTCGCCACCGCCCTCCTGGAGAAGGGCGGCCTGAGCCCCGAGCACGCCCGCACCACCGCCGACGTGTTCGTCTGGGCGGCCCGGCGCGGCGTCGAATCGCACGGCCTCGCCCGCGTCCCCGCCTATCTGGACCTGCTCGCCAAGGGCGTGGCCAACGCCCGGCCCGACCTGAGGATCGACTCGGCCACGTCGGCCACCGCCGTCCTCGACGCCGACCGCGCCCCCGGCCCGGTCGCCCTCAGCATCGCCGCCGAGGAGGCCGTCGAGCGCGCCCGGGTGAACGGCATCGCCTCGGTCGGCGTATGCCGCACCGTCCACACCGGCGCCATCGGCTACTACGTCTCCAAGATCGCCGAACAGGGTCTGGTCGGGCTCGGCTTCGTCGCCGGCATGCCCAACATGGCCTACACCGGCGCCAAGGGCGCGGCCGTGGCCACCAGCCCCCTGGCCATCGCCGTCCCCGCCGCCGACCACGCCCCGCTGCTGCTGGACATGGCGACGGCCACCATCGCCCTCGGCAAGATCCGCCAGGCCAGGTCCAACGGCACGCCCTTGCCGCCCGGCGCCGCCGCCACCGAGGACGGCACCCCCACCGCCGACCCGGAGAAGGCGGTCATGCCGCTGCCCCTGGGCGGCGCCAAGGGCTCCGGCATGTCCCTGGCCTTCGAACTGCTCACCAGCGTCCTGGTCGGCGCGCCGATCTTCTCGGCGTTCCACTCCGACGATCCGGCCGGCCGCGAGCACCGCCAGAACGCCCTGCTCATCGCCGTCGACCCGGCCGCCTTCGGTGACCCGGCCGCCTTCACCGCGGCCGTGGACGCCACCCTGGGCACCCTCAAAGGACTGCCCGTGGCGGACGGCGCCGACGGGGTGTACTACCCCGGCGAGCGCAGCGCGGCCGTGGCGGCGGAGCGGGGCGAGCACGGGGTGCCGGTGGCACCGAAGGTCTGGCGCGACCTCACGGACCGCGCCGGGAGACTGGGCGTCACACCGCCCGGCGCCGGGTAGTCCGGGCGACGAGCGCCGTCGGGTCCGCGACGGTGCCCGTCACCTCCCGCCGCCGGGAGACGGCGGGAGGTGACGGGCACCGGTGAACGGCGGCGTCAGCGCGCGAGCCGGAGACGGGTGACGGTGTCCTCGGTCGCGGTGGCGCCGGACTTGTCGACCAGGGCCTACCTGGCGTGGTTGCTGCGCGGCGAGCGCCGGGGCTCGCGGCTGTGACGGGGAGGCCGACCGCCGGGGGACGGTTCGAAGGCCGCCCCGTGAGCAGGACTCACACGCGCCCTTCCGCGCCGAGCCCCCGGGCGCGGCGCGGTCGGCCGGCGCAGGGGAACGGCGGCGGCCCGGTCCGGGGCACGCCGGGGACGTGCGGGTCCGCGCGGCCCTGGACACCGCCGGTATGTGCCCTGGCTCCGCCCTGCCGGCCGTCGCCGGCGTGACCGACGCGGAAGAAGCCGTCCTGGGCGGCCGTCCCGTCGACCGGCCCCGTGGCCGATGCCGGATGCCGGCTCATGGTCTGCCGGAAGCCCAGAGAATGTCTGCGTTATTGCTAGGCATATTGTTGACAATCCTATACCGTGCGTCTCGCCTTGACCTCAAGGCATCGGTGAAGCACTTGGTGCTCGACGAGGGGAGACCCATGCAGAGGCACTCTGCGTCTTTCGGACGTGACGCGTCGACTCATCCGGCCGGTGCGCGGGCAGGCCGCCCCGCGGCCCGCGGCCGCCTCCTGAGAGGCATGGCGCTCGCGGGTTCCCTCGCGCTCGCGGTGGCCGCGGTGCCGACCTCCGTCGCGGCGGCGGCTCCCACCACCGGCCGCGTCCATGCGGCGGACCCCCAGGACGCCGCGCTGGACTTCGACTCCGCCGCGTACACGACGATCACCGTCACGGTGGACGGCCGGCCGATGAACGTGCGCTGGTACAAGGAGATCTGCTACGTGGCCGATCCGGTCGCCGCGGCGGCTCAGCAGCCCGGCGGCCCGAGCGGCGGCACCACCACGGTCCCCGACACCGCCTGCGGCTACCAGAGCATGAACGTGTTCGTCCCCGAGAGCGCCTTCGGCGACCAGCGGACGCCGATCTACTTCGCGGTCAACAACAGCGGCTGGAAGGCCAGTCATATACGGGCGAGCGTCACCGCCGGCACCTCCTACAGCAGCTCGACGAGCACCGCCGGCGCCGCCCTGAAGGCGGGTTACGTCTTCGTCGACGTCGCCAACCGCAGCCGCGGACTGGTCGGCGCCGACGGCTCGGCCCCCGGCAAGGCCCCCGCGGCGGTGGTCGACGCCAAGGCCGCCGTGCGCTACCTGCGCCTCAACGACGCCGCGATGCCCGGCAGCGCGGAGCGGATCGTCGTCAACGGCACCAGCGGCGGCGGCGCACTGGTGTCGATCCTGGGCGCCTCCGGCAACAGCGCGGAGTACACCCCCTACCTCGCCGCGATCGGAGCCGCCGGCATCGACGTCCGGGGCCGCAGCACCCTGCGTGACGACGTCTTCGCCGCCAACGCGTACTGCCCGATCACCGACCTCGGCAACGCCGACATCGCCTACGAGTGGCTCTACAACGTCCTCGCCACCCGCGACACCACCGGCTCGAACCCCTCGCCCGAGGGCGCCACCGCGATCGCGGCGCAGTTCGCGGCGTACGAGAAGAGCCTCGGGCTGCGCAACCCCGACGGCTCCCGGCTCACCGCCGCCACCATGCTCGACACCATCGAGAAGGAGGTCGTCCGCTCCGCCGAGACCTACCTGAAGGCCGACCCCGCCCACACCATCCCGCCGCTGGGCGGCACCTTCGAGATCACCTCCGGCGCCCCCGGAACCACACCCACCACCAAGTCGTACGTCAACGACTGGATCGACGCCGACACCGCCACCGGCACGGTGCGCTCCGTCGACATGGCGAAGTACCTCGCCTTCGTCGCCACCCAGGCCGAGCTCAAGACGACCCCCGCGTTCGACGCGGTGGGCGTCCACGGCAACACCACCAGCGGCACCGAGACCGACCTCTTCGGCCCGCCGACCCGGAAATACCTGAACTACACCGAGTACGGCTGGAACCACAACGACGTCGCCGGCGACGGCAGCGGCATCGACGACACCGGGCTGACCTGGAAGCAGTACACCGCGAAGAAGAGCACCACCGTCGACGACCAGATCCACCTGATCGACCCGATGGACTTCATCGGCACCAGCGCCGACACCGCACCGAACTGGTACGTCCGCCACGGCACCCGCGACCGCGACACCGCGTTCACCGTCTCGGTCAACCTCGACCGGGCACTCGCCGCCGACCCGCAGGTCAGGAGCTTGAACTACCAGCTCGCCTGGAACCAGCCGCACGCCGGCAACTACGACGTCCCCGAGGCCATGGCCTGGATCGCCGAGGTCGTCCGCTCGGCCGGGGACCCGCTCGCCACCCGGAACAAGTGATGACAGGCCACCGGCTACGTGCTCGTGGATGAACTCGGCGCCGCTCCGAACGGACGCCAGTCGCGGGTGCGCGCGCTCACAGGTCCATGGACGCGAACGGCCTTCGCAGGGTCCGTCTGTACGATGCTCGGGCGTCCTGTCTCACGTGAAGACGACGGAGAAGTGGTACGTCAAGCCGGTCCGGAGCCGGGGGAGTCGACGTAGTCGGTGACAGCCGCGTGACAGGGCTTGTGGCAGCGCTGTGTGATGACGGGGCTCCGCCGGGAGTCCGGCGGAGCCTCGTCATGACTGGTCCAGAGCATCGGGTGGCATCCGATGCGGGCATCGTCGTACCAGAGCCGTCGGCGAAGTGACCTGGCCCCTTCGGGGCGGACGGCCGGCGTCTGCTTCCCCTCATGGTCCCGCAGGCCGTTCGGCCGGTTTCGACAGGGGGGACTTCTCGATTCCGGTGATCATCCATCGCCCCTTCTCTTTGACCAGGTCGACACTGCGGTGCTGGGTGTAGGGCACGTTCGTGGTGAACCCGCCCTTCTTGAGGTATCCGGGGTCGCCTGCGGTGAACTCGATGACGGTGTCCATCTCGACCTTGGCGGTGGTCCGGTCCCGGTACACGGTCGACCGGTACCAGGCGGTGTTCTTCTGCCGGGTGGCCAGCTTGTTCGTGACGAAGAAGGCCGTCGAGCGGGAGGCGTAGTCCTCAGCTCCGAGCCGTTCCGCGAAGGCGGGGGTGTAGAAGCCGAACTCGTTGCGCACGCTTGCGGTGACCGAGCGGAAGTCCCGGTTGTCGGTGACGGCGGAGTGCAGCGCGACCGCCTTGCGTACGGCGGTGACATCCGGATCGTCGTCGGGCAGTGTCCTGATCGTTTTCCCGCCGCTGTCGATGAGGGACCACAGGGACGTTGCGGCCGCCCCCGTCGGCGGTCCGCTGTCCGGGGCGGGGGAGGAGGCGGCTCGGGCGGCGGGGGTTTGCTTCGCCGGGGGTGCGGAGTCGCAGCCAGTGAGCAGCAGGACCAGGGTGGCCGGCAGAGAGGCGAGGGCGACGGTGCGGGGCAGGCGCATGGCGGACGAAGGACTCCTGGGACTGGGGGCCGGGGACGCGCCCCTGCCGGGAAGGCCGGGAAGGCCGGGAAGGCCGGGGCGCGCCGGAGCGGTCGGGGAATACTCAGGACGCCGGTTCGCGGGTCCACTGGCTGCTCCAGTACGTGCTGGGCACGGCACCGTACTGTACGAGCCCGGTGGAGTTCTCGGTGTGCATGTACTGGCCCGTCTGGCGGTTGCGGAACCGGATGCGGCCGTCGACGGTCTCCTCGGCCCACTGGCTGCTCCAGTACGTCGTGGGCACAGCCCCGTACTGGACGTTGCCGGTCGCGCCTTCCGTGTGCATGTACTCGCCGGTCGCGCGGTTCTTGTAGCGGTAGCGGCCGTCGTAGGCCTCACGGGCCCATTGGGAGGTGAGGTCCGTGGAGGGGACGCTGCCGTACTGCACGTTCCCGGTCCGGCTCTGGATGTGCATGTACTGGCCGGTCTGGCGGTTCTTGAAGCGTTCGTAGGAGGTGGGGTAGCCGCCGTTCTTCTTCCACACGCGCAGGTAGTCGACGCTCCACGTCTTCGGCCAGACGTCGTTGTGCTGTCCGGAGCCGGCGTCGGTGTAGAGGCCGAGGATCATGCCCATCGGCATGTTCGGCGCGTCGTTGATGGTCTTGTAGAGCTGGTTGTCGTAGTAGAACTTCAGCTCGGTCGGGGTCCACTCCATGCCGTAGACGTGGTACTCCTGCGTCGGCTGCCCGCTCGGCACCGGGCTCTCCGACAGCGACCAGGACCCCAGGAACTCAGGATCGCCCCAGCCGTACGCGGCGATGCGCCAGGTGTCGGGCTTGCTGAAGAACGTCTCGATGAAGTCGATCTCGGAGTTGGCCGAGGTGCTGGTGGTGTCCCGGGTGCCGACCAGCCAGAGGGCCTGGTGGCCGCCGCCGCCGACGTTCGACATGCGGGCCCGGGTCTCGAAGTAGCCGTACTGGGTGCTGTACCCGTTGAAGTCCGGCTCGTGGTGGTCGTTCGGCATCGCCGAGTTGAACCGGTGCCACCAGTCCTTGTTGTACGTCTGGATGCTCGAGATCTTGACCGTGCCGTCGTACTTGGAGTTCCAGGCGGGGGTGTCGGGGTCGAGGCGCTCGGTCAGCACGCCGTTCGAGAGCGTGTAACGGGCCTTGGCGTTCTCCCGGGTGGATGTCCAGTGGGGGAGGTAGTACGGCAGCCACTTGTTCGTGTCGAGCGTGGTGCCGTCGAACTCCTCCTGGAAGTCGAGGGTGTAGCCCTCCTTGGTCGTGGGATTGCCGGGGAAGTCGGCCGCCTGCGCGGTCTGCGCACCGGTCGCCGAACCGAGCAGACAGAGCCCGGCGGTCAGTACACCGGCGAGGGCGGCGCGGAGAGGACGCTGACTCACCATGTCTCCTTCATGAGAGGAACTAACGAAGGAAACTTTCCTTCGTTAAGTCCTCCGCAATGTGCCCGCACGTGCTCGTCGTGTCAACCGTTCGGGCGGTCGGATCAGTCGCTCATGAGCTGTTCCGTCATGGCGGGCATGCGCTCTCTCACGAGGTCCCGGGCGGCCTCGACGGCGCCGACGGTCACCGCGTCCTCGGTCAGGGCGGTCAGTGCGACAGGGGGCACCTCGTAACAGATCTCCTCCAGTCGGCGCTCGATCGGTTCGAGGAGGGCGGTCCCCTGGGCGGCCAGACCGCCGCCCAGGACGATCAGCCGGGGGTCGACGGCCAGCACCATCGCTCCGATGCCGTCCGCGAGGGTCCGTGCGTACGCGCTCGCCGCGGCCTGTGCGTCGGGGTCGCCGTGCAGCGCGCGGGTCAGGGTCAGTGTCCCGGCCTCGTCGTGCGGGTCGGGCCGCGAACTGGATGCCGCGGCGAGACGGGTCGGCGCCTCCTCCCAGCCGAGTCCCGGATGGCGGCCGATCTCGCCGGCCGCCCCGCTCTGTCCGGTGAACGGCAGGCCGCCGACCAGGACGCCCACGCCGAGCCGCCGGTCCATCTGTACGTACAGCAGGTCGGACGTGCCGCGCGCCGCGCCGATGCGGTGCTCCGCCAGGGCCGCCAGGTTGGTGTCCTTAACGGTCGTCACCGGACAGCCGAGGCGCGTGCTCAGCTCCTGTCCGAGCCGCACACCGGCCCATCCCGGGATGGCCGCGCTCACCCGTACGACGCCGGAGGAGTCGATGATCCCCGGTGTGCCCGCGGTCAGCGCCCACAGCGGGACCTTCCGTTCCGCGACCCGCTCGCCGACCACGGCCGCGGCGGCGTCGAGGCGCTCCGTGGGGCCGGCATCGGCGGGCAGGGGCCGGTGGCCGCGGGCCACCGGCTCGCCGCTCAGGTCGGTCAGCCGGACCCAGACGCCCTCGGTGTCGAACCGAACCCCTGCCAGTACCCCCGCGCTGTGGTCGAAGGCGTAGCGCTGGGCCGGGCGCCCTCCGGTGCGCGCCGCCGCCTGGCCGGCCGGCGCGAGCAGCCCCGTGTCCAGCAGGGCGGTGACGATGCCCCGCACGGTCGGCCGGGACAGTCCGGTGACCCGGGCGAGCGCGTTGACGGTCAGCGGGCCGCCGTCGTAGAGGATGCGCAGGAGCCTGCTGGTGTTCAGATGCCGCAGCGCGCTCTGGTCGCCACCCGGCAGAACCCTGATGTCGTTCATCGCTCCCCCTGGGCGCTGTTGTGACCTGCGCCACTTCGAAAGAATGTTTCTTTTATAACTAGCGAGATCTGGCTACTGTCCCGACTCGTCATCCTGTCACATGGCGCCGCCGCCTTTTCTAGGAAGAACCCCACTCGTGAAGATCAGAAACGTCCTGGCCGGGGCAGTCTTCGTCGTGCTCACCGCGGCGGCCTGCGCCCCCGGCGCGGGCAACGACACCGCGGTGGAGCCCTCCGGCCCGGTGAGAACCGGCGTGCCGGACGAGAAGGTCACCCTGTCGCTGGTGTCCACCCCCGAGTCCGGCGCCGCGGTCAAGGCCATCATCGAGGCGTTCGAGGCCGAGCACCCGCAGGTGCGCATCAAGTACCAGGACACCAACTACGACGACTACAACAAGAGCCTGAACCTCGCGCTCGCCTCCGACCAGGCCCCGGACATCGCGCTGCTCAACTCGGTCGGTACCACCGTCAAGGACAAGCTGGTCCGCGACCTGTCGCCATACGCGAAGGCGTACGGCTGGGAGAAGAGCTACCCGAGCAGCCAGCTCGACCAGTGGCGGGTCGCCCCCGACGGCACCACGCTCGGCGAGGGCGACCTGTACGCGGCGCCCGCCGGGTTCTCCCTGGTCGGCGTCTACTACAACAAGGCCAAGGCCGCCGAACTGGGCATCACCGAACCCCCGTCGACCCTGGCCGGGTTCGAGGCCGCCCTCGACAAGGCCAAGAAGGCCGGCGAGGTGCCGCTCCAGCTCGGTAACTCCCTGGGCCACGCCTCCTTGACGGTGCAGCTCATCGGTCAGTCGAAGGACGGCGCCGACACCGCGGCCAAGTGGACCTTCGGCCGCAAGGGCAGCACCTTCGACACCCCGGGCAACCGGACCGGCGTCGACAAGCTCGCCCAGTGGGCGAAGAAGGGCTACCTGCCGGGGAGCGCCAACGGCACCGAACTGCAAGAGGCGGTGGACAAGTTCGCCAAGGGCGAGGGCGTGTTCTTCGTCGACGGCAACTGGGACGCGGCGAAGATCGGCGACAGGCTCGGCAAGGACGCCGGGTTCTTCGGCTTCCCCGGCGACAAGGCCACGGCCATCGGCACCTCCGTCGCCTACGCGGTCTCCGCCAGGAGCAAGCACCCGGACGCCGCCGCCGCGTTCCTCGACTTCCTCCACTCCGCGCAGGCGTCCGCCGAGCAGTTCAAGGCCGGTTTCATGCCCGCCGACATCACCGCCGCCGAACCCGAGGGCGGCACGGTGATGACGGACATCGTCGCCGCATGGACGAAGGTCAACGACGACAACGGCCTGGTCGGCTTCAACAACAACGCCACCGCCACCATGAACGACAAGCTCACCGCGGCCACCCAGGAACTCATCGCCGGCCGCACCGACACCGACGCCTTCGTGAAGGCGATCCAGGACGAGTGGGCCGCCACCCATGGCTGAGGTGTTCGTGCACGACGGACGGGCGGACGCGACCACCCCGCGCCGCCCGGCCGCCCCGCCCGCCGCCGTGTCGCGACCGGCCGGCCGCGCCCGCCTCCACCGGCTCGTGCCCCTTCTCTACGTCGCACCCGCCCTGCTCTTCTACCTCGCGTTCGTCATCGCGCCATGGCTGCACAGCGTGTGGATCTCCTTCTGGGAGTGGAACGGCGTCGGGGTCGCCACCTGGGTGGGCCTGGACAACTACGCCGACGTGTTCGCCGAACCCGCACTGCGCAGCGCCCTGCTGCACGCGTTCGTCTTCATCCTCTTCTACACGGTGATCCCCATCGCCCTGGGTCTGGTCCTGGCCGCCCTGGTCGCCGCCACACCGTGGCGGGCCATGCCGATCATCCGCACCGTCGTCTTCCTGCCCCAGGTCCTGCCGCTGGTCGCCGTCGGTGTCGTGTGGAAGTGGATCTACAGCGAGGACGGGCCGCTCAACGAACTGCTGCGCGCCGTCGGACTCGGCTCGCTGGCCCGCGCCTGGCTCGGCGACTTCACCTGGGCCCTGCCGTCCGTGGGCCTGATCGGCACCTGGGTCTCCACCGGCTTGTGCTTCCTGCTGCTGCTCTCCGGCATCGGCAAGATCGACCCCTCGCTGTACGAGGCCGCCGAACTCGACGGCGCCGGCCCGCTGCACAGATTCCGGCACATCACCGTTCCGGGGCTGCGCGACGAGATCGGCGTCGCCTGCACCGTCACCGTCATCGCCGCACTGGCCGGGTTCGACGTCGTGTACGTGATGACGGGCGGCGGTCCCGGTTATTCGACCATGGTCCCCGGTGTCCAGGTCTACGAACTCGTCTTCACCGCCGGCCGCGTCGGCACCGCCTGCGCGCTCGCCACCGTGCTGTCCGTTCTCACCTGCGCGGCCATGTACGTGCTGAACCGGCTCACCCGGGAGCGATGAAATGACCAAGCACCTGCCCCGTCTCGCCCTGCTCCTGGCCGCGGCCTCCGTCCTCTTCCCCTTCCTCGCCCTGTTCAGCGCCGCCCTCCGGCCCCAGACCGACCTCTCGCCCGGCTTGGGGTGGCCCGACGACCCGCAGTGGGGGAACTTCGCCACCGCCTGGACCACGGCCGGCTTCGGCTCACTCCTGAAGTCCAGCGCGATCATCGCCCTCGGCGTCGTCCCGATCGCCCTGGTGCTCGCCACCCTCGCCGGATACGGGCTGGCGACCATGCGCCTGACCCTGAAGGGGCCGCTGTTCGCGCTGCTGATGCTGGGCATGGCGCTGCCCTACGAGGCCATCGTCATCCCGCTCTACTACGACCTGCGCGACGTCGGCCTGCTGAACAGCTACTGGGCCGTGATCCTGCCGTTGATCGGCCTGTTCATGCCCTTCGGCGTCTTCTGGATGCGGACCCACTTCGAGTCGCTGCCGCAGGAGATCAGCGAGGCCGCCTCCGTGGACGGCGCCGGAAGCTGGCGCGCGCTGACCAAGGTGCTGCTCCCCACCGCCGGCCCCGCCCTCACCACGCTCGGCCTCCTCTACTTCATGTGGGCGTGGAATCAGTTCCTGCTGGCTCTGGTGCTCATCCAGGACCCGATGATGCGGACCGCCCCTTCCGGGCTCGGCAAGTTCGTGCAGCAGTTCGGCAAGAACATCCCGCTGCTGTCCGCCGGCACGCTCATCGTGATCTCCCCGATCGTCCTGCTCTACCTCTTCTTCCAGCGCCACTTCATCAAGGGCATCCTCCAGGGTGCCGTCAAATAAGGGGGACACTTCTCCGTGACCGTCACTCTGGCGATCGTCGGCGCCGGGGCCCGGGGGGCCTCCTACGCCCGAATCGCAGCTTCCGAGGGGATCGCGACCATCGCCGCCGTCGCCGACTCGGACCCGGTGCGCCGCCGTGCACTGGCCGAGGAGTTCGGCCTGCCGGCCGACCGCGTCTTCCACGACTGGGCGCAGCTCGCCGCACGGCCCCGCCTCGCCGACGCCGCTGTCGTGGCCACTCCCGACCGGCTGCACGCTGATCCCGCCGTCGCGCTCGCGGACCGCGGCTACGCTCTCCTGCTCGAGAAGCCGATGGCACCCACCGAGGACGAGGCGCGTCGAATCGTCGACGCCGCCGTCCGCAACGACGTCCTCCTCGCCGTCTGCCACGTCCTGCGCTACACGCCTTACTCCCACAAGCTCAAGGAACTCGTCGACGGCGGCCGGATCGGCGATGTCGTCAGCGTCGAACACCTCGAACCGGTGGGCTGGTGGCACCAGGCGCACTCCTACGTCCGCGGACAGTGGGCCGTCGAGACGGAGTCTTCCTCGATGCTCCTCGCCAAGTCGTGCCACGACATCGACTGGCTCGGCCATCTGATAGGCCGCCCCGTCGAGCAGGTCTCCTCCTTCGGCGGCCTTTATCACTTCCGGCCCGAGAACAAGCCCGAGGGCGCCGGCGACCAGTGCGTGAGCTGCCCCGTCGAACGCGACTGCGCGTACTCCGCGGTCCGCATCTACGAGCGCTTCCTCGGCGACCCGGTCCACGAGAGATGGCCCCTCGGCGTCCTCACCGACGACGTCTCCGAGGCAGGGCTGCGCAAGGCCCTGACGGACGGCCCGTACGGCACCTGCGTCTACTCCGGGCGCAACGACGTGGTGGACCATCAGGTCGTCAACCTCCAGTACGCCGGCGGGGTCACCGCCTCCTTCACCATGACCGCCTTCACCGCCCTCGACTTCCGCAGGACCCGGATCTTCGGCACCGGCGGCTCCCTCGACGGCGACGGACGCCGCATCGTCCTGCACGACTTCCTCACCGACACCACCGAGGTCTTCGACCTCGACCCGGACGGCGGCGCCTCCGCAGCGGACGGACATGGCGGCGCGGACAACGAACTGCTCCGCGCGTTCGTGACAGCGGTCGCCACCGGCGATCACTCCGCGGTCACCTCAGGCCCCTACGAGACCCTCCGCTCCCACCAGGTGGTCTGGGCCGCCGAGCAGTCCCGGCACCAGAGCACCGTCGTGCGACTGGACCCGGAAACCGTCTGACCGAAGCCGCCACCACCGGGCGCCGCCCACCGGCTAGGTCCGGCAGATGGCCAGTGCCGGTGGTGCGGGCGAACAGCCGCAAGGCGGCGCGACCGTTCACCCAAGAAGGGCCTCGCCATTCGGCCAGCCCTGGGCTCGGTGCCCCCGCTGGCGCTGGCGGGGGCACCACAACCGCGATGGGTCCAGGACGTTCGGCCGAAGCCATCCGGCAGTGATCGAGTCATGGCCGCTGTACCGGGATCGATGGGACGGTGGTGCAGTGCCGTCCCGGGCGGGGGTCTGACTCTCGAGATCTTCGACCGAAGTGTCCAGTCACGGGCCTGTCGACTGTCGTTGCGGGATGGCGCCTGCCACCGAGCCACAGGGCGTGTCCCCATAGGGGCCTTGCCGACGATCAGGCGCCATATGACTGATCGCTCATTGAGGTACTGTCCGGTCGCCAAGTGACGGCATCGTCATCTGAGACATGAGTGATCTGATGTCACAGCGGAAAAGAGCCGGAACGTTACGCCTGTAACCCACAGCCTTGATCACTGCTTTCCTTGCCATGATCACCGGCGTGTTGCCCGCCGAAGCCGCATCCTCCGCGGAGTTGCACGACACGCAGGCGGAGACCAGCGCGGCTGTACAGCAGTTGACGTCGCACGCCACTCCTGGGTCGGACCGCCCCGCCGCCTACCTCGATGAGCCGCAGGCTCGGATATCCGAGCAGGAGACGTGTACTGAGCTCGACCCTGAGGGTGCTTCGGTGTGTGTGCAGGAAACTGAGCCAGCCGATCTTCCTGCGCACGCCCCGCAGAACGCGCCTGCCGCACAAGCCGCTGTGGACCCGCCCCAGTGGTGCGAGGACGCAAACGGCATAATCCCTGCCACTCGCACCCAGGTGTGCTCGGTAGGCGGTCTCACGTACACCACACGGCAGACCGTGAACGGCCAGACGACGATCACCGGCAAAGCCGACATGATCGTCATCAACTACAGCTACGGCGACACCGGCTTGGGCACCTTCGCCCATCAGATCGATATCTCTGCGTACGGAGGCTGGGGAGACGCTCTGAAGGCGTCCGTCTCCGGGCAGGCGACCTTGAGCGGGGCCTGCACACGGGAGAGCGCGTCGTTCCCGGGGAAGCCTCTGCTGCCGCTGAACTCCTGGAGGGCGGGCGAGGCGTTCTTCGACACCACTGCCACCGCAGCCGGCGCTGTAGGCACCTGCGCCACGGACTGGAACCGATGTCGGCTGTGTGGTGCCCTGGTACGCCTCGGAACTCGTCTACAGCAAGGCGTCCTATCCTTCCCTTGCCTCCCACGTGGAGCGCGTCCAGGCATCCGGCCTGCCCGGCGCCACGTTCGACAAGCCGCTGACCCGGACCACAGATCCCGCCATCGTCAAAAAGAACCGCGACTCGGCTTGCGGAGACGCCCCCAGCGTCTGGCTCATGTCCTGCGATGAGTACCCCATCGCGACGCCCGGAATGGATTGTCCGCTGGCGGTACAAGGCGCACCTTTGATGGGTGCCAGATGCCCAACGTCTCCTCCGGAACTGGCTCGTCAGGCGTGAGCGTCTGCATGATCCCGGAACGGGAGAACCAAGCTCAAGGCGGTCTGAAAACACAGTTCTTCCGACGAGAGCGCGTGTTGGACGGAGACCCCTTCAGAGTTACCGCCTCCTGGCGCACTGCGCGCACTGTGATCACCATGGCAAGCTTCCACCGGAGCTATGCCGTTACCAGCCGGGAGATCCCCTCATGGGCGCCGCACACAACGTGTACGTCACCGACGGCACTTTCGGAATTCTCGACGCCGGAATGATCCCTGTTCAGACTGCTGACTGGAGCAACGGACTCGCTGTCCCCATGTCGGAGGGGGCCCTCATCGCCACGGGAATCCACCTAGGCGAGATCCGAGCAACCGCATCCTCCGTCACCGGTCCACCACCTGCGCCGACTGACCGCTTCTGGGAAGAGATCGTATAAATCAGCGTGTATGCCCCCGCAGGCGACCTGCGGGTCGAATCCCTCGAGCACGGTCCGGTCGGCGGACTGCCTTCCCTCAGCCCTGCGGAACCAGGATGGTACCGGCTCCGCGTTCATGCGCGAGGCCGGAGCAGACTCCCGGACAAGACCAGCTCCGAACCGGTTGAGGACTACCTCCTCGTGGCCTGGCCCGCACCGCAGGCCGACACGGACATCATGCGCGCCAGCGAGCGCATGGAGCAGAACCTCGCTCACGCAGACAGAGCCCCCAAGCCACGACCGGCCGCTCCCGCACGGAGCAGTGAACAGGAGATACTCCGGCAGCGCCTCCTGCGGGCAAAAGGACGCACGGAGTAACACTCAACACCGTGTCCTACGTGGTGAGGCGGACGAGTCGCTTGTAGCAGCACAGGGCAACAGCAAGTGAGAGAAAGGTTGGGAGCGTGCTCGTAGCGGGGGTTGCGGGCGTAAAAAGGGAATCCAAGACCGGACGAAGCCCCGTTGACCGGGGCAGGACGGGCAGCAAGGTTCATCTGATCACCGACGCCACCGGCATCCCGCCGGCCGTCACCTTGACCGGCGGCGGCAACCGCAACGACGTCACCCATCTGATTCCACTCCTCCAAGCCGTGCCGCCCGTGCGCGGCAAACGCGGCCGGCCTCCGCGCCGCCCGGACGTGGTGCTGGCCGACCGCGGCTACGACCACGACAAGTACCGGCGCTTGGTCCGGGATCTCGGCGTGAAGCCTCTGATCGCCCGCCGAGGTACCGAGCACGGCTGTGGGCTGGGCACCCAACGCTGGGTCATCGAGCGCGCCTTTGCCCATCTGCACCGGTTCCGCCGCCTGCAATTCCGTTGGGAGATCCGCGACGACATCCACGTAGCCTTCCTCACCCTCGGGTGCGCAGTCATCTGCTGGAGACGTCTGCGCTCACTCTGAGGGGGACTCGGTGGCGGTGCGTTCGGCTTCCTGGGCAGCCATGACCTCATCGCCATGCTCGAAGGCCCATGCCCCGACAGCGTCGATGGGTGCCAGCAAACTCCGTCCCAGGGCAGTGAGTCGGTACTCAACGCGTGGTGGGGCTGCGGGGTGTGCCTGCCGATCCACCAGTCCGTTGGACTGCAAGCGCCGCAGCGTCTCGGTGAGGACCTTGGAACTGATCCCCCCGATCTGCTCGCGTAATTCGACCGGGCGTCTGGGGCCGTCGCGCAGTGCCCAGAGCACGACGGCGTTCCAGGTGTTGGACAGGAGGTCGAAAGCCAGGCGGGCACGGCAGTCGGCGAGGAAGGCGTCGGTCGTCACGTACCAAATGGTGCCTGACAGGCCCTCTAGCGTCGCTGGGAACGGTCCAAGCAGGTCGTGGGAGGAAATGCGTGATGAGAATCGGCGTACTGGGCACGGGGAACATGGCGGACGCGCTCGCCGCCCACTGGGTCCGGGCCGGGCACGATGTTGCCATCGGAGGACGGGACATGCACAAGGCGGAGCGGCTCGCGACGCGTCTCGGGGGCAGCGCGAAGGCGGCCAGTCTGCGTGCGGCGGCCGAGTTCGGTCAGGTGGTGCTGGCCGCGCTGCCCTTCGGCGCGGGGGCGAGCGTGGCGCGGGAACTCCGGGCAGTCCTGGACGGCAAGGTGCTGATCGACTGCTCGAACCCGGTCGGTCCGGGCTTCCTGCTACTGACACAGGGCGGCCTCTCGGCTGCACAGCAACTGGCCGCGGCGGCACCGGGAACTCATGTAGTCAAGGCGTTCAACCTCTGCCATGAGGACGTGTGGCGCATGTCGCCGCCCGTCTTCGACGGGCGACCACTGGCCGTTCCGGTCTGCGGAGACGACGAAACGGCTCTCGCTTTTGTGCACCGGTTGGTGCGGCATGTCGGCTGCGAGCCTGTGGCCGGCGGCGGTCTCGAACGAGCGGGACTCCTGGAAGCTACCGCCGCGCTCTTCATCGGGCTATGGGTCGGCGAGGGAGCCGATGCCCAAGCCATCGCACCCCCGCTGGCCTATGCTGCCGGACCGAGACACGAGGAACCAGAAGACGCCGAAAAGGCTTTTCGTTAGGAGTTCTTAGAAGGGCTTGGTCTATCAGGGGAGACATCTCCTCTGTGCTGCGGGCTTGGGCTTATCTGCCGGTGTCTCAGTGCCGGTGGGGGCCACATGGGGGGGATCGTATTCGCCCGGGGGAACCTGGGGGGCGGCGTGGAGGCCATGCGGTGACGTAGCACCGGTCACGGTATCTCCACGCGGTTCCAGAGCGTTGTGGGAACAATCGCTGCTCTTCTCGGTGTTTCTGCTCTCGAACCGAGGAGGGATGGTGCCGGGTCTGGGGCTGTTCCACACCACCAGCGGCGGCGTGGCGGAAGTCGCGCCGCGTCTGGCTGAGGCAGAGACCGACGCCAGGGTCTTGTCGAGGCGCATATGGAGACGCTGCTGGGCGTCCAGTTCCTGGCGAGCGAGTACGGCTGCTGAGGCCCGTCCGGCGCGGGACTGGTGGCCATTGGAACCTACGGAGAAGAAGGTGTCGGCTGGGTGGCGTGGGTGGCCTTTGCTGTCGACTGATTCCCACGCATGGCCAGCAGGAGCAAGCCGGCCGCACAGAACACGGCACCCGTCGTGACGTAGAGGGCTCGTGGTGTCCAGCCCGCGTCCAGTAGCCAGCCCGTTGCGGTTGGCGCGATGCACCCGTTGACGGCCACTGCGATGACGCCGTCGCCTTCGAGGATGAAACGGAAGGCGTTGGAGGTGTGCCGGTGGGCCTGGGCGGTCTCGCCGGGCAGGATGATCTGAAGGCCCGCGTAGAGGGTGTTGACCGTGGCCGGGGGGTCGGTGAGGCCGGGGTTGACGAGCATGAGGACCCGCCGCTCGGCCTCCTCCAGGGACAGGGTCCTGGAGAAGTGCAGGAGGTGCGGGCGCAGTTCGCGCCAGCTCCAGCGGTAGGGGACGGCGCGGCTCTTGGGCTGGGCGGGGAACAGGTTGCCGTAGAAGCGCCACAGCGGGGCGGCTCCCAGTCCCTCCAGGGCCTTCTAGGCGAGGTCGTCGGTCGTCATGGTGTCCTCCTCGGCTAGCTGACCGCTGCTGGTCACAAGAGCAGCCTCGGCCTGCTCATCCCACCCGGCCGTATCCCGCGCCGGAGGCGGTCCGTCCCACACCTCGACATCCACAGTGGCGGTATGGGTATGGCCGCCGCTGGTGATGTCCACCCGCCCCGGGTGGGCGCTGAGGAAAGAACCGAAGCCGAACTCGTCCGGGAAGGGCACCGGCAGGCCCGCGGGAGACAACCGGAGGCGGTAGCCAAGGGCCCCGCTTCGTCGAACGGCAGGGTCAGCTTCTCAGCCTGTCGAGCAGTCCACGTTCGGCCGGGGTGAATGGAGGGTGTGGTACGGGTGGGCGGTGCGGGCCGGTGAGCGCGGTCAGCAGCACACTGGGCCTGGCCAGGGACGGCGGTGCCGCGCGGAGGGACAGCACGTCGGTCAGGGCGGTTGCCGCGTGGAAGGACCCGGTGGCCGTGCGGGACAGGCGGCTGACGTAGCGGTGCAAGGCCCGGTCGGCGATAGTGGGACGTCTGCCGGTGGTGGGGAAGTGGATGTCCTGGCCCACGGCGAGTGCCCATGCGGGGGCGAGACGGCGGGCGACGGCCCGCTGGGCGCGGCGGGCGAAGCCGGGGGCCGGGCCGGCGGAGAGGACGCTGCGCAGCGCGACGGCGCCCTGGGCGGCTGCGGATATACCTTGTCCGTACAAGGGGTTGAAGGCGGCGACGGAGTCGCCGAGGGCGACGAGGCCGTCCGGCCATGAGGTGAGACGTTCGTAGTAGTAGCGCCGGTTGGCGGTGCTGTGGGTGACGCTGACATCGGTGAGCGGTTCGGCGTGCCGGAGCAGGTCGGCGATGAGGGGGTGGCGCAGAGTGCGGGCGAAGGGCTCGAAGGCGTCGGTGTCACGGATGGGTTGTCCGCCGGGGGCTCCCATCAAGCTGACATGCCAACGGTCGTCCTCGATCGGCAGGATGCCACCGGCGTTGCCGGGCCGCGGGAGTTCCGGATCGGCCTGGATGGCGATCACCGGCCAGTCGCGGGTGGGTACGGGGGCGCGGTAGACGCGGCTGGCGTAGACGAGGCCGGAGTCGATGCGTTCTTCCGCGATGGTGTTGATGTCCAGTCGGGCGAGCCACTGGGGTGTGCGGGAGGCCCGGCCGGTGGCGTCGATGACCAGGTCGGCGGGGAGTTCCGTTTCGCTGCCGTCGGCGGCGCGGACGCGGACACCGGTGATCCGGCGGTCAGTGCCGCACAGTGCGACCGCTCTGGTGTGCGCACGCACGCTGACCCGGGAGTCCTTGAGCACTTGTTGACGGATGACGTAGTCGGTCAGATCCCGGCTGGCGGTGATCAGGTAGTGGGTGGCACGCCGCCAGCGGCGGTACCAACCCTCGGGCGAGTAGACGATCATGTTAGTGGTCTCGGGGACGCGGTGCGCGCCCGCGGCCAACAACAGGCCGGTGGTGCCGGGCAGGAGCGCCTCGATGGCCTCGACGCCGCCCGTCTGCAGGAAGTGGATGTGCGCGGCCTGGGGCACACCGGTGCGCGGCCGCGGGCCGTCGGGCAGTTCGTGTGCCTCGACGATCTCGACGGAGCGGACGTACTGCCTGACGGCAGCCGCGGCGAGCATACCGGCGGTGCTGCCGCCGAGGACGACGGCACGGAAGTAGCCCCGATCGGGCGCTTCACTCATAGGTGGCTGCTTTCTGCGAAGGCGTGGGGCGTTGGCGGAGTTGCTGGACGACGGGAGAGGTGAGCGCTCGGGAAAGAGGGATCAGGTCCTGCTCGGGCCGCGTCGGGGGGTGCGGCAGGTGCGGCCTTCGTGCAGCGGGGCTGCTGCCGTCGACGGCGGTCGCGGCTGCCACCGCGATCACGGCTGCGTCGGCCGCTGCAGCAGCCCGGTGCTCTTCTTCGCCATGACGGAGCGCGGCACAGTAGGCGGCTTCACGTACCTTGGAATCGCAGTACGGGGCCAATGCGAGGATCGCGTCGTAGATGGCCGTTTTCCGTCCTGTCAGGAGAATGGCCGGGGGAGTGCGCCACCACGGCAGTGAGGCCCGGACGGCACCGGGGGTGGGCACGTCTCGCACTGTCTGCCACAGTGGGGCGAGCTGCCGGAACTGTCTCACGCTGCTGGCGTTCTCGGCCAGCCTCGGGCCGAGGAGCGGGACCGCGAAACCGAGCGCTCCGAGCAGGCATGCGGGGGCAGCGAGATGCACGGAGACCCTGTCGTCGAGGTAGCCCAGGTCGTGCCCCGTTCGACGGGCAGCCACTGCGATCAGTCTGATGACGTCATAGCTCACGATGATCAGGTAGGCAGGGGCGAGGATGCGCGGTCCTGCCCGCAGTGATCCCCCTACTTCTCTGGACCAGCGCCAGCACAAGGTGCTGGCAGCCATCATCGCCACGGCCTGGGCGACGAGGTAGAGGACGATGAGGAACATGAGCTGGCCGGCGGCGAAGAGCAGCAGGCAGGCCGCGCGTAACAGAGTGTCATGACGTCTGCGGAGGAGCACGGGAATCTTCAGTGCCCAGACCATGAGGAGCAGCGCACCGCAGATGTAGAAGCCGACGCTGCTTGCTTCCGAGGCCACCTGACTGTTTCTCCCCTGCTGCGGTCTTGACCAGTGGTGTCCGGGACCGCATCAGACGCGGTGGAACCGATGGCCCATCGATGCCTGGATACGTCCGGCCGGACCATGCGGGTCGCCGGGCGTTCGGGCCTGTTGCAGTGCGGCCCGCACATCTGTGGCGAAGCGGAAGCCGAAGCGCTCGGCGTCCAGTTCATCGTCGGCTTGACGTCCATCGGAGCGTGCGGCGAAGTGCAGCGAGACATCCGTGCGCGTGGCGGGCGAGTCGTCCCCGTCATCGGCGGAGATGCCGTCGAGGAATTCCGTCAGCGTCTGTGCGGCTTCGTCATTGCCGGCGCGGGAAGCGGTGGGACCGTGGTCTGCTCCATTGCCACAGTGGCCCTGGAACATGTGCCAGATCTCGTGCCCGACGATCACCAGGTGGTGCTCGGGGTCGGTGTCCTCCTCGTAGACGATCAGGTCGTGGCTGGCGCGGTCCAGCCACACTCCGCTGCGGTGGCTGGGGGGAAGGCGGTCTTTCGTAACCGCACCGGCCGCCCACGGACGTGGCTCAGGGCGGGACCTATCGCCGGGATGACGTCCTGGTCGTCGGCCGGCGTCGGGAAGTGTCTCAGGAGCCGGGCGCTGAGTCGGCGCATCGTCCTCGGTCCCGTACTCATCGGTCTTCCTCTTCGCCTTCTTTGTCGTCGATCTCCAGCAGGGCCTGCAACGTTGCACTGAGCACGTTCCACTGTTCCTGCGGCAGGTGCTGGGCCCGCCGCAGGGCGATGCTGCGGACGTCCTCGTGTTGCCGCCACGAGTGGGCCGGCGGCTCGTGCGGGGCCTGCCGCTACGGCTGCCGGCAGCGCAAGCCGGAACACTTCCTCGCCTTCACGGCCATCGCCGCAACCCTCATATGTCACCGCCGCCTGGCCAAGTGAAATGGCGTCCTACACCCGTTCCCGTCGCCACGGTCGCGAGTGACATGTCCTCCTCCTTGGCAGAGCCGGGCACCGCTGATTTCCACACCCTCGGGTAACCGCCCACGGTGTACCTCATCCGGCAGGACCAGCCGCGCCTCTTCCGGCTTCCCGGCGTGCGCGGGGGCCCGGTCAGCCGGTCCAGGCGGCCAGGAGGGCCGCCGCCTCGCGGGCCGGGGAGCGGGCGGTGACGCCCAGGGAGCCGGCGGCCTCGATGAGGTCGGCCAGGACGTGCGGGTCGCGGGCCTGGACGGCGAGGGCCAGCAGGGGGGCGAGCTGGTCACGCCAGGCCGCGAGCAGCGAGGCCGGGGCGGTGCCGGCCCGCGCCGTCACCCGTCGCGCCCAGCTCCGGATCGCCGCCGGGTCCGCGCACGGCGGCGGGGGAGTGCCGGTGGCGGGGCGGAGGGTGTCCGGCGGGCGGCGGCGGAGCGTGGCGGCGGCGAGCGCGGCGGCCGTGGTCGTGTGGTAGCAGGTCCCGAAGAGGTACGCGGCGGCCTTGTCGCCGGTCAGGGAGGTCAGGACCTCCGGACGGTGCACGGGGCTGGGCAGGGCGCCGTCGGGGCGTGCCGCACGGGCCATCTGCTGCCAGGCCGCTCGTTCGGCCGGGGAGGTCTCCGGTCCCTCGGCCAGGGCCCGCGCGCACAGCAGCAGTTCGGCCAAGAGGTCGAGGCTGCCTCGCGCGAGGTGTACGCCGAGCAGGTCGCGCACGGTTCGGCGCAGCCGGGCCGCGGTGTCCGGGTCGTCGTCCGGGGCGGCCGGGTGGCGGCCGAAGTCCGTCGCGTAGAACACGGCGTGGGTGAGGGCGTACGTCTCGCTTTCGGTCAGTTGCAGGGCGTCCGGGGCCAGCGCGGCGACGCTCTGCCGGTAGAGCGCCTCGGTCGTGGGCAGGGCGGGCGGGGCGGTGAGGCCGCCCCGGTCGAGGAAGTAGCGCAGTTCGAGGCGGTTGAGCACCGGCTTGTACGGGTGGCAGTGACCGCCCGCGTCGGCGGCCAGCAGCGCCTCGCAGCGGGCCCGCGGTCCGGGCTGCGGGCGGCCCAGGTGCTCCAGCAGCGTGATGAGGTCCAGGTGGTACGGGAAGTAGGCGTCACCGCGGCGCAGCGACCGCGCGAATCCGGGGTCCGCGGCGGTCTCGGCGGCGAGGTCGAGGGCGCGGCTCGGCAGGGCGGCGCCGCGGGGGAGGACGCCGTCGCGGTCCAGGACGCGGAGCAGCCCGAGGAGTTCGAGCAGCGGACCGGGGCGGAAGGGCCGTGGCGGGAGGTACTCCTCCCAGCGCTCGGGCCGGAACCACTCCAGGTTGGCCTCTGTCCAGCGCAGCGCGCCGGTCAGGACCCGCTCCGGTGCCGTGTCGGCGTCGGGCGGGGAGCCGGGGGCCCGCACCCGTGCCGCGCCGTCCCCTTCCTCCGGTACCGCGTGGGCCGGCAGCGGGGGCCAGGACGGGCCCTCGCAGGAGGAGCGCGGGGCGGGGACCGGCGGCGCGGATGCGGCGGTCATCGGCCGCTCCGCAGGCGCAGGACGGCGAGGACCGCCACCAGGATGCCGGCCAGCGCGGCCAGGTCCGCCCACCACGGCAGCAGTCCGGGGGTGCCCAGCAGCGCCCGGCGGGCCAGGTCGACGGCGTACGTCATCGGGTTGAGGTGCATGATCGCGGACAGCCAGCCGGGCGCGTCCCGCGCGCTGAACACCGAGCCGGACAGGAACAGCATGGGGAACATGGCCAGTTGGACGGTCGCCTGGAGGGTCTGCACCCGCTTGATGACGGTGGCCAGGCACAACCCGATGACGCTGAACACCACGGCGGCCAGCGCGTAGGAGCCCATCGCGGCGGCGAACCGGCCCGGGGTCAGCGGCACGCCCACCGTCGGCGAGAAGGCGAGCAGCACCGCGCTCTGCACCGTCACCATCCCCGCGCCGGCGACGACCTTGCCCAGCGGCAGGCAGATCCGCGGCACCGGGGCGACGAGCAGTTCGCGCAGCACGCCGTACTCGCGGTCCCAGGCGTACGTCTGTCCCGAGGCGACGCCGATGGAGACGACCTGGATGGCGATGATGCCGGGGAAGACGTAGGCGCTGAACGGGACTTCGCCGACGGAGTCGATCATGCCGTCGAAGCCGACGGCGTAGACCAGGACGAAGAACAGGATCTGCACGCCCTGGCTGAACAGCACGCCCGGTCGCTTGAACTGGCGCAGCAGGTCGCGGTGGGCGATGACGCCGACGGCGCGGAGGGCGACCCGGAGTCGTCCGTCGGCGGCGGCGAGCGGCGGCGGGGCGCCGAGGACGGTCGCGGTCATGGCGCGCTCACCTTCTCCGGCCGGGGGCCCGGCCGTTGCGGGCCCGCCGCCGCCAGGTAGACGTCGTTCATGGAGGGGTGGTGCACGGCGACGGTGAGGCCCCTGACGTCGAGGGCCCGCACCACCTCCGCGATCCGGGACTCCGGGTCGGCGCAGTGGACGGCCACGCCGCCGGGCTCGGTCAGCGGCTCGAAGCCCGCGGCGCGAAGCTGCCGGGCGGCGGCCTCGTCGTCGGCGCAGGAGACGACGATGCGGGAGGAGTCCAGGCTGCTCTTGAGCCGGGCGAGGCTGCCCTGGCGCACGACGCGGCCCTGTCGGAGGATGACGATCTCGTCGGCGTACTCGGCCTCGTCCATGTAGTGCGTCGAGTACAGGACGGTGACGCCGAGTTCGTCCCGCAGCCGCAGCAGGTCGCGCCAGACCACCGCCCGCGCGGTGGGGTCCAGGCCGTTGGTGGGCTCGTCGAGGACGATCAGGCCGGGGCGGTGCAGCAGGGCGCGGGCGATCTCCACCCGGCGGGAGAGACCGCCGGAGAGTTCCTCGACCGGCTGCCGGCGGCGGTCGGTCAGCTCGAAGAGGTCCAGCAGGAGGTCGATGCGGGAGCGGGCGTCGCCCCGTTTCATGCCGAACAGCCGGGCGTGGAACCAGAGGTTGCGCTCCACGGACAACTCCTTGTCCAGGGTCCGTTCCTGGAAGACCAGTCCGAGGCGGCGGCGCGCGGCCATCGGGGCCTCGCGCACGTCGTGCCCGAAGATGCGGACCTCGCCCGAGTCCGGCCGCGACGCCGTGGACAACACACCGAGCAGGGAGGACTTGCCGGCGCCATTGGGGCCGAGAAGCGCGGTGACGCGGCCCGGCGGGGAACTGACGGACACCCCGTCGATGGCCCGGACCCTGCCGTAGCGCACGACGAGGTCGGTCAGTTCGAAGGCCGGTGGCACGGCTCCGGGCAGGGGGACGGCGGGCGCGGCTGCGGGTCCGGGTGACGGCACGGGGGTTCCCTCCACGGGTCAGGCCAGTCCGAGTGTGCGGTCCCACGGCAGCGCGGCCGTGTCATCGACCGGCAGGAGCGCGAGCGCCACTCCCGCGGCGCCCTCCAGCATCCCCGCGGTGTCCACGGCCCGGTGCGGGTACGGGGAGCGGGCGGCGGCCGGGAAGCGCATGAGGTGGCGGAAGCCGAACGGCGCCCGCTCGTCGGCGTGTTCGAGGACCCGGCCGGTGAGCCGGGCGACGCCGTCCCGGAGGACGGTGTCGCCGGGGACGGCCCGTGCGACGCGGGCGACCACGCGCAGCAGGCCCGCGTAGCCGTGGCAGACGGTGGCGCCGTCGACGGCCCACCGTGCCTCGTCCCGCCGCAGCGCCGCCCGCAGGGCCTCGACGGCGGCGGCGCGCCACTCGGGACGGTCCAGGACGGTGCCGGCGCGGAACAGGGCGGCGGCCACCCCGGGGGTGCCGTAGCACCAGGCGGTGCGGGTGAACAGGTGCTGCGGCCGGTCGGCGGCCACCTCGTCGTCGAAGCCGGCGCGGGCGGGCCAGTACGGCCCCGCCTCGTCGTGCAGCGTCCAGCCCAGCAGCCAGTCGGCGACGCGGTGCACGGCGTCGCACAGGCCAGGCGCCTCGCGGCCGGCCGTGTACGCCGAGCAGAGCACCGCCAGGATGCCGGTGACGCCGTGCGCCATGCCGAGGTTGAAGTCCCCCCGTGGGTAGTCGGCCCGGTCGCGCTCGCTGAGCTGCAGCTCGGCCGGCACCCACCAGCCGGGCACCTCGTGGCCGTCCACGCCGACCGGCTCGGTGAGCCGGACGAGGTGGCGCAGCGACTCGGTCAGGGCGGTCTCGACGCCGGGGCCGGTCTCCGCCGGGTCGGCCGCCGCGTCGAGCAGCAGCCGGGTCGTCCCCGACAGGCCGTTGACCAGGTCGTACGCGCCCCAGTCGACGCCGGGAACGGTGCGGGCGCGGAAGACGGCCAGCCGCTCGGTCTGGTCCTCGGCGACCCAGGCGGCCAGCCGGTGGCGCAGTGAGGCGTAGTGCCCCTCGGGGCCGGCGCAGGTCTGGGCGGCGGCGAGCAGGGCGGCTGGGCCCGAGAACAGGCCCCTGCTGGGCGCCGCGTTCAGTGCCCGGCCGGCGGCGGCGAGGTGCCGGTGCGCGGTGGCCCGCCGGCCCTCGTCGGTGCGGGCGAGTTCGCCGTACAGGAGGGCGGTGCCGGGCAGGCCGTTGGAGAGGGTCAGCGGGCCCCACATGACGGAGTCGTAGACCGGGTCGCGGTTGTCGTCGCGGGAGGCGACGGCGGCCACCTGCTCGGGGTCGGCGAGCCGTTCGGCGACGAGGGCGACGGCCCGGGTCGCCCGGGGTGCGGTGACGGCGTTCACGACTGGTGCCTCCGGCGGTTGAGGTGGTCCTGTACGGCGCCCCGGGCGATGCCGAGCACGGTCAGCTCGCGGGCGCCCTCGCCGCCGAAGAGGCGGTTGCAGACCATGTGCAGCAGGCTGCCGACCACCCGTCCCTCCGGGGTGGGCCCCGACTCCCTGATCCGGGCGGCGAGTCCGGCGACCGCCCGGTCGCGGGCGCGCAGCGCGGCCAGCGCTCGGGCCCCGGCGGGATCGGCGGCGAGGGCGGGCCAGCCGCCGTGAGGATCGACGAGGCGGCGCCAGTGCGCGGCGCGGGTGCGGAACGCGGCGGGCAGGTCGCGGCGGGCGCCGGTCATGGACAGCCAGGCCGCGGCCGCGTCGTCGCCGCAGTCCTCGGTGACCAGCGGGTTGCCGGGGGAGGGCGGGCCGAAGGCGTGGGCCAGGGCGGCGCAGGAGACGACGGCCAGGTCGTCCGTGCCGAGGTCGTTCGCCGGGTCCCGGGCCACCCGCAGCAGTTCGAGGGCGGCCTCGCTGTCGTGCTGGAAGACCCGTTCGGCCGCCGCCCCCGCCTCAGGGCCGCCGTAGCGCTCGGTCTCCGGGTCGTACTGGGCGACGGTGTGGCCGCGCACCAGGCCCTCGCGCTGCCAGCGGACCAGCAGCGCGCCGACGGCCGGGGCGGCCCGCGCCCACAGGTCCTCGGGACGGGCGGCGTGCAGGCGCAGCCGCAGGTGGTGGCCGGCCTCGTCGGTGTAGCGGATGAAGAACCAGCGGTCGGCGCCGTGTTCGGCGGCCAGGGCGACCAGGCCGGGGAGGTGGTCGCGCAGCAGGTCGTCCTGGGTGCGTGCCGCCCCGTACAGCTTGAGGTAGAGCCACTCGCCGCCCAGTCCGTGCACCGTGCGGTCCGGCTGCCGGTGCCCGGCGTACGGGCGCCGGCGCGGCACGCCGTCCTCCCGGCGGGTCAGCGGGACGACCAGCTCAGCGGTGTGCCCGGCCAGGGGGCCGTCCAGCCAGCCCTCGTCCTCGCCCGGGACCTCCTGCGCGATCAGGTCGGGGTGGCGCAGCACCTGGTCGAGGAGGAGGGCGCGGTGCCAGGTGTCGTCGAGGTCGAGCAGCAGCCGCTGGTCGGTGGTGACGGCGAGCACGTGCCGGGGTACGGCCCACTCCGCCCGCCAGTCGTCGACGGCGCGGTCCCAGTCGGTGCGGGGGCGGTCCGGGCGGGGACCGGGAGGCTGGCCGGCAGGGGCCGGGGGCTTCGCCGCGCGGTTGTGGGCGGGCGTGGCGGGGGCACCGGACGTGCCGGGTGCCCGGAGTGTGCTGGACGCCGTGGGGGTGTCGGGCGCCCGGAGTGTGCTGGAGGCCGTGGGGGTGTCGGGTGCCCGGAGTGTGCTGGAGGCCGTGGGGGTGTCGGGTGCCCGGAGTGTGCTGGAGGCCGTGGGGGTGTCGGATGCCCCGGGGGCGCCCGGAGTGGGGGTCGGCCGGGTGTCCTCGGGCGTGTGCGTGCCGGGCTTGTCCGGCGTCCGGGATGTGCCCGGCATCCGGGATACGGGGCCGGGCCCGTCGCCGGTGGAGCGCAGTCGTCCGGCGTGCGTGCGCAGGGTGTCCAGCCGCCAGACGGCGCAGGCCAGGACGAAGTCGCCGTATCTGACGCGGGGGACGAACGGGGCGTCGGCGAGCGGGCCCCAGTTCCACGGCTCCCACAGGCGCTGTCCTTCCAGGCCGATCTCCCACAGCAGGCGGACGGCGTTGGGGGCCTGCGCGGGCGCGCTCACCATGTTGCCGAGCACGGGCACGATCTCCCGCCCGGTCGGCAGGTGGACGGCGGTCAGCCGGTCCAGGGCGGCGCCCACGCCGATGTCGGACAGGCGCAGTTCCTCGACACCGCCGCCGGTGACGTCGGGGACCCCGACGCCGATGCGCCGGCCCGTGGCCGGAACGGTATGGGCGAGGTTGGCGGCCCGCCCCGAGCGGGTGCGGAAGGCGAGGTCGACGGGGACCGCGTCCTGGACGTGCACCGGACTGTCGCGGTGCAGCGCGGCGAACGCGGGCCGCCAGTGCGGGTGCTGGTCGGCGAACCGGGCGAAGGTGGCCCCGGCCCGGTGCGAGCCCGGCGACGGTGCGAGGTAGACCCTGAACTCACCGTCGTCCAGGGCTTCCACCGAGGGGGCGACCACCTGCACGGTCACCTCGGCGGAGCCCTGGAGGTCGGCCGGGTCGGCCGTGTCGTGGCACAGCTCGGCCAGGTCCTCGTCACCGACGACGACCTCCCGGGCGCCGGTGCGCTGCGCGGTGGCGACCAGCCGGGCCATGGCCCGGTCCCGGCGGGCGGTGCGGGGATCGTCGGGCGGCACGGGCGGGGCCTCGGAGTTCGGCCAGCCGTAGCCGCCGGGAGCGCCCAGCCCGGTGGATTCGTCCAGCAGGTCGAGGACCGGCACCAGCCGGTCGGCGCCGTACACGTCGAGGAAGCGCCGGTGGTAGTCGCGCAGGGCGAAGAGGCCCAGCTTCGGCCGGGACAGCCGCCACATCACGCCCATCGCCCGCTCGACGACCTCGCGCACCGCGTACGGCAGGTGCAGCCCGGTGTCGAGGCGGGTGTCGATGTGCACAGGCGTGTCGTCGGGCTCCACCGACCGGGTGAGCCGCAGCAGCCGGTCCAGTTCAGCGCGGCCGAGGCCCACCGGCCGTCCGTCGTACACCCGTCGGGCCTCGTCGATCTCGCGCAGCGCCTCGTGGACGCGGCGGGTTTCCGGTGCCGGGTCGGTGACCCCCGCCAGCAGTCCGAGGACGTGACCGAGCGGGTCGCCGCCGTCCAGCGGCGGACGCAGCCCCGTGACGAGCAGTTCCTGGCGTACCAGTTCGGCGAGCAGCGCCCGGACCCGGTCCGTGGGCGCGCCGGGGAATGCCCCGGCGGTGCGCCGGACCAGTTCCTCGTACGGCAGCGGGGCCGCCGACTCGGCGAGGGCGCGGGCGACGACGGGCGTGCGGCGCACGGACACGGTGGCGCGGGCCTCGCCGCCCTCGGTCAGGCGGACGCCCTGGTCGGAGGAGGCGGTGAGCACCACGCGGTCGCCGCGCACGCTGAGCGCCTGGTGCGCCTGGACGGTGAGCGCGGACAGCACCGCGGGGTCGTTCTCGAGGCGGTGGCCGATCCTGGTCAGCCACTGCATGTCGACGTGGGTGCGGGTGCGGTGGCCGGAGCCGTGCTCCAGTTCGGCGGTGGAGTCGAAGCGGCCGGCCGAAACGCCCGCGAACAGGCCGAAGGGCGTCGGCCGGGTGCGCCGGCGGATGTCGTAGCGCAGCACGGCGAGCGCCGCGCGGCGCAGTTGTCCCGCCTTGACGCCCGCGGCGCCGCGCTCGGCGACCCGGCGGACCAGGGCGCTCAGACTCGGGGAGGCCAGGTCGAGCGCCTCGGCGAGCAGGGGGTCGGCGGGCACGGAGGCGAGCAGCCGGGCGCAGGCGTCGAGGTCCTGCGGTCCGGGGCCGGGCAGCGGCAGGGCGGGCGCTCCGCCCAGCGGCGCCCGGTACAGGAAGACGTCGTTCGCCTCGAAAGGTGTCCTGGGCGGCCGTTCCCCCATGGCTGTCCCCCTGCTCCTCTCGGCCTGTCCCGAGTCCTGCGCGGTGTTCGCGTGGGCTGTGTTCCCGTGTGCCGTGCTCTCGTGTGCGGCGTTCTCGTGCGGCGTGCCCTGTCCTGCCGGGTGTTCCGGCCCCGTGGGGCCGACGGGTGTCCGCGGGCCCCACGGGGGTGCGTGAACCGGTGCCGTCGTCAGCAGCAGTGGCTGCAGCCGGAGCCGCCGCCTTCGCTGGTGCAGCCCGGGGTGCACCACGACACGCTGGTGATGGCCGGGCCGGCCACGGACTTCTCGACGCCGATCTCCAGGTCGAGGTCGAAGAGGTTCGCGTCGTTCTGGCCCGTGGCGGGGGCGTTGATTCCCATACTGACTCCTTCGTACAGACCGAATGGACGTTCGTCGGGTCGCGATCCGTCGAATACGCAACCACGGGCCTCGGCCGCGGCTCAACGGCTTCGGGCCGGGCTGGCAGTGGGTGGCAGTCCGATGGCAGACGGGCACCACCAGGCCCTCCGCGACGCCGTTCCGGACCCCGGCCCGTGAACTCGGGCGACGGGTCCCGGCCGACTCGCGCGGGCTCGCCCGGCCCGCGGGCCGCGGCACCCCTGCCACTGGGCCCGGCCCGTCCCGAAGGCCCCGTTCCGCAGGCGCGGCTGGGCCTGGACACCGCTTCCGCCGTCCGGCGTTTCGCGGCCAGAACGTACGATTCCGGCCAGATCCGGGAGAGGTCGGCGAGTGGGCGTGAACCGGACGGGCCGTCCCGGATACGTACTTACCGTGTGTTCGGACGAGGTTCTGCTCAGCACCGTCGCCCAGGGCGATCAGGCCGCCCTGCGTGCCCTCTACGAGAGGCATGCCGCCGCCATGCTCCGCCTCATCCGCAGACTCACCTCGGACCGGTCGGTGGCGGAGGAGATCCTCCAGGAGACGTGGCTCGCCGTGTGGCGCTCGGCGGCCGGGTTCCGCGGTGACTCCTCCGTACGGGGCTGGCTGCTGGGGGTGGCCCGGCGGCAGGCCCACAACCACCTGCGCAAGTCGCGGCCGCAGCTCGCCGACCTCGCCGAGGCGCAGAACGTGCCCGACCCCGGGCCGAGCGTGGAGGACCAGGTGGTGCGGGAGGCCGAACGCGCCGAACTGCTCGCCGCCGTGCGCATGCTCCCCGGCCATCTGCGCGAGGTCCTCGTGCTGGTCCTGGTCGAGGAACTGGCCTACCCGGAGGTAGCCACCGTGCTCGCCATCCCGGTGGGCACCGTCAAGAGCCGGATGTCCCACGCGCGCAAGCGGCTGTGCGGAATGCTCGCCGCCAGGCGGCTGGAAGGAACGGGACGACGATGACCGAACACCTCGCGGACGACGCCCTCGCCCGCCTGGCGCTGACCTCGCCCGAGGGCCGGCGCGACGGCCGCCACCTCGACGCCTGCCCCGACTGCCGGGCGCGGGTGGCCGCCTGGCAGGACGTCGGCACCGCCCTGCGCGCGGAGGAGGACGCGGCGGCGTACCTCCCGCCGTCCTTCGAGGCCCTGCTCGGGCCCGTGCTGGCGGCGGGACCGCCCGCCGAGGGGCGGCCCGCGCCGGCCTCCGTGCCGTCCGGTGCGGTGCGTCCGGCCGGTGCCGTCCGGGGCGCGACCGGGCCGCGCGCCCCCGCCGCCCGGTCGCGGACCGGCAGTCGGGCCGCGGCACCCGAGCGGTCGTTGCGGACCGCCTGGCAGCTCGTCGGACGGCAGGCCGCGCTGATGCCGAAGGCGTGGGCTCCGCTGAGCGCCGTCGGATTCGTCGGTGCCGCCCTGCTCGCCGCGACGCAGCAGGCGGACCGTTTCGCCCTCCGGATGTTCGGCGCCGTGGTGGTGCTGCTGGTGACGTTCGGGACGCTGGCGGCGGCCTCCCCCCGGCGCGACCCGCGCCGCGAACTGCTGTTCACCCTCCCGGTGTCGCCCGCGGCGGTCTTCCTCGCCCGGCTGACGGTGGTGCTCTGCGCCGACCTGGCGATGGCGGTGGCCTGTTCGGCACTCGTGGACGGTCCCGGCTGGTGGCCGGTGGTGTCGAGCTGGCTCGGCCAGTCCCTGCTGGCCGCGTCCCTCGCACTGGCCCTGGCGGTCGTGCGAGGCCCGGCCGAGGGCGCGGCGGCGGGCGGCGCGGTGTGGCTGCTGGGCGTGACGAGCGGCCCGCAGGGCCTGTTCAGCACCCCGGTCGGCGCGTTCGCCGAAGCGCTGCTGTCGACGACGCCATGGACCCTCGCCCTGTCCGCGGCCCTGCTCGCCTGGGCCGCACGCGCCATGAGGGTGTACGCGCTGCCCGGCGGGGCCGGACGGTGACGGCACACGCCGCGGGCACTGCCGTCGAGGCGCGCCGCCGTCGCGGCACAGGTGCGGGCGCCGTCCGGCGGGGGCGGGCCGTCGGGTGCGCATCACTGCGGGCCGTCGGGTGCGCATCACCAGGGGCCGTCGGGTGTGCATCACCACGGGCCGTCGGGTGCGCATCACCGCGGGCCGTCGGGTGCGAACCGCCGGCGCCCCCGCCGCTACGTACTGGGGTGTACCGCCGCTCCCGGCCGGCAATCCCCCGGCCGGCCGAAGCGGCGGTACACCCGCACCCGCGCCGCACCCGGCGCGGGCGGTGCCCCTCAGGACCGGGCGGGACAGGACACGGGGGAGCGAGGGAGGAGCGGGACGGATGACGGTCGCCGCTTGGTGGGCGTACGAGGTGCGCCGCTGCGGACATCAGGCAGTCACCCTGCCGGTCCTGGCCGCCCTCCTCGGGTACACCGGGGTGGCCGCCGGCTCCCAGGACGGGGGCCTGCTCGGCCGCACCCTGCTGACCTGCGCGCTGCCCGCCGCCACCGCTCTGGTCTGCGCGGCGGTGGTGGCCCGCGAGCCGATGCCGGAACTCCACCTGTCGATGCCCACCCCGTACCCGCGCACCGTCGCCCGCCGGCTCGCCTGGGTCGCCGCCCTCGCCGCGGTCACCGCCCTCGCGATGGTGGCACTGCTGACGGCGACCGGGGAGCCGCTGGAGCCCGGCCCCACCCTGCTGGAGCTGGCCGGGCTCGGCGTGCTGCTGGGCGGCGCCGCGGTGTGGGCGACGGTCCGGTCCGGGGCGACGGCGCCCGCCGCAGGACTGGTCGCCGCCGGTGTCCTGGGCAAACTGCTGATCGTCGACCGGGTCGTCCCCGGGGCCGCCGGCCAGGCGGTGCCCGCGCTGCTGGCCGGCGGCTGGCTGACCGTCAGCGGCCTGCGCGCCCTGCGCCCCGGCGGAACCTCGGGCATCCGGCTCGGCCGGGACGGCGGAGCGTACGCCGGTACGGGGGAGACGTGATGACCGCGCTGCTGTGGACCGTGCGGTACGAGGCGCTGATGGCGTCCCGCCGCAAGGTCGTCTGGGGCACGGTGCTCCCGCTGGCCCTGCTGAGCCTGCTGCTCGCCGCGACCTCGCCCGTGGTCACCGGGCACAGCGACCCGGCGGCCCGGGTCGGCGCCGCCGCGGTCCTCGTCAACACCTTCTGCACCCTCGGCATCGGGCTCGCCCTCACCGACCGGCTGCGCCGCGCCCGCGAGGAGCACGGCATGCCGGAGTTGCTGTCCGCCACGCCGGCCGGCGCGCTGCCCCGTGCCGTCGGCGGGCTCGCCGGGCCGCTGCTGACCGCGCTCACCCCGGTCGCCGCCCTGCTGCTGCTCCACGCGGCCTTGGTGTCCGTGACCGGCGGGTCCCCGGCCCCGCTGGGCACGGCGGCGACCGCCCTGCTGACGGTGATCGTCCCCGCCACGGTGCTGGTCACGGCGTTCGGCGGGCTGCTCGGCGCCCTGCTGCCGGTGGCCGCCGCACGTGCGGTCCTGGTGGTGGCGTGGCTGTGGGCCTGCCACTTCGCGCCGGCGTTCTCGCCCGTGCCCACCCCGACCGGCACCGTGCTGTCGCCCCTCGGCGGCTATCCGCTGGTCGCCTGGGCGCACGCCCCGCCGGTGTGGGCGGCCCGCGAGGGGACCGGCGCCCTGCGCCCCGCCGCCGACGACGCCACCGCGCTGCTCAACCTGACCTGCGTCCTCACGACGGCCGTGCTCTGCCACGCGCTCGCCCGGCTCGTCGGCACGATCAGACGACACGGAGCCTCATGAACATCACCACGGAGCGACTGACCAAGGACCACCCCGGCGGCCGCCGGGCCCTGGACTGCGTCGACCTGCACATCGAGAGCGGCACCGTCGGACTGCTCGGCGCCAACGGGGCGGGCAAGACGACGCTGCTGCGTCTCGTCACCGGAGTACTGCGCCCCACCGCCGGCCGGATCACCGTCGGCGGGCACGACCTGTCGACCACGGACGGACTCAACGCCGTCAAGCGCGGTCTCGGCTACCTGCCCCAGGAGCTGTCCCTCTACCCGGACCTGACGGTGCGCGAGTTCCTCGACTACATAGGCGTGCTGAAGGGCATCCACGACAAGCGCGCCCGCCGCCGGCAGGTCGAGGCGCGGATCGCCGAGGTCGGCCTGGAGGAACGGGCGGCGGAGCGGCTGGCCGGCTTCTCCGGCGGCATGAAGCGCCGGGTCGGCATCGCCCAGGCCCTGCTGGGCGACCCCTCGCTGCTGATCGTCGACGAGCCCACCGCCGGCCTGGACCCGCACGAACGGATGCGGTTCCGCACCCTGCTGGCCGGGCTCGGCCGGGGCCGCACCGTCCTGCTGTCCACCCACATCCTCGACGACGTCGCCCAGACCTGCCCCGAGGTGGCCGTCCTCTCCGCCGGCCGCCTGGTCTTCCACGACACCACCTCCGCCCTGGTCAGCGAGGCCGCGGGCGGCACCTACGTGTACGGGCCCGCCGACGGGCCGCCGCCCGGCGCGGAGGTGGTCGGCGCGGTGGCGACCGCCGACGGCCCCGAGTACCGCATCGTCACCACCACCCCGCCCGCCGGTGCCCGCCCGGTCGAGCCGTCGCTGGAGGACGGGTACGCCGCCCTGCTCGGCGCCCACCGGGCGGGCCACCGCGCGGGCACCACCGGAAAGTGAGGTACCGACACATGATCAGCACCGTCCACGGCCGCCCCCCTTACGGCGAACGGAACGCCTCCGACGGGCGGCCCACCGCGCGCCGCCGGGCCGGCGGCCGGCCCGCCCCGCATCACCGGCGCACCGCGCCCGGCGACCGGCGCACCGCGCCCGGCGTCCTGGCCGGCCTCGCCGGCCTGTCCCTGCTCGTGCTCACCGCCTGCGGGGGCGGTGGCCGGACCGGTCCCGACACCACGGACCCGGTGCCGCTGCCCAGCCCGACCGCCACCGCGCAGAAGATGAGCGAGAAGAACCTCGGCTACACCTGGCCGTTGACGGTCGACCACGGCACCGCCGAGTGCCGCGAGGGCGACCAGGCCGTGTTCACCGTGCCGGACGGCACCACCTACGCGCTCAACGGCCGCGCCGAGGAGGCGGGTTACCGCGACATCGGACCGGTGCGCGCCACCGGGGACGGGGGCGACAAGGTGAGCCTCGGCCCGCTGCTCAGCCGCACGATGGGTCTCTGCCGCGTGGCGGGGTAGCTCCACAGCGCCGTACGTCGTCGGGCTGACCACCGATGACGCTCCGGCGCCCGTCCGCGTCCGCGCGCCGGACGACACCGATACGGCCGACACCCGGGAAGTCAGGAATCAGAAAGCCACCACACGGCACCAAGGACGATCACTACGGGGGAAACCGCTGTGCAACCGCACGATCACGACCACGATCAGCCTGACCAACAGAACCGTCCCATAGTCCACAGCCGCCATGCCGCGGACTCCACCGGCCCCGACGTCCTCGTCCACTCCGGGCTGGGCGACTACTTCGCCACCCCGTCGGCCCCGCTCGGCCGGCTGCGCTCCGGACTGCGCCGCGTGGAGTTCGTCGACGACGAGGAGCTCACCGCACCCGGCCGCCCGCTCGACCTGGCCGTGCTGGTGCCGGTTACCAGCGAACCCCAGGCCGAGAAGCTGCGCACCGTGCGGGCCCGGCACCCGATGTCCCTGCTCGTCGCCGTCACCCACGACATCTCCGGACTGCGCACCTACTACGGCATCCGGGCCGGCGCCGACTTCGTCCTCAACCTCGCGATCCTCGGCGATGCCCAGACGGACCTGCTGCGCGCGCACATCCGGGCCCACCGCATGATCGCGGCGGCCCGCTCCGGCCCGGCCGCCGGCCTCGTCCTGACCCGGCTCCGCGCGGTCCCGGCCGACGACGGCCGTGACCGGGGCCTCTACCAGGGCGGCGGACCCGCCGACGGCGACCGGCATGCGGAGCCGACCCTGCGCGGCTCGCCGGTGCCCGCCGCGCCTCCACCGCCCGATTACGACACCGAGCTGGTGCGGCTGCTCTGTACGTCGATGACCGTGACCGAGATCGCCCGGCACCACTACTGCTCGGAGCGGTCCATGTACCGCCGCATCCGCAAGCTGTACGACGCGCTGGGCGTCGGCAGCCGGGCCGAGCTGATGTCGGCCGCCGCCCGGCTCGGCCTGCAGCGGCAGCGGCAGCGGCACGGCCGCGACCGCGCCGGCTGAGCGGGCGCCGCCCGCCCGACGGCCGTCGGCGGCCCGGTTCGCGTCCGGGCCGCCGACGGCGTACGGGTCAGCCGACGCCGGCATCCGCGGTCTCCAACAGCCGGAAGAACCCCGCCTCCACGTCCCCGTCGAGGGCCAGTCCCGAGAGCTGCCCCTCGTACCGGGTGCGGCCGGCCACCAGCACCTGTACCCGGTCGCACACCTGGGCGACCTCGGCGAGCTGATGACTGGAGATCAGCACGGCCGCTCCCTCGGCGGCGAGCGAGCGGATGATGCCGCGCATCTCGCGGATGCCGACCGGGTCGAGTCCGTTGGTGGGCTCGTCCAGCACGATCAGCCGGGGCCGGGCCAGCAGGGCCACGGCGATGCCGAGCCGCCAGCGCATGCCCAGCGAGTACTCCCTGACCCTGCGGGCCCGCGCCCCGGTCATCGACACCAGCCGCAACGCCGGTTCGATCCACTCCTCGGGCACCCCGCGCAGCCTCGCGTGCACCCGCATCGTCTCGTCGCCGGTGAGCGTCGGCCACAGTCCGGGCACCTCGATCAGCGCGCCGACCTGGGACAGCGACTCCCGCCCGACCGGCCGTCCGAGGATCTCGATGGTGCCCGACGTCGGCCGCTGCAACCCCAGCAGCACCTTCATCAGCGTCGTCTTCCCGGCGCCGTTGGGTCCCAGCAGACCGTAGACCTCGCCGGCGCCGACCGTGAGGTCCACGCTGTCCAGGGCGCGGTGGGTGCCGTAGTTCTTGTGCAGCCGACGGATGACCAGGGCCGGCGTTGCCGGGGCTCCGTGGGGGTGCGGGACGGGCATGCTCACGGTCAGATCTCCTTGCGGCTCATGTGCAGGCTCCCGGCGACCAGCAGGAGCACGGTCAGTACGGCGGAGAGGGCCACCGCGAGCGGGATGGCCGACATCTCGGTCACCGGGCTGCCGTCGGGCAGCGGCACCCCGTTGGGCCCGATCCCGGCCAGCGGCAGCACCACGCGCATCGGCCAGGAGAACGGCACCGCGTACCAGAAGGACTTGTCCGAGACGAGCGCCCCGCACAGCAGCCCCGCGACGCCCACGCCGACGCCGGGCCCCATGCCCCAGACCATGACCACCAACACGGCCAGCGCGGTCATCGAGAGCCCCACCAGCCACGGCAGGTACACCGCCGCGGCGACGGTGCCCATCGCCTCCGGGAACGTCCCGCTGATCGCCGCGCCCAGGGAGAGCATGACCAGGAGCACGGTGGAGGAGAGCAGGCCCAGCACTCCCAGCATGGCCACCTTGCCGACGAAATACCGCCACCGGGGGACCCCGTAGGACAGCAGCAGCCGCCAGGCGTCCTGGTCGGCGCGGACCGACAGCGCGGCGGCCAGGCCCGCCGTCATCGGGACGAGCACGCCCCAGAACTCCAGCGTCACGTTCCGGAACACCTCGAAGGTCTGCCCGGCCTTCGCCTCGGAGGAGCCGAGGGAGCCCAGGAAGAGCGGCACGGTGATGATCACCGGGGCGAGCAGGTGGTACCAGGGCAGGAAACCCCGCCTGTTACGGGCGAGTTCGGTGCCCACCACGGTCACCAGCGAGGGGGTGTCGCGCTTCCCCGGCGCGGGAAGGGGCTGGACGGCCGTCTCGTGCACGATGAGTTCTCCTGCCTGGCCACCGTCGGTGACGCCATGGACGACGAGTACGTACGGGTATGTAGCGGCGGCGGGCGCGCCGGTTCACCGCCGGGTGCGGTGGCAGTCGGCTGACATCTGCCCAATGATGTCAGCGGGCTGCCAATCGGACCGGTGGACCGGGACAGAGGCGCGGGCCGGATGTGAGGCTCGTGGACGTTCCGGTTCCACTGCTGTCAAGGAGGGCCACGATGAAGAAGACGAAGCCGGGCACGCTGCGCCGTACGCTCGCCGTCGCCGCCATGACCGTCGCGCTGGGCGGTCTCGTCGCACCCGTCGCGTCCGCCGGCACCGCCTCGGCCGCGCCCCCCGCGTCCGAGGCCGGCGTCCTGAAGACCTGGCACGCCACCGTGCAGTGCCAGATCGTCCGCATCAGCGACAACAACGTCGTCGGCTACGAGAGGGCCGACGGCACCGGCAACACCAAGGAAGCGGCCATCAAGGACGCCAAGAGCAACGTGCCCGTCCCCCCGGGCCACTACAAGCGCCACTGCGACGCCAAGCGGGTCTGGTAGAACGGAGAAGAGAGCACACACAAGTCCCACGGACGTCGTACGGAGGAGGGCCCGTGTCCGAGGAGCGAGGCGTTTACGAGCTGCGGCTGGGCCTGTACGCGAGCCGGGAGGAAGCCGAGAAGATCAAGGAACGCGTCGCGGCGCTGCTGTGCCCGGACCCCGGTCACGCACCGCCGTGCCCGGTGCCCTGGTCGATGATGCTGCTGAGTGAGGACCACATGGACGATCCCGACGCCTACGGCGAACTGGTCGAGCAGGCGAGGATCGAGAGCCGTCTGGAGCCGTAGGGTCAGCGGCAGCGCGGGCGGGCCGGTGTTCCACCGGCCCGCCCGACCGCGTCGGCGGCCGCCGCAGGTGCCGTCACCACCGGTCGCCGCGCGGGGCCGCGCCCAGGGGCGCCGGGCACTGCCGCGACCCAGAACCGGTTTCGGCGGGCGATGATGGGGCCTCGGCCGGCGGCAGCACGGTTCCGGTGACCGTGCGGTCGGTCCGGGCGGACGAGGACACCGTCCGCGAGGTGATCCACCGCTTCCACGAGATCGGGCTCGCATGCCTGGACCCCCGGTGGGCGGGAGGACTCGCGCGGGTCCGCGTACCGGCTGAGGGCCTCGCCGAGCGCCACGGCGTCCTCCAGCGCCTGGCACGCGCCCTGGGCGAGGTACTGGAGCATGGGGTGGGCGGCGTCTCCAAGGAGGACGATCCGGCGGTGCACCCAGTTGTCGATCGCCACACCGCTGAACTCACGCTCGCCGCGTGATCAATAACCGCGTTCCCGCCTTCGTGGGGAAGGCCGCCCCCATCTCCTTGATCATCTCCCCGAGGGGTGGGTGGCGAAGAAGCCAGGAGCGCATCGTCCGCCAGGTCCGCTGCAGGTCCGAGGTCCGCCGGGAAGGCCGCATCGGGCGAGGACGGGACCGACAGTATTCAGCGGTTCATTCATGTGGTTCTGGCCAACATGCTGGGCACGCGGCGTTAGTTGGGGTCCAGTGGGTAACTTGCGTCCGGCGCGGCGTCGGCACGGCCAGGAGGCATGTGCGGTGACCGTGAGCCCTTTCCAACCTGGTCGCGGGGCAGGTCAGTTGGGGTGACAGACAGGTGAAGCCCCTGGTAGATGGGTTTTCGACCAAGAAATCCGTCTCC